>JAGPMK010000003.1:0-29922 GCA_018052995.1 Syntrophorhabdales bacterium | reverse complement strand
AAAATAGACTTATTATAAACCCCTATGAAGAAAGGTGATCTCAGGGATAGTTTTTTTAAAAAGGCAAAAAAAGAAGGTTATAGGGCAAGAAGTATATATAAACTTAAAGAGATACAGGAAAGATACGGGCTGATAGATAAAGGTGATTATATTCTGGATCTCGGGTGTTCCCCTGGCAGTTTTCTCCAGTTTATGTCAGATACTGTTGGCGAAAAAGGTTGGGTTCTTGGTATAGACATCCTACCTACCCCATATCTCAATAAGATAAATATCAAGACCATACAGGCTGATATAAAAAATGTGGATATAAAAAATATACTGGCTGAACATTCAATGGGTTTTTTTGATGTTGTCACGTGTGATATAGCACCCAACCTAACTGGTATACGAGAGACAGATGATAAAAATATCTATGAACTCTACGAGGCAGTGAGAAATATCGTTCAGATTTCTTTAAAAAAAGGGGGTGATTTTATCTTTAAATCCTTTTTTACTGATACCTTTAAGCCTATCAATACAGAGCTCAAAACAATGTTCAAAAAAGTTATCATCTACAAACCCAGGGCATCGAGGACATCAAGTCCTGAGGTTTATCTCATATGCCAGGGTAAAATCCAAGGTCCCTGATCATCTCTATATCTGATTCAGCATTTCTTCCAGGCGTGGTAAGATAGTTGCCTGTCATTAATGAGTTACAGCCTGCAACAATTGCAAGGGGCAACAACTGCCTTAAATTTTTTTCCTTTCCGCCACAGACCTTTATATCCTTATCGGGGAGTATAAACCTGAAGATAGCAAGGGTAATAAGAACCTCCATGGGCGATAAAAGGGGCTGATCTTCAAGGGGTGTGCCTTTTATGGGGTTTAAGATATTAACAGGCACAGAATCAACATCCAGTTCCTTGATAGTAAATGCCATCTCTATGCGCTGTGCCATGGTCTCGCCAAGGCCTATTATACCACCGCAACAGGTAGTCAATCCTGCCTTCTTTGCATTCCTTATTGTTTCTATGTCATCGTCATATCGATGGGTTGTGCAAATATTATCAAAGTTGCTCCTTGCTGTCTCAAGGTTGTGGTGATACCTGAAAAGGCCTGCATCCCTTAATCTTTCTGCCCTTGATGCATCCAGCATACCCAGTGAACCACAGGGCTTTATGCCAATAGCATTTATACCTTTTATTGCCTCCTCTATGGTCTCCCATTCATCCTCTGTATCAATCTGTGTCCCACTGGTAACTATCCCGAACATGCTAGCACCCTGCCCTTTCGCAATCTCTGCCTTTTTTATCAATTCATCCGCAGACAGAAGAGGGTATACATCAGCCTCTGTCCTATGGTAGCTTGACTGGGCGCAGAATCTACAGTCTTCAGGACACAATCCAGATTTAGCATTGACAATAGAACAGAAGGAGATATTTTTTCCTTTAAAAAATTCCATAATCTCTGATGCGCAGGCAAAAAGCGTAAAAGGCCTGTTGAGCCCTGCACTATATAATCTCATGGCATCATCACAGTCAATGCCCTTTTGTTTGATAGCCTTCTCCTTTAATGCCTCAATACCGTTGTCCATAAAAAAGCCTCCCATGCTGTATGTTTTATTAATTAGACAAATAAAAAATATCCGTTGTCAACTAATTTTATTATAACGTTAACAAATTAGGATAATTAAAAAATTGAACCTGTGGTGTATGTTTCTGAATAACCTGTCGTCTACCTGTGGCGAGATTGGATTATCTATTCCTTAATGCATCTTCAATAGATTTATCTTGACAATAACGCATATCCAATGATGATATAAAGAGATGTCTAGGTTGCCCATTCTATTCTCTATCCTTATTCTATCAGCTATATTGTTCTTTGTACCATCTGGTGTTTTTGCAAAACACTACATACATGGACAGGTTATAATGATAAACACAGACAGCAATATTATTACTCTGAGGGTAGGTGGCATGCCAGTAAGTCTGGATATATCCAACCCCTCCCTTACAGGCTATAGAAATAGCAATGATATAAAGATAGGGGACTGGGTGAAACTATTTTACCCTCCATCAGGGGTAAGGATAATAAAATCGTCTAAACAACAATCAGGTATAAAACAGCCTGAGATGACAGAAGAAAAGATTATAAAAAAGAAAAAGCACATGGCAAGGATGCCAAGACCAAGGACGCAAGGGAACAGCTTCAGGGATGTAGATAATAACAAAGATGGAAGGATAACCCCTGTAGAACTCAGCGTGGTCATGCCCGGGCTGACTATGGAGAGATTCAGAGGGTATGACAAAAATAATGATGGCTATCTTGATGCATCTGAATATATGGCTGCTATAAAGAATAGATAGATAGGGGTATGGGTAAACCCATTATAACCCTTCACAAAAAAGGTAAATCATATGATGTCCTTTTATAAAAGGACATCATAGTCTTATGAAGAGGAAGGGCATAGTAGGTAAAATTGACCTCAAGGGTATCAAAACCCAGCTCCCTCTCATAGATAAGGAAGCATATCATGTTTTTTAATATTTTTAGGATATACCTCCCCCTCCCAGTCTTCAAATGAGAAACCGCTTGTCCCTATACGGCAATCGCCCATGTCTTAATATCTAATCCTTGCCTTATATGTTAATTTTTCTTCCCTATCCTTATAATTATTGAATTTTATAACACATTTATATTGACTTTTTTACAAAAATATTATCTATATTGACGCTTTTATATAATTTTTTAGGAGGTGGTGCCATTATGCAGTGCCAAACATTAAAACATGGTATTGAGTGTATCTTTATGAAAAAGACAGGGTGTTCATATAATGGAGGTCAGTGTTATACTATTATAGAAAACTGTGAAGGCTGTGCAAGGATTGTAGAGTTTGAAACAGGCAAATACTGTTCAAGTTTTCCATATCCTGCCCAGAAATGGCAGAAGGGTTCGTGCCCCATGGCAACCCATATAAAGAAGGCCCAGAAAACAGAAGAACAAAAGATTAATCCTCTAAAAGCCTCAAAGCGCAGCGCAGGGAAGAAATAATTAGCGTCTTAAAAGATTGATAATCTTGGTTTCAGTGCCTTTTTAAGCCAGTCTTTTGTATTGGTGATAAGCGATATTGAGGGTCCCTTCTTAAATCATTTATAAAAATCTATCGAGATACGTTTCAAGACCTTTGCAGTCTTTGCGGAGGTCTTCAATCATCTCATTGCTGCGACTTATTTGCCTCTTTCCATACAAAGACTACCCTCTGTATCACTGTAATGTGGGATAATACAGCAAGAACAATAATAGCATAGTCAAGAAGATTAAAAAATAATCCTATCAGTAATATAATAATTCTTTCTGGCCTTTCAAGTAGACCTGTATTGCATCTTAAGGACGCTGCCTCTGCCCTTGCCTTTGCGTAAGGGATTATAGCAACGCCTATGGATGCTATGATAGTAATAACACAGTAAAAGATATCGGATTGCCTGAGAAAATAGATAGATATGCCATATAAAACAAATAAATCCGTATACCTGTCTAGAACAGAATCCAAAAAACTACCAAAAGGTGTTACCCTGCTTAAGACCCTTGCCAATGCACCATCGAGGAGATCAAAAAAGCCTGATGCCAAAAGTGCTATACCGGCGATAAAGGTATAACCAAGGGCAATATAGACACAACAGATGTAGCCAGATAAAGCCCCTAGAATTGTAAATACATTGGGATTGATTCTACTGTCTTTTAAAAAGAAACGATATACCCTTATGATAAAAGGGTCAAGGAAGTGACCAAGCTTAGTGCTAATCAAAGGGGTCTATCTCTCCCTTTTTCCTTGGATGAACTCTTCTACCATATTTCTTGCTAAATCATCAGGTATCTGCTTTATAGGGTGTTTCATTGTATAGGCTGAGATGGACTCAAGTACCCCCCCTATACCTCTGTCCCTGGCTACCTTGCAGCATCTTATTGCATCAATGACACATCCTGCGCTGTTAGGCGAGTCCTCAACTGATAGTCTGAGCTCCATATTCATTGGAACATCACCAAATATCCTTCCCTCAATCCTCATGAAACAAACCTTGTTGTCATTTTGCCATGGAACATAATCAGATGGGCCTATATGAATGCTATCAGGAGGCAATGGGTCATGAAGCATAGACTGGACAGCCTCTGTCTTGGATATCTTTTTTGAAACAAGCCTATCTCTATTTAACATATTGAGGAAATCAGTATTTCCGCCTGTGTTTAACTGATATGTCCTGTCTATTCGGACACCCCTATCGCTGAAAAGCTTGGTAAGCACCCTGTGTAGTATAGTAGCTCCTATCTGTGACTTAACATCATCACCAATAATGGGAATATTTTTTCCCATGAATCTTGATGCCCATTCTTTATCTGAGGCAATAAAAACAGGGATACAATTAATAAAACTGACACCTGTATTGAGGCAGCACTCTGCATAAAACCTTGTAGCCTTCTCCGAACCTACAGGGAGATAGTTTAGCAATATATCTGCACCGCTTTCCCTGAGGATCCCCTCTATGTCAGCGGGCCTTTGTTTTGAAACAACAAAGGTTCTTGCTTCGGGATAGTCCTTCATGTGAGGGGATACCCCGTCAAGAACATTACCCATAGAAACAATAATATCACTATTTTTTATATCACTGTAGAATATCTTTGTGCAGTTAGGTGGCGAAAATATTGCCTCTTTTAGGGGCTTTCCCACCTTACGGCTATCTATATCAAAGGCAGCAACAACCTTGATATCGCTTGGCTCATAACCACTTATAGAATAGTGCATGAGCCCTATAACATTATCCCTTTTTTCTGCATAATAATTCAATCCCTGAATAAGCGAACTGGCACAGTTTCCAACCCCTGCTATTGCAATACGTATCTCTCCCATAATTCTCAACCTCTATCTTTTATAATATTTACTCCAAAAAGTCAAAAAAAGCTAATTAAACTTACCTTTTATAGCGGGAAATCCCCATCTCATAAAGATCATTACCATATATATCATTAATAACAAAAAGGGGCATTTTATCAACACCAAGTTTTACTACCGCCTCTGGACCCAGGTCCTCATAGCCTACAATCTCTGAGGAAATCACGCTCTTTGACAGAAGGGCACCAGCGCCACCTGTTGCCCCAAAATACACTGCATTGTATTTTGATATGGCATCTTTTACTGTCTGAGACCTCTTACCCTTTCCTATCATGCCTTTTAAGCCAAGCGAAAGAAGTTGTGGGGCATAGACATCCATTCTCGAGCTCGTAGTAGGTCCGCATGCACCTATAACCTTGCCAGGTGGTGCAGGAGAAGGACCACAGTAGTATATAATCTGACCTATTACATCAATCGGAAGGTCTTCACCTTTTTTAAGGGAATCAACAAACCTTTTATGGGCTGCATCCCTGGCAGTATATATATAACCGCTTAATAAAACCTTATCGCCAGCCTTTAAACCCTTTATCACCTCATCATCCAAAGGTGTGGTAATAACCTTTAGCTCCATCCTCCACCCCCATGTATTTCATGGCATCTTATCCCTATGATGATAACTATAGCGTATATTAAAACCTACAATACCTTTTAAAAAATACCTTTGTAACTATAATACTGTCTCCTTAATCCTGTGGGCATGGCATTGAATGTTTACGGCAACCGGTAGTGATGCAAGATGACAGGGCATAGATTTTACATGGACATCAAGGGCAGTTACAGTGCCTCCATAACCCTGAGGGCCTATGCCAGTCCTATTAATCTCCTCAAGGAGTTCATGCTCAAGCCCTGCCAATACAGGATCCTCATTTCTCTCACCAAATGACACCATAAGCGCCTCTTTGGATAAAAGGGCTGATGTCTCGAAGTTACCGCCAATCCCTACCCCCACTATAATAGGAGGGCATGGGTTTGGACCACCCCTTTCCACCATTTCAAGGACAAATGATTTTACACCCTCTCTGCCCTGAGATGGAACCAACATCCTTACCTCACCATAATTCTCGCTACCACCACCCTTTGGCAGCACCACAATCCTTATGTTTTCACCTGGCACAATCCTTGTATGGATAATAGGTGGTGTATTATCCCCGGTGTTTTTTCTTGTAAAAGGGTCACAGCATGATTTCCTAAGATAACCATTTCTGTATGCCCTTCTAACACCCTCTGCAACAGCATCCTCGAGGTTTAAGCCTACAATATGGGCATCCTGGCCTATCTCAAGAAAGGTAACTGCAAGCCCTGTATCCTGGCATATGGGTATATTCTCTTTGCTTGCTATCTCAGCATTAGTTATTAACTCTCTCAGCACCTCTTTGCTAACAGGGGATTCTTCCCTATCTATTGCCTTTTTGAGTGCATCGAGGACAGACTGGGACAGATTGATATTGGCATCAATAAAAAGACTCTCTAAGGCGGATATAATCTGATCTGTGTGTATCTCTCTCATGTTACACCTCAATCATTGTTTTGTTTGACTGGGTCATCTCAGATAACAATGGGGTCTCAAATCTATCTATTCAGTATAAGGGGCAATTATCCCCTTTTCCATAAGCAGACCAACCTCTTCCCTTGCCCTTTTTATCTTTGTCTCTGCCATCTGAAACAATTCTTTTTCAGTAAAATTCAGCCTTGCAATACCCTGCTCCATTGCCTTTTTTGCCACAGCCACAGCCTCTCTGGGAAAGACCTCCCATTCATCCATAGTTGGTAGAAGATAATCCTCCCTCAAACCCTTATCCTCTGCACATTTTGCAAGCTCATATGCAGCCGCTATACACATCTCATCAGTTATGGTCCTTGCCATAACATCGAGGGTTCCCCTGAAAATGGCAGGAAATCCTACAGAATTGTTTACCTGATTGGGAAAGTCACTCCTACCTGTAGCCACTACCCTTGCACCTGCCTCCTTTGCCTCCCAGGGCCATATCTCTGGAATAGGGTTTGCACAGACAAAGACGATGGAATTGTCAGCCATAGTTGATATCCAGTCTTTTTGAATCACATCAGGACCTGATTTAGAAAGGGCGATCAGGACATCCTGACCCCTTATGGCAGACGCCATATCACCATCCCTGTTCTCCTCATTGGTAATCTGACAGAACTCAAGCTTTTCTTTATGGGTAGGTTTTATATCATCCCTTTTCCTGTTTAGAATACCCTTGCTGTCCACAATAATCATCTTTTTAGGATCAGCCCCTGCCTTTATAAGCATCCTGACTATACAGACATTGGCAGCGCCTATGCCTATCATGGTGATCTTTACATCCTCTATCCTTTTTTTCACTATCTTCAGGGCATTTATTAGCCCTGCAAGGGTAACCGCTGCTGTGCCCTGCTGATCATCATGCCAGACTGGTATAGGTGCCTCTGCCCTTAATCTCTCTAATATATAGAAACACTTTGGGTTCTCAATGTCTTCAAGGTTGATGCCGCCAAAAGACGGACAGAGGATCTTCACAGTCCTTATAAACTCATCTGCATCCTTTGTATCAAGACATATTGGAAAGGCATCAACGCCGCCAAGATATTTAAATAGCAATGCCTTTCCCTCCATAACAGGCATGCCTGCTAAAGGGCCAATGTCACCAAGCCCAAGAACCCTTGTTCCATCTGTAACAATACCTACCATATTCGCCTTATTAGTATATTGGTATGCCAGGTCAGGGTTCTTCTGAATCTCTTTGCATGGTTCTGCAACACCTGGTGTATACCATATCGCAAAATCCCTGAAATCCCTTATTACGCACTTAGGGACAACCTCTATCTTGCCCTTATAAAATGGATGCATCTTTAGGGCATCCTCTGCAGGCTTTTTTGCCTTGGCAAGTAGTTCCTCTTTTGTCACCTTTTTTTCCTCCATATTCCCCCCTCCCTTTTATTTTAATTAGAAATATTTTTAAAAAACTAAAAAAATCAGCCTGTCTTATACCTGTTTAAAAACCAGTCAATCATCCTCCTTGCAATACTTATATTACCTGGTATATTCGGTAGATTATCAGGCGAAAACCATCTGGCGTCCACAATCTCCTCTTTATCTATACTGATCCTACCGCTTTTATATCGAGCCACAAAACCTATCATCAATGAATCTGGAAAGGGCCAGGGCTGACTCCCAAAATACCTGATATCTTTAACCTTTATGCCTACCTCCTCTTTAACCTCTCTTTCCACTGCATCCTCTAATGTCTCCCCTGGCTCTACAAAACCAGCTAGTATACTATATATGTCCTCCTTGAATCTTACAGACTTGGCAAGAAGGATTTTCTTTTCTTTTTCAATGAGTACTATAATGGCAGGAGAAATACGGGGAAAAACAACAAGGCCACACTCAGGACACTCTTTTGCCCTTACCCTGTCTTTATCCTTTACCCTCGACCCACACCTGCTACAAAAAACATCTGTCCTGTCCCAATTAATTATCTGTTTTGCCCTTATGGCAACATTAAAAAGGTCATTATCAAGGTAGTCATAGAGATACCAAAGACTTTGAAGGGCTAAATCCCCGACAATAGGCTGAGATTCTGGTATATCTGCTGCAAAACAATCTCTATCCTCTAGCCTTCCAAGATAATGAATGCGCACTGGTTTAATATTCATCTCCTGTGGATGAATCATAATAGGCACCATTGCCTCATGCCCTACAGCTTTAACAAGCAATTTGTTTGTCTTAAATATAAACCAGTATGCCGGCGATTTTAATGTATCCGGTGCAATATTTGATGGTATAAACTTACTATCCATAATAAATCCTTATTTTATATCTTTTTTAAATTTTTTCTCTGGAAAAGGCAACCTTTTTTTGATAGTATTTCATCACAACGGTCCCATCGTCTAGTGGCCTAGGACGTCGGCCTCTCACGCCGAAAACACGAGTTCGAACCTCGTTGGGACCACCAAAAAACACCCTAAAAACCAGTTTCATTGATTAAACTTTAACCTTAACATTCAACCATAAGACATCCTGCAAAAAAAAATTATAACTTCATTAAAATCCCCGTTTTTCTGAAAAAATCTGAGTTTAGAAACACCTTTAATGCATTAACCGCCCTTCCCCTATGGCTTATCTTGTTCTTTTCATCTAATTTTATCTCAGCAAGATTTTTTCCATATTCAGGAAGATAAAATACAGGATCAAAACCAAAGCCCTCTTTTCCCCTTCTCTCAAAGCCTATATATCCTTTTAATTGTCCATAAAAAACATAAAAACTGCCTTTTTCTGGCATATAAAAGATTACATATGCCACAAATCTTGCTGTTCTTTTTTCCCATGGCACATCCTGAAGCTCACTTAACAATCTGCTTATCCTCTCATCATCATTTTTTCCATATCTAGATGAGTATATGCCAGGTCTTCCCCCTAAGGCATCCACCTCAAGACCTGAGTCATCAGCTATGGCATTAAATCCAAATCTATCCCCCACCTTCCTGGCTTTTTTAATGGCATTTTCTATGTAAAAAGGGCTATCTTCAACAATCTCTACCTTTTCCTGAAAATCCTTAAGGGAAAAAAAGACATCAAATTCATGGAAAAGCAATTTTTTTATCTCATTAAATTTGCCTAAATTACCTGTTGCAATAACTACCTTTCTATCCATTTGAAACCTTTTTACACAGGAAACATATTGCCAAGGGCTATCCTCTGCTGCCGTGTTATCTCGTTTATACCTTTGCATGCATATTGATACATGGTATCAAAATGTTCTTTTGTGAAGGGCGTCTTCTCTGCTGTGCCCTGCACCTCTATCAATAGACCCCTTCCAGTCATTACAAAATTCATATCCACCTCTGCCCTTGAATCCTCCTCATAGGATAAATCAAGGAGTATCTCACCCCCTATAACACCAACGCTTATGGCAGCAACAGAATCCCTCATGGGTATCTTTTCTATCATTCCCCTTTTTTTCATAGCCCATAATGCCTCAGTAAGGGCAACATAACCCCCAGTTATGCTTGCTGTCCTTGTCCCGCCATCAGCTTGAATAACATCGCAGTCGATCCATAATGTCCTCTCTCCTAATATATCAAGATTTACAACAGCCCTAAGAGCCCTACCAATGAGTCTTTGTATCTCATGGGTTCTGCCCCCCACCCTGCCTGTCACAGACTCCCTTACTGTCCTTGTATGTGTTGATCGTGGAAGCATGGAGTATTCTGCTGTTAGCCATCCCTTACCAGTATTCTTAAGAAATGGCGGGACCTTTTCTTCTATACTTACACCGCATATAACCTTTGTCTCGCCCATTTCAACAAGAACTGAACCTTCAGGGTACTTTAAAAAACCTCTTGTTATCTTCAGATCCCTTATCCTGTCATTTTGCCTTGCCTTGTCTCTCATCTTGTTTTCCTTTTTTTAAATAATTCTCGATTCCAGAATATAATTTCTCAAAAACTATATTAATCTTGTCCTTTTGGGTTTGAATATTTACAAAAACACCTGGCATATCAACGCCTATTAGGGGAAAGAGGGGTAGCTCCTTAACCCTTACATTAAAAAAAGATGCAATAGAACCTGCAAGGATTCTCGAATCTGCTCCATGGACTCCCGGAACCTCCTCAATAGTATTGAACCTGCCGGGGTTAACAGAGGGAGTGAATATTGCTATAAAACATCCCTCGTTGTCGACAAAGTCAAAATTAAAGGCAATAAACATATTTGCCTTGAGGCTGTTTATCCTGTTTATGTTATTAAGGTGTTCCTCTATGTCGTTTGTCATGTTGAACATGCTTACCTTAAATCTCTTTTTCTCAAAATACCTTTTTAACATATTGAATTCGGATACCTTTTTTTCGCCTATTGCATAAAAAACAATATGTTCTGAGGCAAAAGCAGATGAATACAAAAAAACTAAGAGTGAAGATAAAAGTATCAGGCGTATATGCAATAGCATGGATTTTATGTCCTTATCTCCAATATAAATCTTTCAAGTTCATAGGCAGCCAGTGCGCCATCCCCCACTGCTGTGGATACCTGTCTCAGTGTTTTTCTTCTCACATCACCTGCAGCAAATATACCACTTGTCTTTGTGGCAAGGTTTTCATCTGTGATGATGAACCCTCCATTATCCTTCTCCACAAGGTCACCGAGAAAACCAACATCAGGTCTTGAGCCTGCATATACAAATACACCGTCCACCCTGAGCTCTAAATGGCTGCCATCTTTTGTATCTTCCAGAACAATATATTCTATCTGTCCCTCACCCTTGAACTCTATAGGTTTTTTGTTCCATAAAAACTCAAATTTAGGGTTTTTAAATGCCCTTTCCTGAAGTATCTTTTGTGCCCGTAATGTGTCCCTTCTATGAACTAAATAAACCTTACGGACAATATTGGCAAGAGATAAACCCTCCTCTATAGCGGCATCACCACCGCCAATGACGGCAACATCAAGGTTTTTAAAAAACATACCATCACAGGTGGCACAATATGATATACCCCTTCCAAGGAATCTGTCCTCCCCTGGAATGCCAAGTTTAACTGGTTTAGTTCCTGTTGCGACTATTATGCCTTTTGCCTCAAAAATATCTACATCCGTTTTTATAGAAAATAAACCCTTATCCACTGATACCAGTTCAACATTGGCGAATTCTTTTATCTTCAACCCAAAGGTCTTTGCGTGGGCAGAAAACCTTTCCATCAATTCCCTGCCAGATATGCCTTCAGGGAAACCAGGATAATTCTCAATCTGCCAGGTATTTATCGGTACCCCTCCTAATATGACCTTTTCCAAAAGCATTGCATCTATTCCTGCCCTCATAATGTATAAACCTGCTGTTAAACCAGCAGGGCCTCCCCCTATTATAATTGCCTCATGGAATTCTGCCACCTGTTCCTCCACCACAGTGAATTAGAAAAACTGTTCTTATTTTAAGCAATCTACTGCCTTAATTCAAATCAATTATAAAAAACACTCAAAAAAACTTTTAAAGCTCATAGGATCTTGAGGTTATACCCATACAAAACGCCGCAGAGATCTTAAAATTTATAATTAAGGTTTACTTTTCTGCAAACTGTCTGGTAAAGATTTGACAATCAAGGCAGTTTGTCATAAAAGTTTATCTGAAGTCTATGGTCCTTTAAACCTCTATGCAATAATGAATGGTGTGACACAGAGGACAGACTAAAAAAACAACGGATTGCAGCTTACCGTATTAAGGTTAAGGTCAGATAGGGTGTGAAAATAGAATATGGGGTGATATAAGATGGATATACATATAAAAAAAAGAAAAATTGAAAATGGTATTTCCGGCTCAGGCCTAAAAGGCGCAACAAATCTATATATTGTTAAGGAAAACAATAAAGAGTTCAAGCTTGTATGCAGGTTTAATGACTTCAGCAGCACCATATGTCTTGCAGATAAAAAAGGGACCCTTCATGTAAATGATGAGGCGAATAGGGTGATAAGACAGATTGTGGAATTAAGCGGTGCCTGTGGATTGAATGTGACAGATGAACCGGTTGATGGATTGTCCCCCACTGCATTAAGGGGTGTTGTGTTTGCCGAAAGGGACAAAAAAATATTGGAGCTTATAATAAAAACAGATGATTCTATCTGATTGTAGTATAGATTTTTGGTAGTGATTTTAGCAGGCGTTGACCCTCATCTACATACCACATTACCACCAATCTATTTGCTGTTCTTGTGGCAACCCCTATGTATTCTTATTATATAGGGTTGGAAAGTTTATTGTTATTGCCCCTGCAGGACAGGTAGGGGCACAGAAACCACACTCTTCGCAGAATTCCTCTTCAATTTGTGCTATCTCATCTTTTATTAAAATTGCCCCTGGAGGGCATACCTCATGGCAGTTACCACATCCAGTGCACCTGTCTCTATCTATTGCCGGTATCATCAGACCACCATCCCAAGGCGGTAGCCATCGTGGATTGCATTGTTTAATCTTCTTGGTTTTTTCGCATCACCGATAAAATAAAACCCCCGTGGGTATCCTTTTAGTGTATTAAAATCTGCTATAACCTCATCGCGCTGAGTAAATATAATGCCCTCAAAATCTATCTCTTGTTCTCCTTTGGGTGCCTTTACCATCAAGACCCCATCCTTAAGGTCTACTATCGTTGAACCTGTAAAAATAGTAGCCTTATTTTTCTTTAGGATCTGAATAAATCTCCATAGATAAAAAGGATTAACATCCCTACCGAGACGGCTACCCTCCTCTATGATGGTAAGCTCATATCTTTCATGCCTTAAAAGATATACAGCCACTGCCAGCCCTATACCACACCCACCTATAATAACACTCTTTCTCGGGGGCATCTCCCCTTTTCCTATAATGTCACGATATGTCCATATCATCTCCTGGGATATACCTGGCAATATCCTTGGCTTTGCGCCTGCTGCCATAACTATTACATCTGGATTCTCCTCCATGAATATCTCTGGCGATGCTGTAATACCTTTTTTTATTATCACCCCTAACCTTACACATTCGCCTTCAAGATATCTTATAGGCCTTAATAGCTCCTCTTCTCCTGAATCTACCTTTGACGCAAGAAGTATCTCGCCGCCCATGACATTATTTTTTTCAAAGATCTTTACCTTGTGTCCTCTCTTTGCTGCAATTGATGCGAATTGTAGCCCTGACGGTCCACCACCAACAACCACTATCTTTTTTGGTTGCCCCACCTTTTTAAAGCCGTAATAGCCCCAGTCAGGCTCGCCCTCATGTCCAAGCGAAGGTCTTACAGAACACGTAATGGGCTGGTGATAGTAGAGCCTTGAAAAACAGAGATTGCATGCAATGCATGGGATGATCTCCTCCTCCCTTCCTGATGCTATTTTGTTTGGCAACTCAGGGTCTGCAATCATGGGTCTGCATGCCTCCCAGAAATCTATTATCCCATCACTAATTGCCTTCTCTGGTATGTGGGGCAGAAACTGTCTGAATGCCATCATTACAGGGACATTCACCGCCTTTTTTACCTCACCAGCAACGTAAAGCCAGTGACCCATGGGCACATCCCTTGTTATCACGGGTATAGAGGATTCATGCCAGCCTATGGTTACGCTGAGATAGTCTGCACCTGCCTTCTCTGCAATCTTAAAACTCTCTATGCTCTCCTCAAATGTATTGCCTCCCCTGTCATCGAGGAACTCAGCGCCACATAATCTTATACCTACAGGGGTTTTATCTCCTACCTGTGCCTTCACGCCCTGTATCACCTCAACCATCAACCTGCATCGCTCCCTTATTGACCCGCCATATTCATCTGTCCTTTTATTTGTATAGCTTGAGATAAATGTAGAGATGAGATAACCGACAATCCCAGATAGCTCAATCATGTCAAAACCTGCCTCTACAGCCCTTCGTGCAGCCTGAACATGGTCCCTTATGGCCTGTTTTATCTCTTCCTTTGTTATCTCCCTTGGCTTTTTGAAATATGAGAGTCTTTGAGGGACAACAGTAGGCATCAGACAATAATCAAGCTCCACACCCCCCTCTCTGCCACAATGGAGTATCTGAATGCAGGATAGTGCCCCATTTTTTCTTATCACATTAGCAATGCGGGCAAGACCCGGTATGAATCTATCATCGTATATTGCCATCATACCCTTAAAGCCCTTACCCTCTCCCTTTGGGTCAGGATAGGTACCCTGGGTAGTAACAATACCTGCACCACCTCTTGCCTGTGCCTCCATGTAGGCAACCTCCCTATCGCTTACATATCCGTCACCATAGGGAAAATTTGTCTCAGTGGCTGCGTATTTTACCCTGTTCTTTGTAATAAGGCTTCCTATTTTACCTTTAGAAAAAATATGGGGGTATCTCTCTTGCATCATTAAAGTTTAGTTAGCACAAGTAAAAAGATATTGTCAACAAAACTTTGCTGTTAAAAAACCAAATTTCATTACAAAGATTCCTTGTCAAAGGTTAACTCATTTCCCCATCCCTGGATCCATGGTTATTCCCCACTTTTGCTATGAAGTTAGTATTTTTATTGACCCAACTTATGTCTTAATTTTTTCCTAATCTCTATCCCAGACAAAAGAAGAGGATGACTACCCATATAAACCCATGCAAAATGACCCTATGTTTCAATTATTTTTAGTCCTAAGAATTTAACCATTGGATAGAAATCTCTAATGCACAAAAATACATACAGGGCTATAACTTAAGAATGGCAAAAATTGCATTGACAAACGGGTTCACCATAAGAAAACAACTTCTATCGAAATATTCTCCACAGGATCTACTTATGCATCTGGCAGAAATAAAGAAAGTGAAAATCATCTATCACTTATAACCCTCTTCTACCCATTAAAATTTTATTAGAACCTTTATCTTTTTTCGCGTCTTTAAGGCTATTAATACGCTGTTTTTTTACTTCTGTTGAATAAGTTATCCTTCTGCCGTCAGTACATATCCTTATAAACCCGCTTTCCAAGGTGGATAGAACAGGGATTAATAACTCTTTATATCTCTTTAGGACCTCTTTTCCAGGCAATCCTTTGATGCCAGTTCCGACACTCATGACAGCAAGCCTTGGCCTCACCGCCATAAGAAATGCCATACAGCTCGAATTATTACTGCCATGATGGGGAACCTTTAAGATATCTGCCTTCAAAGGCATATTATTCATAACCAGTGTTTTCTCTATGTCAGATTCTATATCCCCTGTAAGTAAAAAGGAGGCATTTCTATAGATAATCATTAAAACAAGTGAGGCATTGTTAAGATTTTCCCCTGTGAAATCTTTTGGTGGATTTAAAACCTTTAAGACTATACCATCCCGCAATATTAATCCATCCCCTTCTCGCCACAACTGAATGTCTATTTTTTTATCCTTTGAGATCTTTATAAGCTCTATAAACCCTGGTTCTCTTATAAAATATCCTCCAGTAACAAAGGTCTTAACATTAAAATTTTTTAGTATGTAAGGCAATCCCCCTGTATGGTCACTATGGGGATGTGTATTTATGACATAATCAAGGGTCTTTATCTTTTTAGACAAAAGTATGGGTGTTATAATATTTTTTCCTGCATCAAAATCCCCTCTGTAGCCCCCTCCACCATCAATCAATATTCGGATACCCTTAGGTGCCTCAAGAAGCATGGATTCGCCCATGCCCACATCTATAAGATTCAGACATAGATTGTTATTAAACCGGCTATCCCATGCCAGATAGATCTGTATAAACAACAAAGGGGATACAATAAAGTAAAGGGCATATCGAACAGCCCTGGTGTCTAAGAATATAAAGGAGAGCAACACTGAATAAAATAGTGCAAGCTCAGGAAGGTTAGGCCTTATAACAGGGAAGATGTAGCCATAATCCATAATTCTAAGGAGAGACAGATTAAGGTTTATTATCTCTCCAGCAAGTTTTATAAGATATCCACCATAGGGGATCAAAATACCTATTAAACATAGGGGTATGGAGATAATACACATAAGGGGTATGGAGATAAGATTGTGGAGGACAGAGAAGATATTAACCCCATAAAAATGATAGACCACCACAGGTAGGGTGCCTATAGTGGCAGACAGGGTGGCAAGGGAAGAGAGCACAAGCCATCTGACTGGCCTACAACCTATCTTTAAAAAGGGGTATATCCTCTTCATTATCAAGACAATAAAAAGAACGCATAAGAAGGAGAGTTGAAATGAGGGCATAAAAAGAGAATGGGGATAGATAAGAAGTATAATCAGGGCACTTACTGCGATTGTATTTATTATATCCCTCTGTCTTTCAAAAAATATAGAGAGCATAAATATGGTAACCATAATCGTTGCCCTTATCGTTGATACACCTGAACCGGAAATAAGCATAAAAACAAACGGGAATATTATTGTTATAAGGGCGGCATATCTTTTATCCCTCCCTGAAAGCCTCAGAACACCTTTTCTACCCAAAAGCCATCTGATAATCGAAAAGAAAAACCCTGTTATGATGCCTATATGGAGACCAGAAATGGCAAGTATATGGGACGTCCCTGTCCTTTGAAAGAGCGCCTTTGTATCCTCATCTATTGAGGTCTTATCACCTATTATCAGTGCCCCAATAATACCACTGTGTTTTGCCCCTGATTCATACACCTTACGCTGTATTAATCTCTGCACCCTTACAACGGGATTATCCCCTTCCTTAACCCCTGATATAACACCTCTTATCTCATAGTGGATGCCCTCAAGGTTTTTAAGCCATCTCCATGATATGATATATGGATTTTTAAATGTCTGATTAAGCTCGGTTATGCCTCCAAAGATTCTTATGCTGTCACCAATATTTAAACCCTTATCAGTTTTTAATACAACATGGATACCCTCAAAGGTAGCTGGGCTTGAAAGCCTCAGGACCTTGGTATTTTTTGAGGCCTCAACTATCTTGCCCTCAAATATATATCTTTCATTATCAAGGGTTATCTTCTCTGTACTGTTTACCAGAACGCTAACCCTGATTATACCGGTTAGACAAAAACATATAAATATCAGAACAATACAGGTTCTCCTGTATCGGGCTATAAAAAAAGGGGTTATAGATGCTCCAACAAGCACTGCAACGGCTATATATTTTAATGGATATGTATTGATGGCCCCTAAATATATGCCAAGGATAAAACAGAGGACAGCGATTATGAACAAGCTTCCATTATGCCTTCTAAAAATGCACGGACATTCAAGCCAAGGTCAGGAATATAATAACCACCCTCGAGTATGGAGAAAACATTAGGGTTTGAAGAGGCAAGCATCTTGCCTATAGTTCTAAAATCATCTGTTGTAAGGAGTGCACCCCAGTCTTTTATATATGTGTCAAAACCAGCAGAGCAACCAACAATATCAAACTGGTCAGCATCCTTGAGTGCATCTTCGAGGTCCTTAATAAAATTGCCCCTCGGGTATGCGTCAATATTTCTGAAGCTAATTCTCTCGTCACCTTTTACAATGTCATAGGTTCCGTTTCCATAATGGAGGTCTATATCCACAATCAAGGCGGTATTGATTTTGCCTTCCTTTAAGAGCTTCTTTATGGCTATTGCCATATTGTTAAAGAAACAAAACCCGCCGTTAAAATTATATCCTGCGTGGTGTCCAGGGGGTCTTATAAGGGCAAAGGATGGCTCCTCAAGCGCTATCTCAGAGGCCTTTATTGCACCACCTGCTGATTTCTTTGCCACATAATAGACGTCATCCTTTCTCCTGACGGACTCTATAAGGTCGTCGCTGTGGCATAGTTTCAGGTCATGAAGGGTGCACGGCTCTGGTTCAATAATCTCTGATATGTCGATTATCTTAAAGTATATAGAGGAGATTCTGTCAGGATTTTCGCAATCCACTGTATAATAATCAGTATAAAAATCCTCGCTATATATGACTGGTATCTTCTTCATATATATCTTTTAAAACAAGAAGGACAGGGGAGTCAATAAAATAATAGAGATGCCAACCAAACATCTGTTTGCTTTTTTGGTGTCCGTTATTGGCATTATGGCTCTGGGGATTTAATAGGTCTGGAATTCCTTAGGCTGGCATTTATACCTACCTTAAGCTGTCTTCTCTATTTTGAAAATATTTTTATACCTATCTTCAAGGCTGTGTTATAATCTGCCACAGCCATGGGTAAAGACATAGTAATCTTGAGTGGTTTTGATTATGCGGTATTCATAAGGAGGCTTAACAGGTTTTTGGTAGAGTGTGATTATAATGGTAAGATAGTTACAGCGCACCTGCCAAACCCAGGTAGATTATGGGAGCTGCTTCAGGAGGGTAGAACTGTTTACCTCAAGGAAACACAAGGCAATGGCATAAGAAATACCAACCATACTATTATAGCGGTTAAAAAGGGTTCAGAAACAGTGTTTCTCCATACCCATTACACCAATAGGCTTGCTAGGATACTGATTGAAGAGGATCTTATCCCAGGTCTCGAGGGTTACATAATAGAAAGACCAGAATATACTTTAAATAACAACAGATTCGATTTTTTGTTGAATAAAGACAGTAATAGGCTTATTCTTGAGGTAAAATCCTGCACGCTTTTTCACAATAATATTGCCATGTTTCCAGATGCAGTGACATCAAGGGGGAGAAGACATCTTTTGGGGCTGGCTGAATCATCTTTACCAGGAGGGGTGCTTTTTATCATCCACTCCAACCAACCAAAATATTTCCTCCCTGAATACCATGTGGATCTTGAATTTTCCAAAACGCTCTATTGTCTTCGCAGCAGGATATCTATATGGGCTGTTGGTATAGGATGGGACAGAGACCTTTCAGTGCAAAAAAAGGTGAAGGCCCTTGAGATCCCCTGGTATATATTTGAAAGAGAAGGCAGAGATAGCGGGGCATACATGCTTATCCTCGAACTTAATACTGACAAATGGATTTCAATAGGCGGGTTAGGCGATGTTTTCTTTAAGAAGGGTTTTTATATATACGTTGGTTCCTCCATGAAGAATCTCAACAAGAGATTGGAACGGCATAAAAGAAAAGGCAAAAAGCATTTCTGGCATATAGACTATCTTAGAGAAGAGGTAGATTTGCTCCATACAATCCCTATCCGTTCTCATAAAAGACTCGAATGCAATTTGGCTGATTCAATAAAAAAACTTGGTTGCGTCAATATCCCTGATTTTGGCGCATCTGACTGCATGTGTGATTCCCATCTCTTTTATATGGAAAGAGACCCTATCCATGATAGTGATTTTATAGAAATGTTACTGGATTACAGGATGCCTTTTATAGATGCTTGACCTTACCCGTAAAACTGATATATTGTTTATTATCTTTTTAAAAAAGGGGCGAGAGTATGGTTGAGGATTATATAAAGGAGCTCTTCAACGGATGTTGTGCTGGAAGGGCAATAGGCATAGAGATAACAGAGGTGAGAGAGGGTTATGCAAAAGGTAGTCTTACCATAAAAAATGAGCATTTAAATGTATTCGGTAGTGCCCATGGGGGTATAATCTTCACATTGGCAGACCACGTGGGAGGGGCATGCGGAAATACCGTAGGCAATAAATCTCTGCTCATTGAATCTTCCATACAGTATCTTAGGCCTGTTTTTGAGGGCAACCACATCTATGCTGAGGCATCTCTTATATATAGAGGCAAGAAAATAGGCAGGATAGATATAAAGGTATATAATGAAAAATATGAAGAGATTGCGTTGATGCATATGGTTTTTTACATAACAGATGAGAAACACACAGGAAAGACTACTTAAGATATTTCACAAACTCCTTGATATCTTTGGAAAGAGACATTGGTGGCCTGGTGAGACACCCCTCGAGGTCATAGTGGGTGCAGTTCTTACGCAGAATACCACCTGGAAGAATGTGGAAAAGGCAATTAATAACATGAAAAACAAAGGTATACTAAACCTTGATACCCTTTATTTTATTGACGTAAAAGAGCTGAGTCAGATTATAAGACCGGCAGGATATTATAATTTAAAATCTATCAGATTAAAAAACATAGTAAAGGTATTATATGAAAAATATAATGCATCTATAGATAATTTAGGGAATATACCTACAGATGAATTAAGAAAAATCCTCCTTAACATAAATGGTGTAGGCAAGGAGACTGCAGATAGTATACTGCTTTACGCCCTTAACAGACCTATATTTGTTGTAGATGCATACACAAAACGTTTATTAAATAATCATAAACCTATATTAATGGAAGACAATATAGGGGTCAATTTAGAGAAAAATAAAGACCATTATGACCATATTCAGTTATTTTTTATGAAGAATCTTCCCTTAGACATCTACATCTATAATGAATACCATGCCCTTATTGTCTGTCTGTGCCAGCAATACTGTAAAAGGATGCCTGATTGTATAGGATGCCCCTTGCATGGTTTTTAGATGTATTCTATGCTTACCTTTTCGGCCTTCAATGATCTTCCAATCTTACCTGCTATAAACACCCCTTCCCCTAACGACCTTATTTTATTAACCACTGCGTCTGCAATATGGGAATCAACTACAATGACAAAGCCAATGCCCATATTAAACGTTGCAAGCATGTCATCTTCAGGGACATTTCCAAGCCTTTTTATAATATTGAATATTTCAGGTATCTTTTTCAGATTGAGCTTTATATTGGCAGAAAGTCCGTCTGGGATAATTCTTTTGATATTCCCTGGTAGACCCCCTCCTGTTATATGTGCCATGCCTTTTATCTGAAATTCCTCAAGGAGATTAAATATAGTTTTGGCATAGATTTTGGTTGGCTTAAGCAGTTCCTCATAGAGCACCCCATCGATACCATCTATCCTGTCATGGATATTGAATCTATGGACATCAAAAACGATCTTTCTTACCAGAGAAAAACCATTGCTGTGGATACCATTTGAAGGCAGCCCCAGGATTATATCCCCTTCATTAATCTTGGTTCCGTCTATTATACTGTCTTTCTCCACAATGCCTATTGCAAAGCCTGCAAGGTCATACTCCCCATCTTTATAGAAAGATGGCATCTCTGCTGTCTCTCCACCGACAAGGGCACATCCAGCCATCCTACAACCTTCACATATACCATTTATTACCGCTGTATATACCTGTTCATCTATCCTGCCACAGGCAAAGTAATCGAGAAAGAGATACGGTTGTGCCCCAAGGGTAAGTATATCATTTGCAGACATTGCCACGAGGTCAATCCCAACAGTGTCGTGCTTTCCGCTTAAGAAGGCTATTTTTAATTTTGTCCCTACCCCATCTGTAGATGTAACAAGGACAGGGTTTTTCAGATTGCCTGGTAGTTCTGCAAGGGATGCAAACCCACCTATTGGATTTAAAACAAAGGGGTTAAATGTATCTTGGATATTTTTTTTAAGTCTGTCTATGAGCCTGTCGGCCTTATCTATATCAACACCTGAATCTTTATATGTATATGATTTTTTCATAAATAATAGAAAATAACATAGCTGTCAGCTCTCACTTAAACTTTTCAGACAATATCGTTCAATAGCTGACAGCTATGTTTTGTTAAGCCATTTTTTCGATAAATTCGTCCACAGGGATAGCTGGCAATGTCATTATTTGCACTGTCCCCCTTGAACCCATCTCTATAGAGATCTTTGCTATTGCCTCGTTATTAGGTGCATCAAGAATAGTAATAAAATCATATGGACCCAGAACTGCATACTGAGCAAGAACCTTAGTGCCCATATTCTCAATCTCTCTGTTAACCTCTTCAATCCTTACTGGATGCTTTTTAATAGTCTTTCTGCCCTCATCTGTTAATGTGTTCAGCATTATGTATATTGGCATTTGGTCACCCCCTTTCTAATGTCTTCGATTTATATTTATATTTAAATATACATACGCCACTTGTCAACAAAATTCTGTATTATATTTCCTTAGGAATCTCAGCACAATATTCTTTATTAGAGGTATTTCTTAATCAAGACCTCTGCAATCTGAACAGCATTTAGTGCAGCACCCTTTCTTATATTATCTGCCACGATCCACATGTTAAGCCCATATCTTACAGTTTCATCTCCTCTTATTCTACCCACAAAGGTCTCGTCCTTACCGGCAGCGTAGATGGCGAGGGGATATATGTTTTTCGAAGGGTCATCAGCTACCTGAACACCCGGGGCATTGCTTAATAGTTCCCTTGCCTTTTCTGGTGTAATCTTATTTTCAAACTCCACATTTACGGACTCTGAATGACCGTAAAACACCGGCACCCTTACTGTTGTGGCTGTCACCTGAATGCTATCATCCCCCATAATTTTTTTTGTCTCATTCACCATCTTCATCTCTTCTTTTGTATAACCATTTTCAAGAAATGAGTCTATATGGGGCAGACAATTAAATGCTATCTGGTGTGGATATACCTTTTTTTCAATCTCCCTGTTGTTATATATAGCGAGAACCTGCTGTTCCAGTTCGTATATGGCTTTTTTTCCGGTTCCAGACACTGCTTGATATGTTGAAACAACGACCCTTTTTATCTTTGCATAATCATGGAGTGGTTTTAAAACAACTACCATCTGTATTGTAGAACAGTTGGGGTTGGAAATAATACCTCTGTTTTTATAACCTGCTATTGCGTGTTCATTCACCTCAGGGACCACAAGGGGTATATCAGGCTCCATCCTGAAGGCGCTTGTGTTATCTATTACAACGCAGCCGCTCGCTGCTGCAATGGGTGCAAATTTCATGCTTACCGCACCACCTGGTGAAAAGAGCCCGATATCCACATCCTTGAAGGAATCCTCTTTTAATTCCTCAACCTTTATATCCGTCCCCTTAAAGGATATGGTCTTGCCAACGCTTCTCGATGATGCGAGAAGCTTTAGATTTTTAATGGGAAAATTTCTCTCCTCAAGGATCTCCACCATTTCATTTCCCACAGCGCCTGTTGCGCCCACTACAGCTACATTATAGGTTTTCATCTCTCCTCCTCAAGTTTTTTCTTAAGATAGTTCATCAGTCCGCCTGCCTGGATTAGCTCCACCATAAAAGGCGGTATTGGTTTAGCCTTTACTGTTTTATCTTTTATTGTGATTATACCTGAAAATATATCTACCTCTATCTTGTCGCCCTCCTCAGCAATTCCATAGATGTCAGCCTCTATAAGGGCAAGACCCTTGTTAAATGCATTTCTGTAAAATATCCTCGCAAAGCTCTTTGCAATGACAACAGGGATACCAAGGGCTAAAATTGCAATAGGTGCATGTTCCCTGGAGGACCCGCAGCCAAAATTTGTCCCTGCCACTATAATGTCCCCAGGTTTTACCTTGTCTTTAAAGTCAGGGGATAGGGGTTCCATACAGTGTTGCCCAAGGATCTTAGGGTCTGTATAGGCGAGATAACGTGCCGGAATTATAATATCAGTGTCTATGTTGTCACCAAATCTCCAAATGCTGCCTTTAAATACCATATGAACTCCTTCTTATAACACATCTTCTGGATGGGCTATGCTGCCTTTTATTGCACTTGCTGCTGCAACCGCTGGACCTGTTAGATATACCTCACTGTCGGGATGGCCCATCCTTCCGATGAAATTTCTGTTGGTAGTGGCAACAGCCCTTTCACCTTTTGCCAGTATCCCCATGTGGCCTCCAAGACATGGCCCACAGGTTGGGGGTGATATTATACATCCTGCATCCAAAAATGTTTCAAGGTAGCCACGTCTTAGAGATATTTTATAGACCTCAGGTGTAGCAGGGATAATAATACATCTTACCCACGAGGCAACCTTTTTTCCTTTCAAAATGCCTGCCGCCATCTCCATATCCTCAAGCCTTCCATTGGTGCATGACCCTATGACAGCCTGGTCAATCTCTGTGCCCCTTAACGCCTCCACGTCCTTTACATTGGATGGAAGAGATGGGCATGCCACCTTTAGTCCCAGTTTACCTACATCTACCTCAAATATCTCTTTATATCGTGCATCCCCATCGCTTTCAAAGATTTTATAAGGTCTTTTAGCCCTTTCATTCTCATAGGATATGGCTACATCATCTGGTTTAAATATACCATTTTTTGCACCCGCCTCTATTGCCATATTCGCCACTGTCATACGGGAATCCATTGAAAGTCCCGATATTGCCTCACCCTCAAACTCCATGGCTGAGTAAAGGGCTCCATCTACGCCTATCATGCCAATAATGTGGAGTATGAGGTCTTTTCCTGTTACCCATCTCTGCCACTTTCCGTAGCATAAAAATTTTATGCTTTCAGGGACCTTAAACCATATTCTCCCTGTAATCATGGCATATGTAATATCTGTGCTTCCCATGCCTGTTGCAAATGCGCCAAGGGCACCATAGGTGCATGTATGGCTATCTGCACCGATTACCACATCCCCAGGGACAACTATGCCCTGTTCAGGAAGAAGGGCATGCTCAATCCCGCAATTACCTCCTTCATAGAAATGCTTTATGTTGTATCTTTTTGAAAACTCCCTGATTTTTTTGCAGTTTTCAGCAGAGATTATATCTTTATTGGGTGTGAAATGATCAAGGACAAAGACGACCCTTTCTTTATCAAAGACATCGCTGGCCCCAACCTTTTCGAATTCCTCAAGGGATAGAGGTGCGGTTATATCATTTGCCAGCACAATATCCACCCTGGCATCTATGATCTCACCGGGTTCAACGAAAGCCTTACCCGCATGCCCTGCAAGAATCTTTTCTGTAATAGTCATCCCCATATTAATCCATCCTATTCATTAGTATTTTTTATAAATTCAAGCCTATTTAAGGCATTGATATAAGCCTTTGCGCTTGCCACAATTATGTCTGTATCAGCCCCTTTTCCAATAGCAATCTTATCGTTTTCTTCAAGTTTTACAAAAACATCACCCTGGGCATCCATATCTTTTGTGATGGAGTTTACAGAAAATTTTAAAAGCCTGCTATTTGTCTTTACAATCTTTTTAATGACCTTGTATGTGGCATCCACAGGTCCATCGCCTATATCAACATCCTGGTGGATATTCCCTTCTACCTCAAGTCTGACAGTAGCAGTTGGTATCGTGGAATTTCCACAACTTACGTGAAGGTAGACAAGTTTGTATTTTTCAGGCACCTTATAGAGTTCATCTATGATTATCATCTCTATATCTTCATCATAGACATATTTCTTTATATCAGAGAGGGCTTTAAATCTCTTGAATGCATTGTTTAATTCTTTTTCTGTGAGGGTATATCCTAAACTTTCTATCCTGTCCCTGAAGGCATGTCTTCCTGAGTGTTTACCGAGGACGAGGGAGCTTTTAGGGATACCAACTGATTCCGGGGTCATTATCTCATAGGTAAGCTTTTCCTTTAAAAGTCCATCCTGATGTATACCTGATTCATGGGCAAAGGCATTAGCGCCCACTATTGCCTTATTTGGCTGAACAGCCACACCTGTAATGGATGTTATAAGTCTGCTTGTGGGATAAATCTTCTCTGTTACTATACCAGTCTTTAAATTAAAAAGGTCTTTTCTTGTCCTTATTATCATGGCTATCTCTTCAAGGGATGCATTTCCAGCCCTCTCCCCTATGCCGTTGATTGTGCATTCTATCTGTCTTGCGCCATTTTGTATAGCGGCAATGGAGTTTGCCACTGCAAGCCCCAGGTCATTGTGGCAGTGGACGCTTATTATAGCCTGTGAGATATTAGGAACATGTTCAATTATATATTTTATTAGCCTGCCAAATTCATCGGGGACTGCATAGCCCACTGTGTCAGGGACATTTATTGTGACAGCACCTGCATCTATCACCTCGGCAAATACCCTGCAGAGGTAATCCTTGTCACTTCTTGTGGCATCCATGGCAGAGAACTCAACATTATGCGTATAGCTTTTTGCCCTTTTCACTGCCTCCACAGCGATCTTCAGGATCTCGTCTCTTGTCTTATGAAACTGGTATTTAAGATGTATATCCGATGTGGATATAAAGGTGTGTATCCGTGGCCTTGCGGCTACCTTTATTGCCTCCCACGCACGGTCTATATCCTCATTGTTAGCCCTTGCAAGCCCTGCAATCTCGCTCTTTTTAATGATAGAGGCAATCTGTCTCACAGCATCAAAGTCACCTTCTGATGCAATGGGAAATCCTGCCTCAATAATATCCACGCCCAGCGCCTCCAGCTGTTTTGCCACCCTGATCTTTTCCTGGGTGTTCATGGTGTTGCCTGGCGATTGTTCACCATCCCTTAAGGTTGTATCAAATATATATATCCTATCTGAATCTGACATACTGACTCCTTTTTAAAAAAGCCTACAGGCAAGATCAGAGCTAATGTCTGTAGACCCTTGATTTTTTAAATTCACCTATCCTTGACATGATATTCTCCATGAATTCACTCTCCTTTTCTATCTCCAGCTCCACCCCAAGATAAAAAAGATTTTCAGGTATATGGAGATCCATAATTTTGACAGCATCCTTTGCTGTTGTAATAATAAAATCAACACCATGGAACCGGGAAAGCGCCTCTATATCCTTTTCACTGTACTTATAATGGTCTGGGAAGGATACTGTATCTATCAGGTTGCCTCCTAACCCCTTTATCATCCTGTAAAAAGATTCATTATCCCCGAGCCCTGAAAAGGCAAGGATATTTTTGTCTTTGATGATATTGTAGTGCCCCATCACATTGTATTTCAGATTATATAGATATGCGGGTTTATATCTTATCCTATATCTAGGGATACCCAGGACGAAAAATCCTGTATATTCATCATGGTTATCGTTGCTTATAAGAAGCATATCAGCCCTTTTTACAGCAGTTACAGGTTCTCTGTAAGGTCCCAGAGGGAATAAATTAAAATCATTAATTGAGTTGCCCCCCTTAACAATTAATATCTCCATATCCTTTTTTATATTTCGTGTCTGAAAGCCATCATCTATTATTGCCACATCAATATTGAAATCTTTAATGCCAAGCCTTACAGCCTCATATTTTTTTTCGCCTACAAGGACAGGGACCCTTGTTCTATCTGCCAGCATGAATGCCTCATCACCTACCTCAGTAGCCCTATCCCTTGTGATATCAACGCAAAAAGTCCCCTTTCTTTTTCTTTTATACCCTCTTGTTACAATCCCAGGCTTCATGCCTTTTTTTTTAAGCCAGAGAGCCAACCTTTCCACAACTGAGGTCTTTCCGGTCCCGCCAAGGGATATATTGCCTACGCTTATAACATATATACCAGCCTCCACTGTTTTCATGATGCCTTTTGCGTAAAGCCATTCCCTTACAGAGATTACTGCCTTATATAGAAGGGCGAGAAAAAAGAGGGGTATATAAAATAGATGCCTTAAATATCCCTGTTCCCCATTCCATAATTTTATTATTGCATTGCGCATTAAAACAGAAATTTATAACAGAAAAACCTTTAAAAATCAAAAACAATATAGACTTATCTTATTTCTGAGGGTGCTGAATAAGATAATCCTTATAGCTACCTTTCATGATTTGTAGAACTCTTTATAGTGTCTTTCGCAAAATCTATCCACACCTTTCACCCCCCCGCTATTGCCCTTAAGGGAAAGGGTTTCTTTATGTTTAAGGCAGCTTTTCATAAAACCTTTGACAATACCGGATTGTATATTGCATGGCAGAGCCTAACTAATTGTTATCAACAACCTAGAAAAATCTATGGCACTGGTACTGGACTGTATCTGGAGTCGTCTTTCTATTAAACAAATAAAGTATATTATCAACAAATTAGGTATAATATTAAGACAATCTCTTGGTGCGAAAGTTGAGTTCATTAGAAAGAAGAGGCGAAAAAAGATGACGTATTCTATAGAAAGGTTTGTCGGCACGGTAAAAAGGTTTCTCAGGGAAGACCAGATCATCATGGATAGGGATAGGCTTTCCCACTATTCGTATGATGCAACAGAGATTCATTATACGCCGCAAGTGGTACTCCTTCCTGAGTCAACTGAAGAGGTGTCAAGAGTCATGCGGTCTGCATATAAAATGGATGTACCTATAACGCCTCAGGGTGGTAGAACAGGACTATCAGGTGGGGCACTACCTGTTGCAGGCGGGGTTGTCTTATCACTCCTTAAGATGAACAGAATTCTTGAGATTGACAACAAAAATATGCAACTTGTTGTAGAGCCAGGGGTTATTGCATGCGATTTGCAGGAGGCATTAAAGACATACGATCTATTCTTTCCACCTGATCCATCAAGCACGGTAGAGAGTACCATTGGTGGCAATGTAGCGGAAAATGCAGGCTACACAAGGGCAGTAAAGTATGGTGTGACAAGGGATTATGTAATTGGGCTGGAGGCAGTATTGCCAGATGGAGAGATTATTAACGTGGGTGGTAGAACAGTAAAGAATGTGACTGGATATGACCTTGTAGCGCTTCTTACTGGTTCTGAGGGTACCCTTGCTGTTATTACAAAGATAATATGTAAGGTATTACCTATGCCCCGATCCCGAAGGACCTGCATAATATATATGGATGATCTCGTTGCTGCTGGAGACCTCGTTGTCTCTATCTTTGAAAAGGGCATTATCCCCTGTGCCATAGAATTTATGGATAACTATAGCATCAACTGTGTAGCAGATTACCTTGCCTCAGGGGAGATACTCAGAAGGGATGCAGAGGTGCTCGTTCTTGTTGAGGTGGATGGATATCACGAGGAGGCAGTTAATACTGAATTAAACGAAGTAATACAGCTTGCCCAGAATAGCCATCACACTATAGAGGCAAGGTCTGCTTGTGATGAGATAGAGGCAGAGCGTTTCTGGAGAATCAGAAGAGATACGCTACCTGCACTCAAGGCAAAAGGGAAGGACCATCTTGAGGCTGATGTGGTAGTCCCCCGTTATCAGCTCCCATTTCTTATTCGTGCTGTAAGGGAGATAGAGAAAGGGAGGACTATTAAGGTTGCTACATTCGGCCATGCAGGCGACGGGAATCTCCATGTAACAATCCAATACAGAAAAAGAAGTTTTAAAGACACTGAAGAGGCGTATAATGTTCTTGAAGCAATCTACCGAGCGACCGTTGCCATGTCTGGAAAACTGACAGGCGAACACGGCGTTGGTATTACAGTGAAAAATTATATAAATATCCAGATGACGGAACAAGAAATAAAGCTTATGAAACGCATAAAGTATGCCTTTGATCCAAAGGGGATTTTAAATCCCAAAAAGATTTTTCCTGACGAATAAACGCTGACTCTGATATATATGCATGGTATAATGCTGAATATTTAATCCCAACAAGGCCTCCTGATGTCAGATAGATTCACTGATTATGGTTCTGCAGATTACTTTATGGAACAAAAAACACGTAAACACCTTCCTTGATAAAATTGATAAGATTATAGACTGGAAACCAGTAGAGAGGCTTCTTAGACAGAGATATAAAAAATTATCAAGCGCTGATGGAAGACCTGCCTATCCTCCATTACCCATGTTCAGGCCTTTACTCCTTCAAAGGTGGTACAACTTAAGTGTGCCTTACTCTGTGATATAATTAAATAATGGTTAAAATAAA
>JAGPMK010000046.1:3443-18499 GCA_018052995.1 Syntrophorhabdales bacterium | reverse complement strand
AATAAGTTAATTGGTGGAGGCGGCGGGAATCGAACCCGCGTCCAAAAAAGCTGGGATGCAAAGAGACTACATGCTTAGTCAGTGTTTTGATCTCGGATGACAGAACACCCACTGACAGGTTTTCTCCCATCCATACCTATAGGGTTTCGCCTTTCTGTATAGGTGTCCAGAAAGACTATCCTGCTTGAATTACACCATTCTAAACTTAAAGCAGGAAAAAAGTTTAGATGATGTAGCCGTCTTACGCGGCTAATGCGTACTCGTGAGAGTCTGCAGTTATATTTAGATCTGCCTTTTTTCGGGTTGGCAGTTCCCCGGCATGCCTCTCTGACCCACACTTCCCTGTCGAAACCTATCGCCCCCATGGAAGATTCTATTATCATCTTATCCGCATCTCCCTCTCAGCGAGCCGCTTTTCATCCTTACGTTTTATACTCTCCCTTTTATCATAAAGGGTTTTACCCTTTACAAGGGCAAGCTCAACCTTTGCCCTGTTCTGTTTGTTAAAATACATAGAAAGTGGGACAACTGTATAGCCCCTCTCACTTATTTTACCGGTCAGCCTGTTTATCTCCTTTCTATGCAACAATAGCTTTCTGTCCCTCTTTGGTTCGTGGTTATATATATTTCCACAGGAATAAGGGCTTATGTGGACATTTACAAGAAAAATCTCGCCATTTTTTATCCTTGCAAAGCTGTCCTTGAGGTTTGCCCTACCCTCCCTCAATGACTTTACCTCTGTTCCAGAAAGGACAATCCCTGCCTCAAATTTGTCCTCTATATGGTAGTCATGGTATGCCTTTCTGTTAGTGCATATAACCTTCATGATGATAATTATAACACATTTCTAAGAAAAAACCATAATCATTTTGCTTGAATAAACAAGCATCATATGGTATCTCGTGAATTAATGAAGGAAATATAAAAAAAAGAGGGGAAAGAGATGAGCCATATAAAATCTGTGCTGATAATAGCCACATTGGATACAAAAAACAGAGAGGTAGAATTTCTCGAGTCATGCTTCAGGGCGATTGATATGCCTTTTATAACCCTTGATGGGGGCATTAAGGGATCCTCGCCCCTTCCAGTTGCCATAAACAGGGAGGATGTGGCAATAAAGGGTGGTATGTCTATTGATGAGGTTAGAAATATTGGCCACGAGGGAGAGGCAATCTCTGTTATGGCAAGGGGGGCAAGGGAGATTGCCATGGATTTATACAGAAAAGGTGATATAGGGGGGATTATAGGTTTAGGAGGCTCCATGGGGACCACACTTGTCACATATGTAATGCAGGCATTCCCTGTAGGTTTTCCAAAGGTAATGATAACAACAATGGCATCCCGGGATACTAGGCCTTTTGTGGGGACAAAAGATATAGCCATGCTCTATTCCGTATGTGATATATCAGGGATAAACCGAATAACAGAGAGGGTTCTCCGTAACGGTGCCCTTGCCATAGCAGGTATGGTAAAGGATAGCATAGAGTTTCCTGAACCTACAAAACCACCTATTATTATGTCAACCCTTGGCACGACAGAGATATGTGCCCAATATATTAAAAATACCCTTGAGAAAAAAGGCAGGGAGGTCATTGTATTCCATACAAATGGTTCTGGAGGGGAGGCTATGGAGGAGATGATAAAAAATGAAACAGTGGAGGCTGTAATAGACCTATCGCTCCATGAACTCACAGACCATTATTTTGGCGGGGACTACGATGCAGGGCCTGAAAGGGGCTTGGCTGCACTAAAAAAAGGCATCCCCACTATTATTATCCCGGGCAATATAGATTTCATCGCCACAGGACCCCTTGATAAGGCTAAAAGATATTTCCCGGGCAGGGAATACCACGTCCATAATACTGCTATTACAACCATAAAAACTAAAAAAAGAGAATTAGAGGTAATAGCAGAGATAATGGCAAGGTTCTGTAATGAGGCAACGGGTAATTTTTCTGTTATGATACCTGCAGGCGGGTTTTCAGTGTGGGGTCAGAAGGGACATCCATTTTATGACCCCGATGGCGTAAGGTTGTTTATAAAGGTTATAAAAAAAGAGCTCAATCCTGAAATATCTCTGGAGATATTGCCATATAATATAAATGATAGTGAGTTTGCAGAGGCTATTATTGATAAACTGGCCAATAACCTGAGATTAGAACTATAGAGATTTATGGAAAGACATTCTGTAATTATTGAGGCTGTGGCAGACATTAGAAGAAAGCCTGTAGATGCAAAGGAAAGATATATCCATGATGAGCTACAGGAGACGCAGGCTATATACAATGAGATGCTTTTATGCAGGGAGGAAATGGATGAATGGGTCTATATTGAGGCCATAGAGCAGAAAACCTTCAGAGGTGAACAGCGATGCCAGGGTTATCCTGGATGGATAAAAAAAAGCAAGATAGCGGATTTAAATGAAGAGCCTAAGGGAGACACCCTTGTTGTAAAGAAACGCACATCGCCACTATTCTTAAGGCCTTCAGGTAGTTCACCCATCATTCTTAACGTCCCCCTGGGCGCAAGGCTCTGGATGACAGGGAATGTTCACAAAACTGAAGGCTGTATCTACTGCGAGGTATCCCTCCATGACAAAAAAAACGCCTGGATAAAAAGGGATGATGCCAATCTTTCAAAAGAAATACTGCCTGAAAATAAGATAAGAGAAGGTATTGCCCATGTAGCCGAGCTTTTTTTAGGTATCCCGTATCTATGGGGGGGGAGGAGTATAGATGAAGGGGTTGATTGCTCAGGGCTGGTAAATCTTGTCTACCGTGCCAATAATATAGACCTCCCAAGAGACAGCCATGACCAGTGGATGGCAACAAAGATGATATATCCTGTTGAACTAGAGCCAGGGGATCTGATATTTACACGAGATGCAAAACATTACAAGGTTAGCCACGTTATGCTCTATACAGGCGGGGATGAGATAATAGAGGCCTATGAGACAGGAGGCAATGTCCGAAGGATTGGATTTAGAGAAAGGTTTGGTTTGGGATTAAAAGATATAGCTGCTGGAAGGGAAATCTTAATAGATAACAGGTGCATATATTTTTGCAGGATTGAGGAATTTGCGTGAACCTTATAAAAAAGATAGATATCAAAGAGGTTGTAAGACCGCTCAGGGTGATTTTTTCCACGTCTCTGGGAAGAAAAAATATTCTGAAAAGCATTATTATAAAGGTCAGGCTTGATAATGGAAATGAAGGCACAGGCGAATGTCCCACGAGCTTTGTATCAAGATTAGAGAGCCTGGATTCTATAAAAAAAATCCTCAACAGTATTCTTCCTGGGCTAGTAAATATGTCCATAGACAACTATAGTGAAAAGATTGGGACCTTGCGAGATAAATTCAGGCAGTATCCTATGACCATATCAGGCCTTGAGTTGGCGTTATTTAGGGCATACCTTGAAAATAGGGGGATAGGTGAACATGAATATTGGGGTGCAAGATTACATGAGATTGAAACAGACATAACAATACCTTTTATAACAGAAAAAGAACCCCTTGACAGATGGCTGAGATATGCCATTAAAAAAAGGTTTAAGGTCTTTAAAATCAAGGTAAGTGGGGGTGTAGAGGCCGATATACCCTTTCTCCATTACATCCATAGCATCCTATCAGACTCATTAAAGGTATTTACTATCCGTCTCGATGGTAACCAGGGGTTTACAGGTAAGGGATTATTGAAATTCTCAGACCACATTGAAAAAAAAGGCATTAAGATAGAGCTTTTTGAACAACCCCTCCTAAAAGATGACTATAAAGGCATGAAGGCTGTAAGAAAAAAAACAAGATTTCCTATAATCATCGATGAAACAGTGTTTAATTCCAAAGACCTGATATTTGCCATATCAGAGGATATCTGTGATGGCATAAATATAAAGATAGCGAAAAGCGGGGTGTTAGAATCATTAAGGATGATTGAGATTGCCAGAAAAAACAACCTTAGATTAATGGCAGGGTGTATGACTGAGACTATGGTTGGGCTCTCAGCGGGTATCCACATGACTGCAGGTTCTGGTGTATTTGATTTTATTGATTTAGATTCCATCTATTACATGCATCACCGGAATATCTATGATGGTATACAGATGAATCCACCTTTTTTTACAATAAAACAGGGTGATAGATAATATTGTGGCTATCTCGCTATGAACCTAATTTTTTATGTCATTTTAAACTTGACGCTATGCAAATAGCAGCATAATATATAGCGCATCAGGCTTTTAACTATAACAGTAAAGGGGGCTAAGATGGTGAGGAAAATCACTCAAGCAGTTTTGATGGGATTTTTTATGCTGGTGGCTATAAATCTCTTTGCGTATGATCTGACAGGAACGTGGCATGGGAATGACGGAGGAAAATATTACATAAGGCAGTTGGGAAACGAGATATGGTGGTACGGGGAGAACTCTCCCACAGGAACATCGTGGTCAAATGTGGCATATGGCAATATTTCTGGCAATAACATAAGGTTAAAATGGTCCGATGTTCCCAAGGGCAGGATCATGAATAGTGGAATGCTATCGCTTGAGGTTATGTCTACCTCAAGGATAGTGGCAAGGGAAAAGACAGGGGGATTTGGTGGCTCTGAGTGGCAAAAGGAGGGTGTGATTGCCGAGCCATCTACACCACCACAAGATCGTGGGCCACAGACTGGTCAGGCAGCAAGGGTGGTCTTTGATAATGGTAATATTTCTGCCGTTTATAACAATCCATCACGGCCAACGGTATTTACTATTAATCAGCCGCACTATATCACCAAGATTGTCAACTATCACTGGAATAACGCAAGGGGCGCTACCCCAGGAACCATCGCCCTTAAAGACAGCTATGGCAGGACATATGGCCCATGGCAGGCACAGGGATCTCCTGGACAGGGAGGGGTGCCCAACGCATACTGGACTGTCTATCCCAACGTAGTAATACCCCAGGGGACCTATACTGTTATAGATTCTGAACCCCATACATGGGCTCAAAATTCAGGTTCTCAGTCAAGCGGGATGAGCAGGGTTGAAGGGTATCCAGCAGGAGGACAGCGGCAGACACAACAACAGACAACGGATATCCCTTTTTCAAGGGAAGAGCTCACCAGAATGACGTGGCAGTTTGGCCGTGGCGATGGCTCTATTATAGCCCAGAGGATAAGGCTTTTACCAGACGGAAGGATTGAGGGCTATTACCATCCAAACGAATCGAGATGGGGAATAGAGGGCAATACAATAGTTTTTTATCACTCGAGCGGAAGGCCTGCAACTCGGCTTAATTCCTTCAGACAAGAAGGTGGAAGATGGGTGATAAGCGGCCCCTTTTTGCTCTCAAACAATATAACCCATGTGCTTAGGGAAGTGAGGTAGCAGGAAAAACAATGCATTAAACAATATATTATATCTGTTCGTGGTTGCGAGCAGTCTCTGATTTTTTTAGGTCAGCGGGTATCATCAGATGCCTGCTGACCTTTTCGTTGTTTCAGCAAATCTGAATATTTGTTTATTATATATTTGACCCATGATGTCTACAGTGTTAATATTTATTATTATACCATATATATCAAGTGGTTACAAGACATTTGAGGGGGAAATACCGTGCAAAGGTCTTATTATTATATGTTTTAGGCAACAAGTTGTTGATATCAGGGATCAAGAGTGATGAAAAACTCGACTGTCTGTCTCTCTAACCCACCCATTATCGATGGAGATTAAACTTATTCTATACTGTAAAATTTTCAACAGGGATAAAGCGAGATCCTTCAAGGTGAGATTGATAGGCAAGATGTATAAGTTGAGCACACCACATTGCCTCCATTAGGTTAGCCCGAGGAGCCTTGAGATCCAGAACCTCATGGAGAAAGTCCTCGGTAACAGGCCTCATCCATTCAGGGTGATGAGAACCCCCAGATAGGGGCTCTGGAAAGTCATATCGAACCATCTTAGAGCCTTGTTTTTCCAAGATATGGTCATCGTTAATGAAAAGCGTTCCTTTATCACCTATGATGAGTCCCTCATTTCGTCGGCATGATGCCCGGCCATTGAGCCTTAACCTGGCCTCTCCTGTAGGAAAAAGTATCACGAGGTCTACGATCTCATCCAGCTGATGCTCAGTCCCCTGGGCATATTCAAGGCTTGCTGTCACAGCGAGTGGGGATTCCCCTATGGTTGAAAGGAGCAGATATAACTGGTGCCAACCATGGTCAAGAAGGATACCCCCTCCTGCAACCTGAACGCACCTTCGCCAATTAGAGACACCACCACCCGAGCCTGGGGGACGAAGGACAGTGAGTGAGACAGACCTAACCCTACCAATCCCCTTAATATGGACAAGCTCGATTGTTTTCATCCATTGAGGCGCATACTTCCAGTTGTTTACACTAAAAACAACACGACCAACATCAGAGGCAGCCTGGTAGATTTCTCGCAGACTTTCAAAAGAGGTGACCAAGGGTTTTTCACAAAAAACGTGAAGTCCTGCCCTCAAGGCCTTGAGAATCAAGTCAGCGTGGAAACAAGGAGGGGTGCAGATATCAACAAAATCAAGTCTTTCCTCAGCCAACAGGGATTCGAGATCAGAATAGACATGTGATTCAGGCAGAAGGTTCCTTGCCAAGTTTGCCCGCTCAGGCTCAGGCTCTAATATAGCATCTATTCTAAAGCGGTCGTCCTTTTGCCATATAGGTAAATGGCCATAGATTGCAACATTGCCAAAACCAATGATGGCCCCTCGCAATGGAAGTTGGTTTTGCTTTTGGTTCTTTTTCATGGATTGAGCCTACCCTTTGTAGGGGATATTTTTAGCTACAAAGGCAAAAACCTCCTCCAGGATTCCAACCCCCATGTCCGCCTCTTCCTTGCTGAGAATCAAAGGAGGATTGATTCGAAAGTTCGGTTTGTAATTCATGCTCACCATCCCCCTTTTGAGGGTTTCCAAAAAGATCTGCTTTGATACAGCCTTATCAAGGGGTTCTTTAGTTTTCCTATCTTTCACCAGCTCCACCCCTATCAAAAGCCCCTTGCCACGCACATCGCCGACAAATTCATATTTCTCTTTAAACTCTCGGAGCCTATTCAAGAGATAATCCCCTACTATCCTCGAATTTTCTACCAAGGATTCCTCAATAATCACCTGAAGTGTGGCTAAAGACGCAGAGCTCGCAAGGGGGTTCCCCCCATAGCTACTTGAAGAAGAGCTGGGCTTAGAGAAGGGCTCCTTTTTGGTAATCTCTTCCTTTGCAACAAGACCGCTAATGGGAAAACCATTTCCCATCCCTTTGCCAATGGTCATGATGTCAGGTATGACCCCTGTATGGTTTGAGCCAAACATCATGCCTGTGCGGCCAAATCCAGTAATCATCTCATCGGCAATGAGGAGGGCATCATTCTCGTGGGCTATCTTAAGGATACCAGGAAGAAATTCTGGTGGCGGAATCACATTTCCTGCAGTCCCCTGAATAGGCTCAATGATGATTGCCGCAAGGCTTCCTGCTGTGTTCTTCTCAATTACCTTCTGAACAAACTCCAGACAATATATACCGCATTGTGGGTATTCCATTTTGAATGGACAACGATAGCAATCTGCATAGGGGGCAAGATGAAGCCCAGGATGGAGAACCCCCCAATGCTTCTTAAATGGGTCGCCAATAAGGCCTAATACCCCACCTGTCTTTCCATGAAAACCGCCCCAAAAACCCAAGATTTCAAATTTCTTTGTATATGATTTGGCCAGACGAACTGCAGCCTCAACGGCCTCGGCACCGCCGCTATAAAGCTGGATTTTATTGAGACCTTGAGGGACTACAGAGGCAATCAGGCGTAACAAGGCCAATCTTGTTTCGGTTGTAAAGCTGCCTACAGTGACCTTATCTAATTGTCCTTTGATGGCCCCGATATATTTTGGATGGGAGTGTCCAAGGCTACACACTGATACCCCAGCCATAAAATCGAGGTAACGTCTTCTATCCGCATCTATGAGCCAACAACCTTTGCCCTCGCTTATAACGAGCTGAGAGAGTTGGGCCACTTCTTGAAGACCAGGTGACATGTATTGTTCTTCCTGTAGATAAATTTGTGAACAAACCGATTGAGGGGATTCCTCAAGAAGCGTTTGATATTCCATTGACTCCTCCTTCATAAATGTCTTTTACATATTCAGCAATCCTTTTAGCAGCAGATGCACTGCATCGCCAAAAACTTGGCCAATCATTGAGATCAATCAAGACTATTTCTCCTTTCTGAGTAATAATAGCATCACCACCGTAGATTTCGAGACCTACTGCCTTGGCAGAGTGATAGGCTAAAAGGCTTAAATGCCCTACCTGAGAGGTCACCTCATCACCACTTGAGGCCAGAAATGCCTTAAAATATTCCCCTGCGCCTACGCCATAAAACTTGATTACCTCGCCATCCACATGCCCCTGGAGAAGGATCTCCTTGATCTCCTGACGACGGAAATGATTAAGGGCATGGTTCAGCTCTTCTTTTGATGTTACCTTCACGACATCTCCATCCTGCATGGCATGGACATCCCCACGCTTCAGCCAGTACGAAGTGGATCGCTCAAAGGAGACCTTTTGTTCTACCATCTCCAATGGAATGACCTGACTTGGAGGCATTGGCAGATTGGCTTTTTTCAAAAGAGAGATAAGGGGTCTACGATAAGAATTGCGGATTGAGGAAGGCGAATTGATTATCCTCGCCCCTTTTTTCTGCCAATCCTCTAATATATTGAGGGGCCGCTCAGATTGAGCCATGGTCAAGACAAAAGAAGGTGTATAATTATGTGATATGGGTTTAAGATTTTCAGCCTCCACCGCTGAGGTCTTATATCCTGCGAGGGACAACTCATCTAAGGTGGCATTGAGAATGGCAGCATCTTCACGGACCTTTCCTGGTGAAAAGACCTTCTCACGATAGATGCCTAAAAACATGGCCTCTGGCATTCTTAACCTATCCTTTCCAAATATCTTTGTGCCTTCTTAATATCCTCTGGATAGTCAATATCAATGGTTTTTGATACATGGACAGCATAAAGGTTGAAACCCCCCTCTAATAAAAAGCCGAGGAATTCACGAAGGGCATTTAACCTTTTTGCCCGAGCAGCATAAATTAAGGAGAAGATATCAGGATTAAAGTAATAAAACCCAGACGTTATATATTGAGTTGGCCTTGCCTTATCGCCCAAGGCAACTATCTTTTGATTTTTATCAAACCTTACCCAGAGGGGTTTCTCATCGTCGACAAAACTGGTTACTGCAAGGGCACCATCTCCCTTCAATCTATGGGCCTTGGCAACAAATCCTCTCAATGCCTCAAATTCAAATATTGAATCGACAGTTAAGAGAAGAAATGGTTCATCCCTTAAAAGGGGTGCCAACGAAAAAAGGCTTTCCATCGAACTGGGGGTGGTCTTTACAACCAATTCTAAGGGGACTGGCCAGGAAGATGATCGGAGATAATCTGCAACACCTGTGTCCAGATCATTCACAATGCAGGCAATAGAGCTTACCCCAACATGATGGGCTGCACGAATCATCCGAGCAATAAGCGGCTCATTGTTCACCTGTATCAAGGGTTTAGGGATGAGAACCCCTCCTTTTATAAGACGTTCACCTCGGCCTGCAGCAATGATTCCGGCCTTCATACAATCAACTCTTCTAACATGGAAAGCATTGAGATAGAGGCATCCACTGGCCCGGGGTTAGGGGGTATTCGAGGATTGGGTCCCCTCAACCAGATTGTCTTCATTCCAATTTCTCGTGCAGGAATCATGTCCCTCTCAAAAGAATCACCCACATAAATAACCTTTTCTGGTGGTAATTTGAGCCCTTCTAATGCAAGTCGGAATATGTCAGGATGTGGTTTACCTACCCCGACCTGGGCTGAATCAAGAATTACATCCAATATCTCTGTTAGTCCTGCCTCTTCGCATAGCGTGGCTACATTGCCATAAAAATTTGAGACCAATCCCAAGACATAGTGGTCTTTTATACGGTGGAGCAAACGAGCATTCCGACGGATAAAATATTCTGCCCTCTCACAAAAGGCCTCTGTCATCCTTTTCTCTATCTCACCATCCACCAGGTTTAAAGAGGTGAATTGCAAGTGGATATGACGTTCCATTAATGGCCGAAGGCCCAATGAAACCACCTGAGGGTCTGAAGTGCAAAGCTCATCTGCATGATAAAACACCCGCTTAATATCAGATTGTGGGATATGCAACCCCATCTGCTCGTAAAGGGCATAAAATCGGTCCAACCAATGTTCCCCGTCAGAGTCGAGAGTTCCCCCAAAATCAAATAGAATTGCTTCGCATTCCCTAAATTTTCCGCTATTCATTGTAAGATTTCACGCCTGCCTTCAATAGCTGCATTGTCTGCCCACATCTATTATTATTTCTCTTATGTTCTGTGTATAAAAACTCAAGACAGCTCTTTACTCCACCGTCAATAGACTAGTCGAAGCCCAGGGGTTTGTCAACGAAAAAGCTGTTAAGCCAGCAATCCTTGGTAAACATTGTTTATCCTCTTTTCTCCCTTGAAGGTCATCCTCCCTTGGATATAATCTATAGCAGTGTATCAACCTGGTAGGATATAAAGGGCCTTTTTTTTCGTGCCTTAATCGCCCCTTCTTGATAACAGGTTACAGAGCGGGATAGATGATGATGCCTTTGCTATTCCCCTTTGCTTCTCACGTCTTACGAGCAAGAGCTTTCTCTCAATCATCGATTATGGTTTATATCGCTTAGGAACATGAAATAATTTTGATAATGATTATTTCAGTTATAGAAAAAGTGGGTATTTTGATATAGAATAAGGATTATAAAAAAACAGTAAGGAATAATAGAAGTAAGGATATAGCAAAAAAGATTGATCCAGAAGATTACACTTTATTAGTTCTTCCTCATGATGATAGGTTTGATACGGTATTCAAAGTTGCAAGAGAAGCATTTAAGAAGACAAACTTGACAATGAAAGAAATTGACTATGCTGTAAAATCAGTAAGGATAAAGGCATACGCAAAGAAGAAATAAGGTAGTTATTAGATGCTGGTGTACTTGTTTCTGTATTTGTTTTTAGTGGAATTCCAAAAAAGCAGTAAAAGGGGTTGAATTTACGATGCACGATGATTTTCTCATTCACCAATCACTGTATTTAATCAAAGTGAGTGAAATGTGTGCCTTGGAGACTCGATTCTATTTCGGCTCTATCGCCTCAAAGCATTGAAAAATGGTACTTCAAGGCGATTCAAGACCCCTGGGAACACAAGCTATCCGCATAAGATGCTTGAAAAATTATCCATATTAGCATATAAACATTAGATTTAACATTGGACAAAGGGGCAATTAGATAAACTTAAAAATAAACTATGTAGAATGTCTAAAATTGTAATAATACTCAGTCTTGCTTACCTTCTTTTTTTCAATAACCTGGGTGGTATTGACCTCTGGGACCCTGATGAACCAAGGCAGGCAATAATGGCAAGGGAGATGATGGAGAGGGGTGATTATATCCATCCCTATCTGAATGGGCAGCCTTATCTTGAAAAACCACCTGCCTATCCTTGGATGATAATTGCTGCGGCAAGGTTAAAAGGCAGGCTCGATGAATTCACCTCAAGAATACCTGCAGCAGTCTCGGCAACCCTCCTCCTTCTGATTACATATTCCCTGGGGACTATGCTTGTAGACAGACAATGCGGTCTTTTATCAGCTATTATCCTTGCCACAAACTACCAGTTCCTTTCCATTGCAAGGGAGTCTGTCATGGATATGAGCTTTGCATTATTTATAGGTCTCACTATATATCTTAACTATATTGCCATCCGTAAGGACAGGATATCTATGTTTGTCCTTTCCTTTATACCTGCCTCTATCGGTATCCTAACAAAGGGCCCTGCAGGTCTTGCCATACCCGGCATAACTACGTTTTTCTATCTCATATCACAAAAAAAACTAAAGAGATTCATAATCCCCCTGGTTGCAGGGTGTATCATATCGGCAGGCCTGGCATCGATATGGTTTTTCCTTGCCGGGGAGGAATACTTTCGTGAATTCATCTTCAGACAGAATATAACAAGATATACGCATGCCTTTGACCATATAGAGTCTTCCCTTTATTATTTTCACAAGTTATTTTTCAATTTTCTGCCATGGAGCCTTATACTGCCCTTTGCCATCTTTTATGCCTTTAAAAAAAGGATGTGGCTACCCCTTATATGGTTTGTGGGAACATTTATGTTTTATGAGCTTTCTAAAAGCAAAAGAGCGATATATCTTCTATCCCTTTATCCTGCCTGCGGCCTTTTATGCGGTATCTACATAAAAGACAGGTGGTCATGGATGATCAAAACAGGATGGACCCGTTTTGCTTTATTGTTTTTTATGGTTATCCTAATGCTACTACCTGTTGCCTCTGTATTTTCTTTTGATTTTATCCCACCCCCCATTATAACTGAGCTAAAAAAGAGGCTGCCTTTGTTTTATCTGTTTGCCAGTGTGATTTTTGTTACAGGGCTCATACAGGTTTATCTGCTCATTAGAAAAAAGGAAAAAGGGGTTCTAACAGCCTTTATTGTTTATCTTTCTATTTTGGGCTTGTTTTATAATGCATTCTATCTGCCCCTTATGGACAGGACATTGAAATCGCCGAGGCTTATTACAGACAGGTTAAAGGGTATAGAGAGGGGAAGGGAGATATATACCTATGGATTTTTATCTGCAGGGATCATATTCTACACAGGGCGTCCCATAAAAGAACTGAGAGATATAAAAGAGATAAAAGACAAAAAAAATGATATACTCCTTATCGTCAAAGATGAGGATATGCCTGCCTCTATGGAGAGAGAGCTCAATAAAGGCTTTTGTATGGTAGGTAAAGCCCGTTACGAAAAAGACAGATATACCTTTTATGTGAAAAAGAATAAACAGCAGATGGCTATAAATTGTTTATGGTGAGGTATCCATGGAAGATAACCCCTATATATCTGTTTTAATCCCTGTCCTCAATGAGGAGGAATCACTACCTGAACTAAATGAACGCATGGTCAGGGTCATGGAGGATATGAAAAAACCCTATGAGATAATCTACATAAATGATGGAAGCACCGATAAGACCCCTTATCTGCTGGAAAAATTCCATAGAGAAAATAGTCAGATAAAGGCTATAGAGTTCAATAGAAATTATGGCCAGCACATGGCACTCTTCGGGGGCTTTGAGTATGCAAAGGGCGAGATTATAATAACCATAGATGCAGACCTACAAAATCCCCCTGAGGAGATTCCAAAACTCGTTGCAAAGATGGAGGAGGGATATGAGGTTGTAGGGACATATAGAAAAGATAGGAAGGATTCATTATTTAGGACAATACCCTCATATATAGTTAACAAGATCACAGCAAGGCTCGTAGGCGTAAGATTGAGGGATTATGGCTGCATGCTCAGGGCCTATAGAAAAGACATTGTTGAATACATGAAGATGTGTCCTGAATCATCAAGCTTCATCCCTGCCCTGGCAAATACATTTGCAAAAAAGATAGTGGAGATAGAGGTAAAACATGAGGAGAGAAAAAAGGGAAAGACAAAATACAGCATCATGAAGCTCTTCCAGCTTAATTTTGACCTCATGACGAACTTCTCTCTCCTGCCCATACAGTTTATTGGCATGGTAGGCATCATTATATCCCTTATAGGCGTCTCATTCGCCATATTTCTCTTTATAAGAAGACTTATAGTAGGACCCGAGTCAGAGGGCCTCTTTACCCTCTTTGCCATACTATTTTTCTTTATCGGCGTCCAGATACTGGCATTGGGCATAATAGGTGAATACATTGGGAGGATATACCAGGAGGTCAGAAGGAGACCAAGGTTCATTGTAAAAAGGGAGCTTCTGTGAAGACGGTTGTCTTTGGATATCACGAGATTGGCTATGTATGCCTTGAAGAGCTTATTGCCTATAAGGCGGGGGTTCAGGTTCAGTGCCTCTTCACACACAGAGATGACCCGAAAGAGGAGGTATGGTTCAGAAGGCCTGTCATGATTGCTGAAAAAAATGCCATCCCTGTATATACCCCTGATAATCTAAAAGACCCAAAATGGCGTAAGATGATAGAATCCCTTAAGCCAGATGTAATATTTTCCTTTTATTACAGGAATATGATACCCATGGACATAATAGGGATACCAAGGATAGGGGCATTCAACCTCCACGGCTCGCTTTTGCCAAAATTCAGAGGCAGGGCGCCTGTGAACTGGGTGCTTGTTGCCGGTGAAAAGAAGACAGGCGTCACCCTTCATTACATGGTGGAAAAACCTGATGCAGGGGATATAATAGCCCAGAGAGAGGTGGATATTGCCTTTGATGATACCGCCAGGACACTCTTCATGAAGATAGCAGACGCAGCAAGGATATTAATGAGGGAGATACTTCCAAAGATAGAAAAAGGGGTGTTTGAGAGGATACCACAGACAGGGGAATCAACCTATTTTGGTGGGAGAAAACCTGAGGACGGGATTATATGGTGGGAAAAAGACAACATAACAATATATAACCTCATAAGGGCAGTGACGCACCCCTACCCGGGGGCATTCACCTATATGGATGGGAGGAAGTTATTTATATGGTGGGCGGTGCCTGTAGAGGGGGCATGCTCAACGCAGCAGCCTGGCTCTGTTGTATCAGCAGACCCCCTTATTGTATCAACGGGGAAGGGCATGTTGAGGCTTATAAAGGTTCAGCTTGAGGGGGATAAGGAGATGGAGGGGAAAGATTTTGCTGCTATCTATGACATTAAAAATAAAATACTCGGAGGTCACAATTGAAGATACTCATACTTGGTGTAAATGGCTTTATAGGTAACAGCCTGGCAGCAAAGATATTAAGGGATACCGACTGGGAGATATACGGTATGGATATAAAGGCAGACAAGATAAATGCCTGCCTTGGGAATGAACGTTTTCGCTTTATAGAAGGGGATATTAGTATAAACAGGGAGTGGATAGAATATCATGTAAAGAAATGTGATGTTATTATGCCCCTTGTTGCCATTGCCACCCCAGC
>JAGPMK010000046.1:0-3343 GCA_018052995.1 Syntrophorhabdales bacterium | reverse complement strand
ATGCCTGCCTTGGGAATGAACGTTTTCGCTTTATAGAAGGGGATATTAGTATAAACAGGGAGTGGATAGAATATCATGTAAAGAAATGTGATGTTATTATGCCCCTTGTTGCCATTGCCACCCCAGCTACCTATGTCAGGGAGCCGCTTAAGGTCTTTGAGCTTGACTTCGAGGAAAACCTTAAGGTTGTAAGGCTTTGTGTAAAATACAGAAAGAGACTCCTGTTTCCCTCTACCTCAGAGGTATACGGCATGTGTCAAGACCCTGAGTTTGTTGAGGATGAAAGCAATCTTATCCTTGGGCCTATAAGAAAGCAGAGATGGATATACAGTGCATCAAAACAATTACTAGATAGGGTCATCTGGGCATATGGTTTTCAACAAGGTCTTAGATTTACCCTCTTCAGGCCCTTTAACTGGATAGGGCCAAAGCTGGATGAACTCACAACAGACCCTGAAAAAGAGGGGAGTTCCAGGGTGGTGACCCAGTTTATAAGCAGCCTGCTTCTAGGTGAACCTATAAGGCTTGTGGATGGTGGTAACCAGCGTAGGTGCTTCACATATATAGACGATGGCATAGACTGTCTTATCAGGATCATAGAAGACAAAAACAATAACTGTAATGGCGAGATATTTAACATTGGCAACCCAAAAAATGAGGCAACTATAAAGGAACTGGCATATAAGCTGAAGGGGCTTTTTGAGGCACACCCTTCAACAAAGAATGCCAGGAAACGTTCGGAGATTATCGAGGTATTCTCAAAGGAATTCTATGGCGAGGGGTACCAGGATATAGACAGGAGGGTTCCATCTGTTAAAAAGGCAAAGGCCCTTCTTGGCTGGGAGCCGAGGGTTGACCTTGACGCAGCCCTTAAAAAGACACTGGAATACTATCTCGAGACAACCCTAAAAAACCTATGTTAATTTAATGGATCATACCCCTTATTTGCCATAGTCTGGATGTAACTTATTTAAACATTTTTTGTTAAAATAAAAAATTCATAACAAAAGGGGGATATTAAATGAAGATAACCAACCTTGAAAAGACAGAGAGGCGCTTAATGACTATGGAGGGTGCAAAAGATACATACAAGCAGATACCCATATCTGCAAAAGATGGCACGCCTGCCTATTCTTTCAGGGTGTTCACCATAATGCCAGGTGGCCATACGCCATACCATACACATGAATTTGAACATATAAACTATATAATAGATGGCGAAGGTGTTGTTGTAAGTGAGAATAGGACAGACCAACCTGTTTCTAAAGGCGATTTTGTTCTGATTATGCCCGGCGAGAAACATCAGTATAAAAATAAAGGCAAAGAGCCGTTTATTATTATATGCGCTGTGCCAAAGGAGTACGAGTAGAGGGAATCACCTTTACCTAAGGCACTATAAGAAAGGGGTTTTCTACCCATGTTCGTATATCCACTCGTTCATATATCATTTTTTAAGAAAACGTGGGGTTACCCGCACGTTACTATTCAGCTATGTCAGGTGGTGTATCTTCTTGGGTAAACAATCTCTTTTGGTTTGCCCAATGTCGCGGCTTACGCCTCAGCCTTTTCTTTCAATATGTTGTTGCGATCCCCGTGTTTTTTTTAAACGACCCACTTCCCGCCCCTTCTTTGTCGGGCAACATTCAAAAGATACTGGTCCATACCTTCAGCAGCCTCGGGACGAAAGGCATTGACTGCACCCTCGCGGTCGGCATCGGTAACAATGACGATTCTCTCGTTTGCCGCCAGTCCTTTAAGAATTCCGCGAGCAGACTCTTCCGGCGTGATTGCAGATTCAGGGGCCCCGGCTTCACCCCAGATGGGGGTGGCGACAGTCCCGGGAATAACCGTGGAAAGGCGAATGTTCTCATCCCAAAATTCGTAGCGTAGCGAGCCGGTAAGACCTATCAAGGCAGACTTGGTGGCGCTATACATGCTCTGATAGGCCATCGGTACAAAACCGATACCCGAGGCGGTGTTCGCGATATGTCCGCCTCCTTGGGCACGCATGATCGGCAATACCGCCCGAATGCCGTATAAGGCACCGTAGAAATTCACATCAAAGGCAAATTTCCAATCAGCATCTGTGGTCTCGTCAAAGGATTTTCCCAAACCGAGGCCTGCATTGTTGAAGAGAAAATGAATCTGGCCACCTCCGAACTCTGCTGCTTGCCGGATCATCGCAGCAACGCTTCCCTGTTTGGTCACATCGGTTTGGATCCCCAATACTTTTCCGGGGTAAGCACTCTCAAGTCTTGCACTTTCTGTTTTTAGTTTCTCATCGTTTAAATCTGCGAGAACGACGGCCTTTACACCGATTGAGAGAAGTAGTTCACACAATGCAAGACCTATTCCTGATGCCCCGCCGGTAACAACGGCAACCTTGTTTTTATAATACTCTTTCATGTCTCAAATCCTCCTTTTGAATTATATGGATACGAGCTAGGAAAAGCACGCCTACTCAAGAACACGTCCCTGCGCCTCCATCAGGATCGCCCGACCCTCCATCATTATGACAGGCGCCATCTCGATCATGGGCAAACCTGCCAGAGCCTTGATTATATGCCATTGCGTAGGGTTTTGATCCCACGTCAACCCTGTCCATTTGATTGTGCCGCTGCCCAGCCAGGCGGCATTGGGCTCACTGCGCATGGGAAAAAGAATGGGCTGACTCAAATCCGCTCCCGGGGCGCCCACTTTCGGGATATAGCGCCACCCAAAGGAATTTACGTCCATATTCAAGGCCTTCACCTGTTTCTCGTCCATCGGCTCATGCCCTGTCATTTCCATTTGTAGAAATGTGCTGCCTTCGTAGCTGAGACGGGTGCGGTAAGTATCTGCGATGATGTGCAGATCTTCAATGTCGGCGTAGATCTTGGGGACACCCATCATGTTTCCTGTCAGGATCGGCGTGGTCTTGTTCTCCCAAACCACAAGAGCAAACGCTCCTTCGAGATGGTCGTGTCGGCCGTTGAAACGCACCGGGGCTGCAACCGTAACCAGATTGTAATACGATCCCGCCATCCATTCGACCTGACGACACTGCTGGTACTGAACAACCAGCTCGGGCTTGATCAGCTCGAAGCCTTCCGGCAGGTAGTCGGCTAACTGATTCCCGTCGGTTGTATAGCTGTAGACTATGCTCACCACATCATTGTAGTAGGCCTTCGCCTCAGGATCAAAGACAGCACCGCCAAAGTGGGCCGGCATCCTATAACACTTTCCATCTTCAAACTTAAACATGACAATCCTCCTTAAGCTATAAGTTTATGTGGCACCCTCCATATCACGTTGCATCTTGTCCAGTACGACCAGAATACCTAGAAGATACAAAAGAACGCAT
>JAGPMK010000075.1 GCA_018052995.1 Syntrophorhabdales bacterium | reverse complement strand
ATGAAGGCAGTTGTTCTATTTGGAAGCCCAAGAAAAGAAGGGAATACTATTCAGCTTACTAGCGCATTTTCCGATGTTTTAAAAAAGAAGCATATAAACGTAAGGATGCTTTATCTCAATGATATGAATATAAGGCCATGCCAAGGCTGTCATATATGCCTACCGGCTGGTGTTTGTAAAATAAATGATGACATGAAGGACATAAGAAAATATATGGTCGAATCAGACCTGATTGTCTATGCTAGCCCTATTTATTGGTTCGGCATATCAGCCCAGTTAAAGACTGCCATTGATAGAACAGTAGCCTTCATGGATGAAAAATTCAATTCCCGAATAGCAGGAAAGAAGGCGGTGACCTTAATGACATGCGGCAGTGAGGATGCAGGTGTGTTTGAGCCATCCCTATCCATGTTCAGGATGATCTTTGATCTCCAGGGGCTTGTTTATGTTGGCAGGGTTGAGGCAACAGCATGCGTTTCAGAGGGCGCTCCTATAAAAAAAGAGTTTATTGAAAAGACAAGGGAACTCGCAGAATCTCTAACTTGAATCTAAAAGGACAACTCTACTTTACAACAAAAAAGGTGGGTAAGGCCATCTGGGATTATAGGATGCTGAAAGATGGCGATAAGGTCCTCCTTGCTGTCTCTGGCGGCAAGGATAGTCTTGTCCTTCTTAGAATAATGAAGGAGAGGATGAGATTCGTTCCCATACACTATGAATTAACAGCATGCTTTGTTGACATGGGTTTTGAGTGGCTAGACAGGGGTGGCCTGATAAGGCATTTTGAGGATGAATCCGTTCCCTATATAATCACTGAGGCACCTGAGGAATGGCAGAAGGATAATAGAGGCTTTGATTGTTTCTGGTGTAGCTGGAATAGGAGAAAGGCACTGTTTAAGACAGCCCATAGCAGAGGCTTTAAAAAACTCGCCCTTGCTCATCACATGGATGACATAATAGAGACTATGTTACTTAATCTTTTTTTTCAGGGCGAGATAGGGACAATGCAACCCTATCAGGAGATGTTCAGTGGTGAGCTCCATATAATAAGACCCCTTTCCTATGTAGAGGAAAAGGAGCTTTCAAGGCTATCTGAGCTCCTTGGATTGCCTGTTGTTGCTAGCAGATGCCCTCATAGCCAGACATCAAAGAGAAGGCTTGTTAAGGACATTATAACAGAACTAAAAAAACACAATAGAAATGTAAAAAAGAATATATTTAGAAGCCTCCAGAGGATAAGACAGGACTATCTGCTATCTTAAAATCAGAGGCATGTGCAATATAGCATATAGAATATCCATAAATTGTAGTGGGGGGTGAGATAGTTTCACTGTTATCAGAATTTTACTAAAACCAAGATCAGGATGGTCAACAGATTGGATTCCCCCTTTCTTTGCCTTGCACATGAAATTGGGAAAACAATCATTTCCATATGCTAATCTTTCAATATGACACTAACTATACCCTATTTGTCCAGTTGGATTTTATTTCAAAGACGCTCCTTTGGCTGGAAGCCATGGAGTGGAAAGAATGTGGCAGATCAGGGGGTTCAATATGGAAAAGCCCCTATTTTTCTGTTAAGCTATAAGACATTTTATTAAGGGAGATATGGATATCTTTGATGTCATAGTTGTAGGTGCAGGTCATGCCGGCTGTGAGGCAGCCCTTGCTGCGTCAAGGATGAAGGCAAAGACCCTCCTTATTACCATAAATCTGGACCATATAGCCTTTATGTCCTGTAACCCTGCGGTAGGAGGCATAGGAAAGGGGCACCTTGTAAAGGAGATTGATGCCCTGGATGGTGAAATGGCACTTAATGCTGATGCTGCTGGCATTCAATTCAGGATATTGAATATGAAAAAGGGTCCTGCTGTTCGCTCCACCCGTATCCAGACAGATAAGATGAGGTATGCCTTGAGGATGAGGGCAAGATTAGAGCATCAGAGGGATCTCTTTATAAGGCAGGGACTAATTGAGAGGCTTTTAGTAGATGGCAGGGCTATAATAGGTATTGAGACACCATGGGGTGAAAGATTTTTTGGTAGAACAGTAGTCCTCACTACCGGGACATTTTTAAGAGGACTTATACATATAGGGCTCGAGCATTTTGAGGCAGGGAGGATGGGGGATTTTCCATCTGTCGGACTCTCTCTGTGTCTTAAAGACCTCGGCATTGATTTAGGGAGATTAAAGACAGGCACATGTCCGAGGCTTGACGGAAGGACCATTGATTTCTCACAGCTTGAGACACAGGCGAGCGATGACCCTCCAAGGCCCTTCTCATTTCTTACAAAAAAGATAAAGAACAGGCTGGTTCCATGCTACCTTACATATACAAACCTGACAACCCATGAGGCCATAAGGTCAGGACTTAATAGATCGCCTCTTTATACAGGAAAGATTAAGGGGACAGGGGTAAGATACTGTCCCTCCATTGAGGACAAGATTGTAAAATTCAAGGACAAGGAAAGACACAGGATATTTATCGAGCCCGAGGGTCTTGATACAGTGGAGTATTACCCTAATGGTCTTGCCACAAGCCTGCCCCTTGATATCCAGATCAAGATGTTAAGGAGCATTAAAGGGCTTGAGCATGTGGAGATAACCAGGCCTGGGTATGCCATAGAATATGATTTCGTTTACCCTACACAGCTTTACCCAACCCTTGAAACAAAAAAAATTAAAAATCTGTTTCTTGCCGGACAGATAAACGGCACCACAGGCTATGAGGAGGCCGCTGCCCAGGGTCTTGCTGCTGGCGTGAATGCTGCCCTACGGGCAAAAGGAGAGGATGAATTTATCCTTGGCAGGGATGAATCCTATATAGGGGTTATGATAGACGATCTTGTTACAAAGGGTGTGGATGAACCATACAGGATGTTCACCTCAAGGGCAGAGAACAGGCTGCTTCTAAGGGAGGATAATGCAGATATTCGGCTTACGGAAAAGGGATATGCCATAGGTCTTGTAAGCAGAAAGAGATACGATATGGTAATGAAAAAAAAGAAAAAGATAGAAGAGACCCATGATATACTCAGGTCAGTGAAACTAAGACCTACAAGGCAGATAGAGGAGATGATAAAAGAACTTGGACTGGGCAGTATAAGAAACCCTGTAACCCTTGAGGATCTACTGAAAAAACCAGGCATTACCATAGAAAACCTGAAAAAGATAGAGGAGAGATTTGGGGATATTGATGAGGATATAGCCTATCAGGTGGAGCTCAATATAAAATACCATGGCTATAAGGACAGACAGATAGAGATGATACACAGGGCAAAAAGGCTTGAGGATAAAAAAATACCCCAAGACATGAGATATGACGAGGTATCGGGGTTATCGAGGGAGATTGTTGAGAAGCTCTCTATGATAAGGCCACTGTCCATTGGACAGGCATCCCGTATACCAGGGATAACCCCTGCTGCCATAACAGCCCTTATGATATATTTCAAAAAACAAGGGATTATCTAAAAAGAAGGCACAGGAGACAAGGAGGGGAGTTGAGGGAAAACAACAGGATAATTGAAATGTGGCTTGAAGGATTTGATATAGATATATTTGGTATTGGTGATATGTCTTTATATGATATTGACCTTGTTCAGATAGATAATGCCCTCAAAGATAGGTTGCCCTATGCTATTTCTTTTGGGCTTGTTTTGTCAAAGGCTATTATAGATACAGTAACCGATGGACCTAACCTTTTATATCTTCATCATTACAGGCAGTTGAATTATAGACTTGATATGGTAGGTTATCTCCTCTCAAAAAAGATAGAGGAAAAGGGATACAATGCCCTTCCTTTTGCTGCCTCACAGGTTGTTGACTGGAGAAATCAGAAGGCACATATCTCTCATAAAAAGATTGGCGCTATATCGGGAATAGGATGGATAGGGAGAAACAACCTACTTATACATCCTTTGTTTGGAGCCTATGTCCGATATAACACGGTCCTTACAGACATGCCCCTTGATGTAAATGAAAAGAAAGACTTTTCATGTGGAGAATGCAGGGCATGTATAGATATATGTCCTGCAGGGGCAATAAAGGAAGATCCTACCACCTTCGAGCACATAGTCTGTTATGATATGCTAACCCATTTCAAAAACAAGAGAAATCTAGGACATCATATATGCGGTCTCTGCATAAGGGGCTGCAAGGGGAAAAGA
>JAGPMK010000045.1:3233-19077 GCA_018052995.1 Syntrophorhabdales bacterium | reverse complement strand
ATAATTGTCTATTCCGATCACCTTCAACACTAAATCCGATTTTATTCGAGCACCTCTTTTTTAATCCTCAACTTGCTGTATTTAATTTAAAAAAAGGTCATAAAGCCAGAAAACGGGACGAGAATAAGGCCGATATTCTGTCGCGTCCGGTGCAAATGACTCGTTACACCATGTCCTTCTTTGTTATGAATATCAAAGTATTGCCGCCAAGAATAACCTCATTCCTCAGGGTTAGATTGTATCCGTTCTTTACTTTTGACCTTCTCGAAGAAAGCAAAGCAACTGCCTTCAAGAGAAACACAACAGGAAGAAGAAGATATTGTTTTGTCTTTTTCTTATCTCTGAGGATCGCCTCGACCCGCAGTCCGTTAATCTCGAACATGAGGTTCAGGATTGTGATTGTCAGAGGGGAATTGTGAAAATTGAACAAATTAGATCCTGCGCGTTTATAGTCATCCAATGTTTTTGGTTTGGTGAGATAGCCCCTCAGGAAATACTTCAGTCGCTTCTCTATATTGGAATAGTTGGGAACGCTGAACACCGCGGTACCCCCAGGTTTGAGCACCCTCGCAAATTCCTCAACAGCTCGGTACGGGTTGGTCATATGTTCTAGCCCATCTACACAACATGTGTAATCAAATGAATTGTCGGGCGCATCAATTTTCTGATTGAGATCAGTGTAGACGCATTCGATTCCTTCAGCCCTGAAAATCTCAGGCTCGATCTCACCGCAAACGGTTACATAGCCCATGGTCTTGAGGTGTTTGGATAGGTGGCCGTAGCCTGCTGGGGCATCGAGGATTCTTCCTGGCGGCTGTTTGGAAAAAAAGTCAAGGAGAACTTTGTGTATGCTCTCGCGTGCCTTTGGAATTATTTCAGGAACTTCTTCTATGCCATACTGTGTAATCTGCCTCATATATTCGGAGTCCTTTTCTTCGCTCTCTTGATGTAACACCAAAGCTCAGCGGCGGATTCTCTTATATGTAAATTCCGATCACCTAGAACACTAAATCCAATTTTATTCGAACACATCTTTTTTTAATCCTCAACGCTGCCTTTAATTTAAAAACAGGTATTATCCATGTCTATCTTGAAGCCCTTCAAAAAGACCTCATTCCTTAATCCTATCTATAGAATATGATATAGATTTTTGTATATCTTTATTGCCTGTGCCCTGACTTATAGATAATGCCCTTTTGTAATAGATTATTGCGTCACCAGTCTTTTTCTGTTTTTCTAAGGCAGAGGCAATGCCTACCAGATCCATTATCATCTTATCGCTCAACTCAAGCCCCTTGTCTATTAGAAAGGCGTCCTGATAGAATCTCAGGGATGCATCATAGTTTCCATCAATCAATTCAATATCAGCCATAATGCGCATGGAATTACTAATCTCTGTCAAATTATTGGTTTTTTTATTCAATTCCAGGCCTCTTCTTGCAAATTCCATAGCCGTCTTATTATCCTTGTTAAGCATTGATATGCGCGCCATTACATTGTAGATCCTCCCCTCTACAGCGCATGACTCATTTTCGCATAATCTAAGTGCTTTTTCAGCCCATAAGGATGCATCTTCTCCCCTGTTACTCTCGCAAAAGATTAATGCCTTTAGTGTCATGGCATCTATGAGATAATAGGGGCTATAGGGAAAGGGTATACTGTTTATTATCTGGTCTACAAAGCCCTGCGCCTTTTCCATATCACCCATCTTATAGTAGACATATGCTATGTTGATGATATTATTTCCTATTGAATCTGCATCTTCAAGAGAACGGCTGATGTTTAGTGCCCCTGAAAAATAATTCAGTGCCTTTGTGTACTCTCCTTTTTTAAATGCACCCACGGCCTTCTGGTTTAATTCAATACCTTTTGACCTCTTGTCTGATAATTGGACCTGAGTAGATGAGCATGCTGAAAACAAAAGCATAACGCAGATTATAATAAACACAAGATATAGGAGAAAGGTTTTACGGGTAAGGCGGGGATAGCTGCCGCAAAGCTCAACGCAAAAACATCCTTTTATGCTTTCTTTATTCATAGCTATCTACCTCTAATGTCTTCTCCTGTGGTTGTTTAATATGCGAGCTTATAGGCCATATCTTCTTTACAGCACCGGTGATCTCCTTGGTGTCATCTGTAATATCCGTTACCCTATCAACCAGGGCAGGCGCCTCAGATGTGATATTTCTTATATCCTCTGTAATCCTCTCCACATTTGCAAGCCCCCTGTCCACCCTATCAAGTATACCGGGAACCTTTGTCTCTATATTCTTAAGCATATTGTTTGTTGTATCTACTGTCTCATTTATGGCATTAAGTAGTTTATCTGTTTTTTTCACTGTATTATCGATATTTTTATCGGTATTTTTCAACATGGTATCCACAAGTTCCCTTGTATTATTTAGATCAAGGGATAGCCTGTTCGTATTACTGAGAATCTGTTTCATATCGCCTTCAGGATCATTTAAATAATGAATAATCTGTTTTATATCAAGGAGGACCGGTTTTATATCATCCTTAAGCTCCTTTATTATCTCATTTATATCCTTTGCGCCCTGAAAGCTGAGATAACCCCCTTCCTCTACCTGTTTTGCTTGGGCAGAACCAGGTGTAACCTCTAAAACAGCATCACCTATGTAACCCTCCTTGGTAAGTTTTATGATAGAATCGGTCTTTATCCATTTAATATATTTTGAATTTATTGATATCTCCACCTTCACCTTTGCCACATCATCAAGGGAGAGTTTTTCAACCTTGCCTATCTTGAAGCCACTTAATTTTACCGCCTGCCCCTCATTCAATCCCTGGCCATTCTCTGAGACAAAATAAAGTGTCGTCTTTTTTATAAAAATGTCCCTCTGGATACCAATAAAAACAATAACGCCTGCTATGCCAAGGATAGTTGTAAAGATAAAAAGTCCTATCTTTTTAGAAAGATGAAGGAATCTCTCGTCTGTCTCTTTCATGACCGCCATAGCTTAAATCCCTTTTCCTCAGGTATGATGTTATAGTCTGCCTTAATATCCATAAGAGATTCCTCAGTGGATGCAAGATATATTGAGGTTCTCTGAGGATTTTCTCTGTGGAATCCATCAGCTACCTCCCTTAACCTGTTTGCCCTCTCCATCTTAAGACCAATAAACACATCATCGTATATAATAAGTTCAGGCTCCATGAGAATGGACCTTATAAGGCATATAAGCCTCTTATCAAAGGCAGGTAGTGTTCCCGGTAATCTCGCCATATAATCAGACAGAAAAGGGACATCCATATCAAATTTCTTAAAAAAATCAATAACCCTCCCCTCTATTGATTCAGGCTTTATACCCCGATGAAACCATAGCGGTAATGCAATGTTTTCCCAGACCTTAAGGTTACTTATGATACCACCGTTTTCCCAGATTAATGCCACCTTCTTCATGGTATCGTAGTATACACTTTTCTTCATATTAACAATATCCTTCTCAAACAAAAAAACATTGCCCTTTTTTGGCCTCCTTATACCCAGTGATAGGTCAATAAATTCATTTTTTTCTGCGGCTGAATGAAAAATAATCTTATAAACCTTACTCGATTTTATTTCAAAAAAAGGTATCTCAAGTAGTTCTCCAGCTATGTCATGAAATCTTATCATATATAGGATACAATAGTAATAATACCATCAAATATAAAAACAATAAATAGACTCTGCATAACAGCAAATGTTGTAACCTGGGGTATCTCTGTGATCGAAGACTGTACCCTCAACCCATGATAACAAGAAACAGTGGAGATTAAAAGCCCGAATATAGCGCTTTTAACAAGGGAAACAGTAACCTGGGGGATACTCAACACAGAGAATATAGCCTTTAACTGTTCATAAAATCGGATATCAGTGAATAAAGATGATACAATTAGCCCCCCTGCAATGGCGCTTATCTGAAAATAAAATGCCAGCATTAATACAGAGACTGAGATACCGATTATTCTTGGCATTATAAGATATGCATATGGATCTATACCCATAATATTTATGGCATCTATCTCTCTGTTTGCCTTCATTGAGCCAAGCTCTGAGGCGATGGCAGTGCAGCTTCTGGCAATAACTATTATAGCAACAAAAAGAGGTCCTAACTCCCTCACCACGGTCCAAACCAGTATCCTGCCTATCAAAACAGGATTAAAACCAACAATATTAAATACCTGGGTAATAATTACAATGCCTATGAGGATACCCATTGCAACAACTCTATTCAATGCCTCAATGCCTGTAAAATATATCTGTCTATATAGGATAATACGGACAGGGAGAATCTTAAGATAGGAAAGATACCCTAAGGTCTTAAAGAATAATCTGTAAGAGCCCCTTACATGCTGAATGGAGCCGAGGATATGTTTTCCGATCCTGTATGGGGTGTTCAATTATTTTATTCCTGAAAATATACATCTGTTTTTATAACAATTAATTACCTTTATCATCATTCAACCCCTCATGGGTTCTATCTCAACAGATTACTGCTTCAGTTGTTTTTTTTAGTTCTTAATGGGTTTTATTAGTAGTCAGGTGTCTATTGATCTTTCTTTATAACCTCTAACACCTTGTTCCACAGGTCTTTATCCGCCATCAGCCTATCGATAACAATAGATATAACCGTATTTAAATTCTTTTGCGCCTTCTCCTCAGAGAATGTTATATCCGTTACTGTATTGGCACTTTCATAGGTCGGTATATAAAAAATACTTGACCTCTTCACATCACCTATCATTATCCTTACATTTGCCTTCGTCTCATAGGTCTTTGTTGCAATACCCTCTTTGACAACAAGCTCGAGCTCATTAATATTGCCGCCTATCACAATCCTACCCCACTCCTTTTTTATTGATTCCTCTTTATTATCCCATTTCGGTATATCGCCGGCAACGGTAAATCCTGCTTTAAACAATGCATCCTTAACAGCATTTGCAAAGGCATAAGAGGGTTTTTTCTCCAGTGAAACTATCGGTATCTCCCTCCCCTTTGATTCAATAACCCTGCCTACCATGTTTTTATTATCTAAATTTCTCATATCGTTGAATTCAGTAACAGTAAATACCACCCTGTTAAGATCTGCATCGGGTTTAGATGTCTGTTTCGTTGGTTCATAATTTAAGCTTACATTATAAACAGATACAGTGGAACAGGATGCAAATAAAAAAGGCAGTAGCGCCAGGGAGATTATAAAAATTATACCTAAACAGCGGTCTCTCTTAATAGACATATAGCCTCCAATTATTTAATAAAAGCTCATTTTGTAAATAACGATCATTGCATAGACATACAATGTTTTCATATTTCCAATCCGCCCTTTCATGAATTATCATTAATTATTATCCTGCTGATTGACATTGTCAAGCTAATTTATAGGCGAAAGGAAAGGACAGGATATGTGATTTAAATCATTTACAAAACACTAAAAAGTGTTATTATAACAAATGTATCAGATACATTAAGGGATATGGTATGTTAAACAATGCCTCTTTAACTACTATGTTGATTATGTTTTTTTGGTGCCGTACTTATATCACGCTAATCCAGCATGATCTGGACAGGGTAATGCTTGAGCCTATTGGGATTAGTTTTATAGAATATAAATCTGACCCCAATCCCTGCACGATTTATTGTGTTTTTTATACAACTCTATGCTAATATATTTGCTTGACAAAGACTTAGGGGATCAATAACATTTAAATCATTATGAAGAATAAAAATATTTTGAAAGGCCTCTGGATACTAATAATATCTCTACTTATACCCTTTTATGCTGTATATGGCAGCTCAGGTAATGTAGTAGAGGTAGAGGGATTTGCCTCGATTATTGATGGAAGAAAAGACCAGGCAAGGGAGAATGCGTTAAATAATGCATTCAGAAGGGCGGTTGAGCAGGCAGTAGGTGTTATGGTGGACTCAGATTCAATGGTTGTAAATGCTGAGCTCCTAAATGATAGAATCTATTCAAAAAGCACTGGCTATATCAAAAAATATAATATAATCAATGAGAAGGTTGATGGTGATTCATATAGAATCAAAATAAATGCTATTGTGTCAAAGGTTAAGATAGAAAAGGATATTGATGAGATTGGTCAGATAATAAAAAAGGCAGGCAACCCAAGGATTATGTTTTTAATCACAGAGCAGACAGGAAACGATGGAAAACCAACTTACTGGTGGGGGAAAGAGGGTTCCTCTGGCTCCGGGACCGCCGAGAATGTTCTTACATCCGTATTTCTTCAAAAAGGTTTTAATCTTGTTGACCGTAAGGTTGTCCTCGCAGGGATAAAAGATAATATCAAAAAACTCGACGTTGATGTAGACAATGACACTGCCTTGAGATTGGCTGCGCTGGGAGAGGCAGATGTAGTGGTTATTGGCAAGGTTACTGCAAACTCAGGAAGACCAATGATGGGGACGAGCATAAGGTCAAATCAGGTAAGCTTTACAGCAAGGGCAGTAAATGCGGATACAGGTCAACCATTAGCCTCTTATACAACAAATGCGGTTCAGGCACATGTTGACCCTGTAACAGGCACATCCCAGGCAATCCAAAAGGCAGCAAATGATATGGCAGAGAGGCTCTCATATCAGATACTGGGGAAACTTAAAAAACGTGCAAGTGGATTGCATACGGTTAAGATATCTGTATCAGGGTTAAAATTTAGTGATATCAATGCCTTTACAGAGACCTTAAAGGAATTAGAATCATTAGAGGAGCTAAACCAGAGGGGGTTTACAGGAGGCGCACTGAGATTGGATGCAGATATAACTGTAAGCACAAAAGATTTTGCAGATAATTTAAATCATTTGAGATTTAAAAAAAGGCCCATAGAGGTTACCTTATATACAAGTAATGCCATTGAACTGAAGGTAAAAACAAAATGAGTATAAAGATTTGGAGGTATTATGAAACATTTTAAACCCTTTTTTTTGTTAATCCTATCTATAATTCTGATTTATGGCTGTGTATCCCCTGGAAAAGAGAGTTTTGATACGGCTCAAGGCCTGATAAAGGCAAACAGGTTTGAGGAGGCCATATCAATGCTCGATGATGCAGTGACAAAAGAACCAGATAATCAGGAGTATAAAGCTGAATTAAAAAGGCTTAAAAACACAGTAGCTAAATCATATATAGATAACGCTAAAGCCCTTGCTGAAAAAAAACCTGTAACAATAGACAACCTGAATAGGGCATTCACAGAGGCTGAAAAGGCTACAAAACTAGACCCTGATAACGACAGCTATCAAAGAATGCTTCAAAGCATAAAATCAGGTATAGATGTCCTCACAAAAAGGGCCGACGAACTCTATACATCTGCCTCAAAACTTATAAGTACTAATGAATGGGCTCAGGCTGTAAAAAAATTGAGAGAGGTAGGTGAATTTTACCCAAATTATCTTGACCTGCCCATTAAACTCGCCAAGGCAGAAAGAGATGGGATAAACTACTACCTTGAAATGGCACAGCAGGCTGAAAAAGTAGAAGACTTCGGCGTAGCGCTAAAGATGCTTGAACAGGCAAGGGAGATAAAGCCTGATAGCCCTGATATAATGACAAGGTTAAAAAACGCCCAGGATAAGCATAAGCCTACCTATTATATATCAAGGGCTGAGGATTACGCTAAACAGGGTGACTGGGATAGTGTCATTGCCTTTATAAAAAAAGCAGCTGTCCTTGGTCCAAGGAGTGATGCATTAAACAAGATAAAAAAGCTCCAGCAGGATGCAGCGATTAATTTTATAAGCAAGGCAAAGGATGACCTCCTCAGAAAAAAACTAAACAGCGCATATCTTAACATACAAAACGCCCATGACCTGATCCCTAACCCATCAAAGGATAAAGACATCGGCGAGATGACACTAATCCTTGTGGAAAATGTGACACCTAAACTTGACAGTTATGAACAGAACGGGCTTCTTGGCAATGCATACATCTGGTATGACAGATTGTTTAAGCTTACAAAAAGGAGAGATTTTTTAAATAAGAAAAATGCGCTTGAGGACAAGATAAGACAGAGGATTGTCAAAAAAATAGCTGTAAAGGATTTTGACCCACCTACTAACAATAAGGATGCAGGACGTCTTATAACAGACAACCTTTTAACATACCTTACAAAAAATTCAACAAGTGATGTGAAGATACTTGCAAGGGATGTCCTCGGTGATATACTCAAGGAGATAGAATTGGGACAGGCTGGGCTTGCTGACCTAGAGAGTGCAAAAAAGGCTGGAAAGTTAAAGGGAACGGACATCTTTATACTTGGAAATGTCCTCCAATTTAATATAGAAAAGAATAAAGAAGAGGGTCAGAGGACCATAAATGCTGTGGTAGGCAAAAAGCGTCTGCCCAACGAAGAATTCAAGATATGGCGTCAGGCGCATCCTTATCCAACCCCAGAAATGCTCAAAGATGCACCACCACAATATATTGAAGAGGATGAAACCAAGCTTGTTTCATATAAGGTGGCAACCCACAGGCATACAGCAACAATAACAGTTTCATACAGGATAATAGATGTGGAAGAGGGAGAGGTCAAGATAACAGATACACTAAAAGAAACTGAGACAGTAGAGGGTAGGTACCAGGAGGGTGTTGAGTTTGCCAACATACCATACATCCCCCTTCAGATGCCCTCTGACTCAGAACTATTTGAAAGGGTAATAAACAAGGCGGTAGCAAAACTTGGTCAGGCAGTTCTTGGCCGCTTCCAGAATATGCAGATAGTATATTCTGAGCAGGCAAAAAAACTACTTGCCAGCAATGAAAACGAGTATGCCATAGAAAAGTTTATTGATGCCATACATGTAGAAAAATTGAAAAAAATCTCAACACCCATTACAAAAGAATCATGGGAAGGTATATATAGGGCATTAAGAGAAATATAAATGACATGAAAAAAAGACATCTAAGTATATTATTGTTGGCAACTATACTTACCTTATCCTTTCTTTCTGATGCCTATCCCCAGGGTATCAGAAAGAAACTTGCCTGTTTTCCCCTTATACCAAAAACCTTAAGGGCAATAAGTGAGACAGAGAATATTATGTCCACGCTTTTAAATGATATTGACAGGTCAGGATTCTTTGAGCTTGTTGAGAGAAGGCAGATAGAGAACATCATGGACCTAGAGAGTATGAGGTTAGAAGACAGGTCAAGACAAACCTTTGTATCCATTGGAAACAAATATGCCATAGATTTTATTCTATCAGGTGTTGTTGATACTGCAGATAGTGGCATTATTGTGGAGCTTGAATTATTCGATGTAAAAGGCAAGACATTATGTCTGAGTGATATCTATAATATCTCTGGAGGGGATGGTTCAGGCAGCAAAATACATGATGTTGCAACAACCATAGTAAAAAAGGCAAGGCAGTGTGCAGGTGCTGGCCTCAGTAGTGTATCATCCCAGCCTCTCACACCGCCTACAAATGTAGAGGCAATGGGCACAACCGATGCCATAAGGGTTAAATGGAGCCATCAGAGGCCTGAACAGATTCTTGGTTATAAGGTTTACAAGTCAGCCAAGGAGGAGGGACCTTTTAATCAGATAGCAACCACTACGAGCCCATTTTTCATAGACAGCAATCTCAGGCTCAACGAGACATTCTATTACAAGATAAAAGCCATATCACAGGGAGGGGCTGAATCTGAATTCTCGGATATGGTAGTAGGAAAGACGTCTGTAGCACCTCATGCGCCGATATTCTTAAGCGTAAAGCCCGATATAAAGAGCGCACATCTTAAATGGCTTCCTAAACCCCATACAGAAAAAGACGAAGGGCTTATTGTGGCAGGATTCAAGATATACAGAAAAACAAAAAATGAAAAAGATTATACAGAGGTAACAAGGTTAAATCATGAGGCAAAGGAATACATTGACAAGGGTCTTGCAGATGGCACTGAATATAGCTATGCTATAACAGCCTTTAATGAGAAAAAATCTGAAAGCCACTTCTCTGCCTGTTTGGATGTTACAACTGTTCATACCATGAAACCCCTAAAAACATCTAATGGTAAAATAAGATATACGATCCTTGCCTGGGAGCCTATCAATTCTGACATCATTGAGGGATACAGAATCTACAGATCGCAGGATCAATACGGCACCTATAAGAGGATTACCCAGATATCTAATCGAGAGACAAAAACATATACAGATAGGGATCTGGAGGATAATAAGGTATACTGGTACAGGATAACTGCCTATAACGCTGCCAATACAGAGACAGATATGTCAGAGCCTTCATCAGCAAAGACAAGGGATAAGCCTCCTTCACCAAAGGGTCTTATCGCAAAGTTTGCAGGCTCTAAAAAGGTAATATTGCAGTGGGAACCTATAGATAGCCCTGCAGATGAGATAAAGGGCTACAAGATATACAGATCTACGGCAGAGGAAGGTGAATACAAAATGATTAATGATGTCAGATCAGACAAAGATCAGTATGTTGATGATGACTTCAGCATAAAAGAGGACACTGTATTCTATTACAGGATATCCTCTTTTAACTCTGCCAATGCTGAAAGCCCTTTATCAAGACCTGTATCTGTTCAGGTAATTGTTGAACCAAAAAAATAGGATTTTAAGTTGTAGGGAAAGGAGGAAATTATGTTAAAGATATTTGTTTTTACCTTTTCAATGTCTCTCATCTTCGCAGGGACAGCAATAAGCCAGTCATCCCATTCAGATATAGGGAGATATCAGCTCTTTCAAGGGACATATAAGACATACAATATAAAGACGCAACAAAGCGATACATCGACAGGTGTTTTCATTATAGATACCAAGACAGGAGAGGTTAAACGTTACTTAAACAAGATCGATGAAGAGGGTAAGTATATCGAGACATGGGTTCCCACTGAGATGATAACACCTCCATACCAAAAAACAAAACAGGTTCAATCATCTGTAATCTATCTGATTGCCACCAAGCAGTCCCATATAAGGTCAGAGGCAGATATTAATAGTAATTCATTAAGGATTGTAAGCCCAGGGACAAAGATGGAAAAGATAGATGAATCAGGTAATATGTTTAAGGTCAGACTCCCGTCAGGGCTTATAGGCTGGATACACAGAAGCCTGACCCAACAGGTTCCTGAATAATTACCGGTATATGCCCCTTACCTTGAATACAAAATCATAGTTGAGTATATCCTCCCACTTGTAGCCTTTTGATGTAGACCTCGTATCATCACTGTCTCCATAGTGTTTCCCGGGGGTATAAAACCAGTTCATTATAGCCTCCCCTGAACGTCTCAGGACTATCCAGTATTTGCCTTTCTTTAATCTCACAAAACCTGTATCAGTGGGGAATGTAAAATCCACCCAATAATAGCCCGGCCTCTTTCCTATGGCCTCAAGGGGTATAAATCTCGAACGTGTCCCTAATAGGATATTGGGCTTGCCTTTGTCATCTGCAACCAGGTCAATATAGATACTCCCATCACCACCAAATTTTCTCATGGCAAGGGAGATGCCCTGTAGGTCAAAGTCTCTTGATACATTAAAGGCCTGTGCATATACATAGGTGGATGTAACATACTCAGCGGTCTCCTTATCCATAATCTTTTCTGCCCTATCACCAATTACCTGGTATAGATTTACAAGATTGGGAAATTCCATATTTCCAAATTCTATTATCTTGCCTGGCGAAGGCAGCGGAGGAGCAGGGGGTGTCGGTGGCTTGGGTGGTGCTGGAGGCATAATTGCCTCGGTAGTTATATTATTACTTACAATGTATGACCTCGGCGTATCATAGCTTGACTTCAGGACAAGGTTTATTTTGTCTTCAATAAATCTTGCATCTATTAATTCACTATATTCTGGCACATAAGGTGATGCCCTCCATGAATCATTTACATCCTTTGAGTCTAATCCATGTGTCTGTTTTATATGTCTCGTGGAGGTAAACTGCTTTGATTGCTGGGGATCATAGGAAAGCCACCCAAGGTCAGGAAAATATATCTCTATCCACACATGACCGCCCTGACCCATGCCCTGAACAGAGTAATTTCCGCCTCCCAGGGGCACCTTCCATTGATCCTTCAGGGTTATGCCCCCTACTATCCTTGCTGGTATCCCTGCTGCCCTCAATAGTGCTATGGAAAGATGGGCAAGATTCTGGCAATTTCCAGACCTCACATTAAGGGTATGGATGGCATCGTATTGCGGGGGATTGTAGCTATATTTTATGTTATCTGCTATAAAATTCATAATCGACGTCACAGCCTGATACTCTGTACTCATACCAGATGTAAGACGTCTTGCAAGGGAAATAATCTCAGGGGAATCGCTTTGAACCATCTTTGTTGGCTTCAAAAAAACAGTTATCTCTGGAGGCAATGAGGATAAAGGAAAGCCTGCCCTGCTCTCCATGGCGGACAGCTCTGATTTTATGCTTGTCTCGTAGGTCATGATAATCCTTGCATCCTGGCTTAGATTATCCCATGTCACCCTTTTATAATTATTGCCAAAGGAATCTCTTTCATCTTCCACCCGTGAGGGCTGAGGGCTAAAATGCACATTAAGCTGCCTGAGTCCTTGATTGACTGTTCTAGTGGAAAAGGAAACAGGCAATGCAAACCTGTAGCTTAGACTGTTTAACTGTCTGCTTATAGTAAAATTCATCTGTTGTGTTACATTTATTTTCCCTTCAAGCCTACCCTCAAGGAGCAGTGTCTTTGCCTCTACATTCACCGCTGATAAAAATAGCGCCGCCGATAAGAAGATGATGGATATAAAAAGATATTTTTTCATTTTATTATCCTGTTTTTAACTAAATATGTAAATTCTTTAACGGGAGTTATATATGTTGTAAACCTCTTCACCCGAAAGAGCCTTATTGTAAATCCTCACATCATCGATTATCCCTGAAAAATTTTCAGGGGCACCATTGGGTGAGGCACCTATATAGAGACCGCCATTATCTGTTGTAAGTCCCCTTGCAAAGGGTTTACTGGCAACAAGAGAACCATTATGATAAAACCTTGCAATATTTCCATCATAGGCAACAGCAATATGATTCCATACATTATTAGGTATGGTATAGCCTGAATAAACTGCCCCAGATGAAAAAATAGCGGATATCCCATTAGTCGGTGAGTCAAGCCAGGTAAAAAGCGCATAGGGTTCACAGCATTTAGATACTACAGCATTACCGTTATCTATATTATCATCATCTGCTTTTACCCATGCGGCAATAGTGACCTCACCTGTTTTAATATTCAGGGAGTCACTATTTCTAACTACTATGCCGGCCGGGACATCCAGCGTTCTTTCAAAAAAATATGCTGCACCGCCTGTTATTCCCTCTAATACAAACCTAACCTTTGAATACATGACAGAGCCATGATTACCATGGCCTGAGCTATCAAATCCAAGATTATTTGGGTCATTAAATCTCCAATACCCTACAAGCTCACCTTTTTTCTCAAGGAGTTCTCTTATCCTCTGGGTTTTGACTATATCAGCTTTGGTTGAACCTATTACATTTGCCATATAGGTATTGACAAGGTTTACCTCTACGCTGATCGTATCCTGAAAAACCCTTATAGAGCCTGTTACAATGGCACCTAATCTTGCAATCTGCCCAAGACGCTTTACCGCTGCGGGATCATAAGGATCCCCAATAGTTATCTTGTTCTGAGAAAGGATTGTTTTTAACTGTGTCCTCTCAAGCACCTCGAAACCCTTTGCCCTTCTCTTGAGAAAAAGGGAAAGCTCATCAGATATATACCTTCCAAGCTCCATAGGCTTGCCATATTGGTCATTGAAATCTATTATCGCCACCCTTTTTCTTCCTATCTTATCCATATTACTGGAAATATATGAAGCCAGGTCATCCATCTCCCTTTCATAACCATACGAAACGCTACAAACAAGAAGCATCATAACAATACAAACCAAAACCCCATAGATCTTCTTCATTTAAAAACCTCCGTTAAACAAAAAAGGAGGGCGCTGTAAAGGAATATAAGCCCCTCCCCTTAACAAGTCTACCTGAGGACAAAGGCTACCTTAGCGGCTGCAAAAAATCCTGTCTTTTGATTGGCAGTATATATCTTTGCAGCATCCTCTGCAGATACCTGCAGGTCTGATGGACTCACTGTCCCTGAGGCCTTGACTATCATAGGGTTATTAACCCCTCTTGAATTAAGCACTGCCTTTGCCTTTTCTACACTATTTGTATACTCACCACAACCTTGTTCAACAAGGACCTTCTGGCTTATCTTTGCAGGGTCATAGAGAACCTCGCCCTTTGATGTAAATATCCTATTTATCAGTGCAGGTCTGAAATTCTGTTCGCTTGCGTCTACTATTAGCCCATCGTATTTATCTTCTATTGGCACAGGCTTTCCTCTATATGTTGGTTTATCTGTTCTTAACTCCTTTTTCAGATTTGGGTCGCTGAACATCTTTTCGTAGAGTGTAGAGGCAAAACTTTTTGGCCCATGCATACCGAGTTTTAATATGGCGATTGCCATATCCTTTTCCTTATTATATTCCTGAACAACTACCTGAGCGCCTTTAACGAGGCCTGCGACTGCACTACGCACAACATCATACTGGGTCATTCCATCCTTCACAAGGGTATCGCCTACTATGGCAAAACCATTAAGATACTCTGCAAGCTGCCTCTGTGCCATAACCACTGCACCTCTTTTTGCCATAATCTCCCTCTGACTGGGATGTGTAATATGGGCAGGGGCAACTGCCTCACCTACAACAAGGATTGCATCCTGCATGAATGCCTGCTCATAGTTTGCCCCTAGAGCACTCCCTGTTACGGTAAGGTTATTCTTATTTAGCCACTCATTTGCTGTGACAAAGGCACTATCCACACCTGTATCCACTGGGGGCTGCTGTGCATAAACAAATCCTACCATACAAAACATGGTAACCAAAAAAGCCATTAAAACCTTTTTCATTATCTCCTCCTTCTAATTTATTAATAGATATTCATCCTCTGTTTTAGCATCCTCAGTGCCAGGAGCGCATCAGCGCCTGTCACAGGGTCATCGGGCCTGAACTCACCGGATAACTCACCCACCATTATCCCCCTCGAGGTCATATTCATGACCGCATTATAAATCGGTGATGTAGGTCTGACATCAGGGAAGGGTGATTTGTCCTGACCAAAATATGCTGTTGCGATCTTTTCATCACCTGTGAGCTTTATAAGAACATCCTCAAGGATAAAGGCCATCTCACCCCTTTTTACAACCTCTGTTGGTTTAAACAGATACGCCTTGGTTGTCTCATCGTATTTTGGCTCAAGCCCTCTAACCTTCCATTTCATAATTGTCTGTATCTCATCCTTAAAGGGACTATTCATCATGTCGGCAGGTGTAAACTCGGGCTTCATCCTATCAAGCTGTGACTGAACAGGAATCCTGCCGGCAAACAGTTTGTCAATCTTGAGCTCGTCTACAAGGAGGGCTGCAAGATCTGCCCTTGTTATTGAATCTTTTATGGCAATCTTTTTACCCACATCCCCCACTGTTATGCCAGCCATAGCCTGGACAATCTTATCCATCTTCTTCCATGCCTTATCTGCCTTTTCATTCCACTTGCCCTCTCTTTTTGCATTAAGAACACTGGCAAACTTATCTCTTGCCTTCTGAAATTCCATTGCCTCAACATAGGCAAGCCCCATGAAATAATCGAGGGCCTCTGTGCCCTGATAATAGTATAGCTTTCTCTCATCCACCTTTAATTCCTTTGCCATCCTATAGGCACTCTCTGCCTTATCAAGCCAATCCCTTCCATCCATGATCGTATCGACCCTTATGACCGAAAGGAGGTGATCGAATTTATCCTCATCGCTTACAGCCTT
>JAGPMK010000045.1:0-3133 GCA_018052995.1 Syntrophorhabdales bacterium | reverse complement strand
TGTTCGCCTGCCCTCTTTAGCGCCTTTGTTATGTTATCATCGGGTCTACCAAGCTCCCTATCTGCCTTTTTATACAAATCATATGCCTTTTCAAGATCCCCTGTTATCTCTGAACATATGCCAAGGTTGTACAGGATAGATGGTGCATTGGGTGATAATATCCTCGCCTCACCCCATAACTCACATGCCCTGTCCATCCTGTTATTTTTTGCATACTCCATGGCGCCATCAAACTTATTTTCTGCCTCTCGGGATACAATACCTTCTTTGGAATCCATTAACATAATCTCAAAATTAACATAATATGGTGCCACATCCCTCCTGAAATCAGCCTTTGCCATATCCTTTGCCATTCCTATGAGCTCCATAGCACTTGGGAGGGGTTTACTATCATCTGAACAGCCTTTAGCGCCTGCTGTCTTTGATATTGTCCTTGAATAGGCAACCCTTCCTGTCTCTACCTCTATCAGCTTTGGTGTAAACTCAAATGTGGCTACCCTCTCTGTGCAGTTTACATAGTATTTATTCCATCTTACACATGCCCCTTCTATAAGATTCCCCTTTTTATCCCTCTTAACCTCTCTCTGGACACAGGCCTGCCTCTCCTCTCTATAGGGTTTGTCCACAGTTGTTGCCCTGTTTATAATACCTGTATAGATTCCCCTTGCCCCTACCATCCTGCCGAGTTGCGCTGCCTTGCTCTCGTCTACAAGACCACTCTGAGAAAACTTAAGCTCATTCATTATCTTGTCTATCTTTGTTCTCTCTACAAGGGTAAAATACTGTTTATCCCCTATATTTATACTACCCAGCGTGCCCTCTATCTCATTGGCAAATTCCCTGCCTCCTCTGCCATCAAAGGGCAAAACCGCCACCTCCTTTAAAACCGCTGCCTCATGATACCTTGCAGGCATTAAGGCAGTGGTCTTGATTGAGGTGGCACAGGCACTTAAAAGTAAAAAAAATAGTAGTGAAAAAATAAGATAAAATCCCTTTAGCATACCTATCTCCTATTTTTATTTTTCATATATCACAACAATAGAGTATGTGGAAAAACTCTTTACCCTGAGATTTTCCCTCTGGCCTATACTATTGGCAAGGTAGACAGGATTCTCAGGGTAACTCACTATAAATTCCCCCATACCCTTTTCATCTACATTGGTTACCCAGGCAATATTCTGGAGTATCCCCTTTACCTCAAAGTTTGTATTTAAATCATTTACCCCCTCAAATTTAACATTTATCTTCTTTGCAACCCCTTTTATATACTGGCTTATCTTTTCTATTATAACAGGTCCTGCCTTGTCTGCCAAATCCTTATGACCCCTTGCAGTGGCATCCTCTACATTTTTTGCAAGACCCTTTCCTTCCACAGCATCAGCAGCCAGTATCCTCATCTGCCCAGAATTATCCTTTGTGACAATCCTATATGTAAGCCTTACTGTTACATGATTAAAAGGCATAGAGAGTCCATATCCAATATCCTGTCCTTTTCTTGTGGAGATGGCATACTCTATCCTGCCAAGTAGAAGTACATTGGATAAAAACTTATACATCAGGCTTCTCATACTGAGAAAATTACCTGTTCTTATGGCCTTTTCAAGCTCCTGGGCATCTGTAGTCCTGGTAGGGGCTACATCAATCACTGTAAAACCCTGCTCAGTAAGTCTCTTTATGATGTTCTCTGAAAAAAAGTTTGTATCATCGTATTCATCTCTGGTCTGCAGACCATATCTCTCCTGGCTGCCAGAAGGGGACCGTCTTATATGCTCTGTCTCGCTTACAACCTTAGGTTTTTTTGCTGGAACAAACACAGCAACGGAATTGTTCAGTGCAAGAGAGGATAGCGCATCCCGTGCCCTTGTAGGCTCCACACATGCATTTATCCTTACCTTTATAACACCATCCTTTATGCTCTCACCCAAGATTTTATAGCTTGCTATGTCACCCTTGATCTGTCTACTCACAGCGTCATCAACAAGTGCCATATTCTGCATAACGCTCTGTGCCTTCACCTCAACACCCACTGTCTGCTCTATGGCTGCCCATTTTGCCCTTGCCACAGCCTCTATTTTTGCCGAGGGGACATCATTATTTACAATTACAGCCTCTCCCTCTGAATCTATGCACCTCGTCTGACAATAGGCATCAGCTCCATAGAGGATGCAACATAGGACAATTAAGACTAAAATGAGCTTTCTATATATATATCTCATCATTTTTTCATTTCTCATTAAAATTTAACCCCCACCTCTGCAAATGGTCCACCAATATTTACATCTACCTTAAGATCTTTATGGTCGACCTTTATCTTTTCATACCTGTATCCAGCCCCTACAAATGCTGGACCAAATACCATATATTTAAGTCTGCCTATTATATCTATATAGTGGTTTGAGCTGTAGGCAATACTCCTTGTCTCTGCCTCAAGGGAAAAATCCCCTATAACCTTTAGCTGCCCTGCTGCATAAAGCATGGGCAACGGAAGAGTATAGCTCTTTGATTCTGATATGGCTCCCTGTGTTACACTTCCCTTTATATCCATAATCCTCATATTCAAGCCAACGTCAACATTGAGTTTACCCAGGGTCACTGTCTTTAAAAATGGAATTCCATAGTATAAACCTATGTCATAATGATCAAGTCTGAGTTCAGAGTTATAGGGGACATTTGCAACATAAACCCTGTTTCCAAATCTGAAGGCTGTAGATTTCATCCCATTGTCTGAATATTTCACAGGCGTTGCCATAAGATAGATATTTGGAATAAATAAAGGCATATCAATTTTTGCTCTGCCAGACATCTTTGTCTCTGTGGAACTGTATTTAAGGTCGCTTTTTAGACTCATAGAATCCCCTTTATAGGACATATCCCCCTGAGGCGATTGAGCCCATCCACCCAATGCAGCCTCTATGCCTATGGCAAACACAGGAAGGGCGACAAAAATAAACAACAAAGCAACGGAAAATATCAAGATCCTGTTTAACCTCATAGAACATCCTCCTTAAACTAAATTATGGTGATCTCCTATATAGTTTGTAAATGACCTATATCACATGACTTAATTTTTATTATAAATTAACACTCCATTGTAGACGTCAATAGATTTAATGTCAAGGATAGATTTTTATTT
>JAGPMK010000044.1 GCA_018052995.1 Syntrophorhabdales bacterium | reverse complement strand
GCCCCCTCCACGGGCAAAAAGCCCGTTGAGCCTCCCCCTCTCACGACAGAAGTCGTTATTTTATGTTTTTGACCTTCTGTCTTTAACATCTTTATCTCCTCACATTATTTGCCATCTGCAGCATCTCGTCTGCGGCCTGAATTGCCTTTGAGTTGACTTCGTAGGCTCTCTGGCCAATTATAAGGTTGATCATCTCCTGCATGACATTTACATTGGACATCTCAAGAAAACCCTGCAGAAGCGTGCCTCTGCCGTCTTCACCTGGTTTTCCTGTAATAGGGGTGCCGCTTGCATCGGTCTCCATATAAAGACATTTACCCATTGACTTCAACCCCGATGGATTGGGAAATGTTGCCAGTTCTATTGTGCCAAGCTGCTGGGGCTCTGATTGGTCTGAAAGCTTTGCAGACACTGTTCCATTGGGCCTTATGGAAATAGATATTGCATTCTTTGGTATGGTCATACTCGGATCTAATTCATATCCATCAGAGGTTACAATCTTTCCATCTGAGTCCCTCTTCAGGGATGCTGACCTTGTATACCCCTTTTCACCTGTAGGCATTATAACTGTCAGAAAACCGTTACCCTCAATGGCAATATCAAGCTCGTTCTGTGTCTCCTGAAAATCACCCTGCATAAATACCTTCTGAACTGCCGCAAGCATAGCCCCATGACCTATCTCAATGCCTGTGGGCACCTCGTTGCCCTCGCCTGTCTTTATACCCTGAAGTCTAAGGGTCTGATACATGAGGTCCTGAAAATCCGCCCTGCTTTTTTTAAAACCATTGGTATTCACATTTGCGATATTATTGGCAATAATATCCAGGTTCACCTGTTGGACATTCATACCTGTTCCGGCAGTCCATAATGCCCTTATCATATCTTACCTCCTACATTCTCCCCAAATTTATCAATTTGCTCATCATCTCACTAAAGAATTGGTCAACCTTTGTATAGGACTCATATGCCCTGAGAGCAGACATCATCTCAATCATCTCCTTTATGATATCCACATTGGATGCCTCATAAAAACCTTGTTTGAGCGTGTATTGTTCAGGTATCTTTTCCTCTGCCCTCTTGTCTGTATTGACAAAAAGACTCCTTCCATAATTTCTCAGACTGGTCTTATCATCAAACGTGACGATCCTTATCTTATTTGCATACTTTTTATCCACATATATTGTCCCATCTGATTCAATCTTTACATCACTTCCATCTATGGTTATATCGCCACCCTCTCCCATCACAGGATTTCCATCCATAGTAATGAGCTTCTTTTCCTGATTTAGCGTGAACTGACCATTTCTCGTATACATATTCTTACCATCCAGAACAACAACAAAAAACCCATCGCCCTCTATACCCACATCAAGATTATTTCCACTCTCCACCATGGCTGCTTCCGCAAAATTAGTGTATGAACTCAGGTCATAAATACTGCCACTTCCCACCTGCTGGACCGTCTTATCAGCCTGAAAGCCTCTTTGGTCATCAATAATCTTGAATATTGGGCGGGATGCCTTATAACCAGCTGTCAGGGCATTGGCTATATTGTTAGCCACCATCTCCATCCTTCTCTCTGTCACTGCCTTACCTGTTAATGCCCTGTATATGCCCTTTAGCATTTCTCCCTCACATTAAAATTATATGCAATCCATATGCCGAAGGCCTATTGTGGGATGGATTTGAAGCCTTGCACAGAGTCTCCATACTGTCTTATTTGGACTGTTAGCAAATCTTTTGTTTTAAATGGTTATGAATGGGTGGGATAGATATCTATATTGCTAAATTGGGGAAAAATTTTCCTAATAGGGTATTTTTTTCATGCTGTAATATCTATTGATATGTGACCGTCAATCTCCTGTTTTTTAATGCTGGTATCTTGCTTATCCTGGGGCTCTTTTGTGGGTTTTTTTGGATTCTGTTTATTATGCTTATGTTTTTGCTCTTCATTCGCCTGTCTTTTTAACTGTAGTTGTTCCTTAGAGATAGGAAGCTTTTTATCAAGCCCTCTAATCTGGGAAAGCAGATTTATATCAAATATCTCTTTCATATCAATCCCTTATAGCAACTAATGTGCCACATTTTACATACTATCCGGATGAAGCTCCATGCCTTCCATGGTTCTATGTTCTGCAGGCGTAAAAATCTTCTTTAGCTCAAGGAGTATAAGAAGCCTGTCCTCGAGTTTGCATACACCCTCTATGAATTCAGATTCTATGCCCCTTATTATGGAGGGAGGTGGCTCTATGGTATTGCTCGGTACCCTTAAGACCTCAGAGACAGAGTCTACCACAAAACCAAGGACAATGCCTTCAAGTTCTACAACAATAATCCTTGTCGCCTTGTCATACTCCTTATTGGGAAAACCAAGCTTTTTCCTGAGGTCAACGATGGGGATAATCTTCCCTCTTAGGTTTATAACACCCTCTACAAAATCAGGGGCATTTGGTATCCTCGTTATATCCATCATCCTGTTTATCTCCTGCACCTTGAGTATATCCACACCAAACTCATCATTTTCCAGCTTGAAGGTAACGAGCTGCAATATAGAATCTTCATTCATGATAAACCTCCTCCTTTCTCATATCTTCGGAAGAATTCAGGATTACTTAAATATTTTTATATAAATTTAAGATGCAAAATTTTCCTTAATCAGATAGATTTTAAACTACTGGTCCAAATTCAGACTGCATATCTGTATTCCTGAACCTCCTCCCTCCTCTTGTTTATCCTCTCCATATATCTACTGCTTATCATGGCAGGTATATCAAGTATTAATATGACCTTTCCATCCCCTCTTATAGATGCACCACCGATACCCTTTATATTCCCCATGAATTCTCCAAGGGGCTTTATAACAATCTCCTCCTGCCCGACCACTGATTTGACCTTTATGCCAAGGGTCTTATCGCCAATCTTGCATATTACAAGATACCTATCCGCTCCATCCTCCTTCAGAGACATAAGGTGTGATACATCAAGTAAGGGGACAATCTCATTCCTCAACATCAGAACCTCATTTTTATCCACTGATTTAATAGCCTCTTTTCTAAGTTTTACGAGTTCAATAACATTGTTTAGGGGTATTGCAAAGAGTTCCCTTCCTATCTCAACTATTAATGCGCCCATAATGGCAAGGGTCAAGGGTAGTTTTATGGATAGCCTTGTCCACTGATTCTTTTTTGTGTCTATATATACCTGTCCATTCATTCTCTCTATGTTTGTCTTTACCACATCCATGCCAACGCCTCTTCCAGATACATTGCTTATCCTCTTGGCTGTACTGAGTCCTGGTATAAATATAAGATTTATTAGATCCTTTTCTGACATATCAGCAAGCTCTGTCTCTGACATAAGACCCTTTTCTATGACTTTTTTCCTCAGGGCATCGAGGTCAATGCCCTTGCCATCGTCGATGATATCGATAACCACATTATTCCCTTCGTTATATGCATTGATTGAAAGTGTCCCCCTTTCAGGCTTGCCCCTTTTCCTTCTCTCCTCTATGGTCTCAATGCCGTGATCCACAGAATTTCTAATAATATGGATAAGGGGGTCGTGGAGGGATTCTATCAATGACCTGTCCAGCTCTGTCTCTTCCCCGGTTATCTTTAAATCAATCTCTTTATTAAATGAATTACAGAGATCACGGACAAGCCTTGGAATCTTGTTGAAGAGCTTACTTAATGGCACAAGCCGTGCCTTCATTATAGAAAGCTGAAGCTCATTTGTTATAACCTCTATATAGTTTGTAACCTCCTCAAGGCTGTCAATAGCAGTATTCTTGGCATCCCTTTTCACCGTGTTTTTAACCATGTTCAGCCTATTTTTCCCAAGGACGAGTTCACCTACAAGATTCATCATCTCATCAAGCTTCTTGACATCTATCCTGACTGTCTGGTCTTCCTTTTTTGTCTTCTGGGTTGTCAGTATATTTTCAAGCTGTTTCTCTGTTATAAGTTTCTGTTCCACTATAATCTCACCGAGCTTTTTATTCTCCACCTTCTGTTTTTCAAGAACGCCCTCAAGCTCCTGCTGTGTTATGATCTTCTCTTCTACAAGGATCTCACCAAGCATTTTTTTATCAGGGTTACTCAATCTTTCAAGTTTATTTAGAATAGCCTCGGTATCCTGTTTCTCTGTATAATCCATCTTTATATCATCTATTAAAAGCCTCATTAAATCCATCGCCTCGAGAAGGGCATCGGCTATGTCTTTATTTATCATTAGCTCTTTCTTTCTTATAAGCCCCAGAAGGTCTTCTGATTTATGGGCAAGATTGGACAGGGCCTCAAATCCAAGAAAACTCGATGTCCCCTTGATTGTATGAACTGCCCTAAAGATGCTGTTTATGATTTCATCATCCTGACTATTCTCTATGGTAACTATATCCTGGGTGGCATTCTCTATCAGTTCGCTTGTCTCTACTATAAAATCATTAACTATCTCACGCATCTCCTCGTTTTCTAATAACGCATTACTCATTTTCTACCCCCATTAAAAGACTTTCTACCTTATACAGTAGAATATTAGGCTGTATTGGTTTATTTAGAAATAAGTTAACCCCTGCCTCAAGGGCAGCCCTCCTCAGGTTCTCGTCCCTTGTTGTTGTAAGCATTATAATTGGGGTATCAAGGTGATAATAATTGTTCCTGAGGCTCCTAACAAGCTCTATGCCGTCCATATTAGGCATATTCAAATCCGCAATTACCAGGTCTACCTTCGCATCTATGAGTTTTTCTAGGGCATCAATGCCATCCTCTGCCTCTGTGATATGATAATCCCTTTTTCTCAGTATATAGTTTATGAGCTTTCTCATAGTTGATGAATCATCAACAACCAGTATCCTTTTCATATTCTACCCCTTCTGATAGGCGATAGCACCTGGAAACATTATAGGCCTAAAGGCTCGAGAGATATTATGCAATGACTCTGCATGACCGATGGTTAGGAACCCCCCTGGTTTCAGTGATTCATAGAGATTATCTATAACCATTTTTTTGGCCTTTTCATCAAAATAAATAAGGACGTTTCTGCAGAATATTATATCCATATACCTGAATCTCTTATAGGCATTGCTGTCTACAAGGTTCATATGTTCAAATTTTACAAATCTTTTAACATTGTCATTAATAGCATAACTATCACCCTTTTGAATAAAATATTTTTTTATTATGTTCCCATCCATATTTCTTATGCTATAGGGACCATAGACCCCTTTCTTCGCTGACTCGAGGACCCTATAACTTATGTCTGTTGCAAAGATTGTAAAGGGTATATTTTTTCTTGTTAACTCTATCATCTCAAGTATCATTATGGCAAGCGTGTAAGGTTCCTCACCTGTAGAACATGCAGCACTCCATATCTTCAGGGGTGATGCAATAGGGTTATTATTGTTATTCATATAATTTTTCTGGAGCATTATCTTGAAGGCATCAAGTTGGGGTGGATTCCTGAAGAAGCTCGTCTCGTTTGTTGTTACCACGTCAAAGAGGTTGTTTAGCTCCTTTCTTGAATCTTCATTGCCATATTTGAGAAAAAAATAGTAATCATCATAGCTCATGAACCCCAATTCATTAAGTCTGTTAGAAAGCCTGCTTTCAAGAAGATACATCTTGTTTTCCGCAAAAAATATACCTGTTTTTTCATATATAAAATCTCTAAGCGATAAGAACTCTTCTCTTGTCATATCATAGCCTTTCTCCTATACCTCACTAAAACCCTCAAGTACACTCTCAGCGGCAACCCTTATGTCGTCATCATCACTACTCAGATATGGCTTTATAAAATCAAGTGCCCTTTTATCATGAAGGCCTGAAAGTGCCTTAAGGCTCCCTATCTTTATAATATTATTCTCGTCTTCAAGACCCTTTACAAGGACATCAAAGAGCGTGTGGTCTTCTAATGAACCCAGGGCGAGCAGGGCATAATATCGTGTCCAGAGTTCATTGCTATTATTAGAGAATATTTGGATAAGTCTGTCCTTGAATGCATAGAGCCTTCTGTCTTTTATGATCTTCAATGCCTCATGGGGGACATTATCATCCTTAAAGAGACTATTAAATAGCCCCATATAACGGTCATTATCAAGAAAACGGCCCACTACACTGATAGCCCCTTTTCTAACGAGATTATCCCTGTCATTGAGGAGTGCCTTAATAAGGGGATAGTTATCATCCTGATTGATGAAAGGGGCAACAGATATATAGAGTCTTTTGTCTTCCGTGGAACCCCTCATGACAAAATCCTCTACCAGATTTTTAAAGGAGTCATAGTCAAGCCTTAAAAGTGCCCTTAGTGCCTTCTGCCTCATATCAGGATAGCCTTTCTTCGCTATCTCAATAACCCTGTCCTTAAAGTCATAGGCACCCATTGTCCCTACTGCAGAAACAGCATCCCCCCTTACATGACCATCGGGGTCTTCAATTGCCTCTTTTAATATTGTGGAGCCGCCCCCTTTTACGATGGAGGGCAGGTTCTTTGCAATCTCTCTCTTGACATCTACGTGTGATGACACAAATATCTCGTAGAGGAGATCTTCGTCAATCTTCACCTGTGCCATACCGCATGCCTTTATAAAAGGTAATATACAATCCTCTTCTTTCCTAAGAAAATTCTCTATATGGTCTTCCCAGACATCTGACAGGTCAACAAGAAGGGATAGGGCATCCTGGTAATCATCGCTATCAGGGCTTATATATTTAAATGAATCAAGTATCACCTCTGCGGCAAGGGGGTTTCTGAAACAGGAGATAAGTCTTAGGGTTTTGATGGACTTTTTATCATCTGATTCCGCCATGAGCAAAAGATGTTCAAAGAGTTCATACCCCATCTTTTCCTGCACAGCAAAGAATATCCCCTCGTCCTCCTTCTCAAGGATAACCTTTATATATTCGCTCCTTTTTGCCTTATCCCATCTTTTTAAAACCCCGATGACCCTATCAAGTATATCTGGATCCCTAAAATCTATTAATGCCTCACATGCCATGAGGGAAACCACATCATTGCCTTCTGCAAAAATTCTAAATAATGGCTCAACAACCCTGCTGCCCCCTATCTTGCCAAGGCTCTGGACTGCTGAAAATCCAACCCACTCATCATCCTTTAAGGCATTAAAAAGTGCATCTACAGCAGACTCATCACCTATCTCACCGAGGGCAACACAGGCTAAATTCCTAACATTTACCTTTTCATCCTTCAATTTTTCCACAAGGTATGGGATAGTATCCTTCTCCCTCATACCCCCCAAAATCTCACATGCATATATCTGTATATCCTCATCGGGGTCATCTAAAAGTCTGAGGATAGCCTCCATGCTGTATCTTCCTATTTTTTTAAGGATATCCACTGCAAACATACGGACTACTGTCTCACTGAGATATAACAATTCAATCACCATCTCCACTATCTCTTTTGATGGGGTGGAGATTACCTGCTCCATAGCCCTTTCTTTTTCGAGGTTGTTGCCTTTTATTAAAGCCTCTTTAAGCTTCAGAAGTCTTTTATCTCCTAACTTCTTCTTTTTATTCACCATCTCAACCTCATAAAATTTTTATTATCTCATCGGGTATCTTATCTATGGGAAGGATAGCATCAGCCATATTGGCATTGACAACTGCCCTTGGCATACCATAAACAACACATGTATCCTCGTTCTGGGCAATGACATAACCATTTCTTGATTTTATCTCCTTTACACCTACAAGCCCGTCATTTCCCATGCCTGTCAGTATTACGCTTAATGTTTCTTCGCCATAAACAGTAGCAACTGAACCAAAAAGCAGGTCCACAGAGGGTCTATATATATACCTTGTTGTGTCCGGAACAAATTCTATAGATATCTCGGTGCCCTTTCGTCTGATTGCCATGTGGGAATCACCTGGTGCTATAAAGGCAATGCCTGGCTTGAGTCTCTCGCCATCTTCAGCCTCCTTTACCTCAACCTGTGAGGCATTATTTAGCCTCTGGGCAAATGATTTAGTAAATAATCTTGGCATATGCTGTGCAATAACTATAGGGACTGGAAAATCCCTATATAGGCCAGAGAGTATATGTTCGATGGCAGGGGGGCCCCCTGTGGATGCCCCAAGGGCAAGGACACTATATTTAGACCTCTTTATTGTGCTTGCTGCCACTGAGCGTCTTGCAGAATGCAATCTCCTAACTGTATAGACCCTTTTTTTCCTGGCTACTGTCTTTACCTTATTCACCAGCTCATTCTCTTTATCTATAATCTTAATGGAAAAATTGGAGAAATCCTTGGCAATAAAATCTGCAGCGCCTATATTTAGTGCCTCAAGGGTAATCTCTGCGCCCTCTTTTGTCAGGGCACTGAACATTATTACAGGGAGGGGATTCTTCTCCATGATATATCTAAGTGCCTCAAGCCCATTCATAACAGGCATCTCTATATCGAGGGTCATGACATCAGGTTTGAGGGACTCTAACTTCTCTATGGCCTCCCTGCCGTTTTTTGCATTCCCCACCACCTCTATATCACTATCACTTTCAAGCATCTTGGCAATAATACCCCTCATAAATGCCGAGTCGTCTACAACAAGAACCTTAATCTTCTCAGCCATCCTCATTCCCTCTAAAGATACCCCCCAATCCCTTCAATGAGCTGTAGATCTTACTAAAAAGCTCCATCTCCTCCTTGGGATTCAGAGGAAATCTAAAGTGGTTTATTGTCTCCACAAAATTTTTATGAAAAAGCATAAAATCTATAAAACTATCTAAATCCCCCCTGGAGGTAATCTGTTTTGATAGAATATTTCCAAGATGAACACAGATGGCATTCTCTCTATCCTTATCTGCCTGTTCAGGACAATGATGGTAACGGACACTATTTGTTATGGATCTGGGGAGATCCCAGAGATCAAGAAGCATTGCCCCTATAACACCGTGATCAAAGGAAAAGACCTCTCTTTCTGCCTCAATCCTTGGCATATTTTTTTCATTGATCAAAGATAATATCCTCTCCCATTCATCCTTAAAGAAACGGTAGATGACGATCATGCCCACATCATGGATTATGCCGGCTATATAGACCTCACTGGGGTTTCCTATTAGGGTTACGGAGCTTATGTCCCTCGCAATAACCCCGCATAAGGTGGAGTGGGTAACAAAGCCATTGATATCAATTGATGTATCATCCTTTTTTGTTAGGGTTAGGAAGGGCATCTGGAGGATTATATGTGTCAGATGTTCATAGCCGATCATGGCGATGGCATGCTCTATGGAGGTAACGCTTCTTGCCCCTGCTCTACTAAAAAAAGCGCTCCCTGCCACCCTCAATACCTCGCCTATCATGGATGCATCCATGTGCCTTGCAATATCAGAGGCAGAGCTCATGGGGTCATCTATTATCTTAAGGACCTCACTGACAATATTAGGAAATGTTGGTAAAAGGTCTATATCTTTTAGCCTTTCTATGATCTTCTCTTCCATCTTCATTTTTCTGCTTATATATTATCGAGCAACAAATGCCAAAACTTTAGCATCAGGTTCGTTTTTTTACTGTTGCCCTTAGATTTAATATTGCCTGTGAGTGTATCTGGCAGACCCTCGCCTCTGTTATACCAAGAACCGCTGCGATCTCCTTCATGTTCAGGTCTTCATAATAATAGAGGCTCAAAACAAGTCTCTGTTTTTCTGGCAGTCTATCAATCTCTGTTGCCAGTAGATTTTCTATCTCTCTAAACTCAGCCAGTTCAGCAGGGCTTTCGCTCTCATCCATAACATACCTTATCATCTTTTCCCTGTCTTCACCAACAGATTCGTATAGTTCCTCTATGCTCATTATGGATAGATTCCTGTAGTTTTTTATAAAGGTGAGATAATCCTCAAATTCCATATTCAGCTCATCTGCTATCTCCTCCTCCAATGGGTGCCTCCCAAGTCTGTTTTCAAGCCTTCTTATAGTATCTTCGATCTTTTTTGCCTTTGTCCTTGTGTTTCTTGAGAACCAGTCCTTTGCCCTCAGTTCATCGATCATGGCACCACGGATTCTCAGGTAGGCAAATGTCTTAAGCTGAACACCCCTGGTATGGTCATATTTCTCCATTGCCTCAAGAAGACCCATAACGCCCGCAGAGATAAGGTCCTCTGTCGTTGTATTGTCATCAAATCCCCTGGCTATCTTATAGGCAAGATGTTTTATGGTAGGAAGGTATTCCTCAATAATCCTCTCCTTTTCAAGCTTTTTATCGGCAGCATATCCAGACAATCTTGTCATCCTGTTCTCATAATACCATTTTATTGCATATTCTTAAAAGCGCCTTGGTTGCCTGGGTGTCAGGAAAGTGTTCCACCCACAGCTTCTGTTTTTTTGTTGCCTGCCTGATATTGGCATCCATTGGTATGAACCCCATAAAATCAAGGTATACATTTAAAAACTGATCAGATACGGAGAGGAGCTTTCTATATACATTCAGTGCCTCTGTCTCATCCCTTACCATGTTCACAATGATATTAAAATCCTTTCTGCCTGTCTTATTATATAACACCTTTATCACAGCATAGGAATCGGCAATGCTTGCTGGGTCAGGGGTCACAATAACAAGGATATCCTGGCTTATTGAATTAAAATATACAACATTTGATGAGATACCAGCTGGCGTATCGACAAGCAAAAAATCATAGCCAGTCAATTCCTGTATTGAAAGCATGAGGATATTTCTCTGTTCCTCTGTGAGGTTTGAAAGCTCCACTATCCCTGATGTGGCAGGGATAATCTTAATCCCGTATGGTCCCTCGACTATAATCTCGCCTATGCTCTTCTTTCCTTCTATGAGGTCTTTTATATTGAATTTGGGTATCATACCAAAGAATATATCGATATTCCCCAGGGACAGGTCTGCATCAACAATATAGGTAGACTCATCCCTTTTGCCGAAAATATATGCCATATTTGTTACTATTGAGGACTTGCCGACTCCTCCTTTTCCGCTCGTTACAGCTACAGTTTTTCCTCTTTTCTTCTCCATCTATTTCCCTCTAAAAGTATTTTATAAAAAATCTCCTTTCCGGGCATAACAATATCCGAGATACCTGTCCCTGTCGTAAAACAACATATCTTTTGTTCCAGTGCAATCAAATTACTCAGGATATGCCCTAATGTCTCCTCCTCATCGAGTTTTGTGAATATAAGCCCTTCCCTGCCTTTATCACTGAATATCTCAAGATAATTCTTTATTCTTTCATCCCTTGAGCCTGCAGAAAACACCACTAGGGTGCTTACATCCTTAAGCCTATCTGCCACATCCTTTTGAAGCTCTAATATGCCCGGAAGATCGATGATCTTTTTTCTTTCATCGCTGTCTATAAAAGAATAAAGGCTTTCCATACTATCTACATTAAAAGACCCTTTTATGGTTTTTTCATGCATCTTATGCACCCTGACCCTTTTTTCATCATGACCATATGATATAAGGGATACGGGCCTTCCAAGGGCAGACAACACAATTTCAAGCTTTTTTGCTGTTTGTGTCTTCCCGGCGCCAGGGGGACCAAGGATAAGTATATGGTTATTGATCTCAGCGAGCTCTCTGATTTTTATCCTTTTTTTAATTATATCTTTTAAAAAAAAGTTTGCCTTAGAGGACTCATCAGATAATTCGCCTATCTCGATATATATCTCTGATATGACAGATATAGCGAGCCTTGGATTAAAACCATTTTTTACCATTTTGTCAAAAATAAACCTTAAGGGTAGTGAGTAGGATCTCAATCTATCCATAATAATATCAGACTCAAGCTGTCTGATTTTTTCAAAGACCTGTCTGGTTATATCGTCCTTTATCTTCTCATATTGTCTTCTGCCTCCCCTTGGATCATAATCGCTATAGCCTGCATCATCTTCAACTGCCACAGAGATCTCGCAAATCTTACCATCGCGATCTATATTCTCTTTCACATCTATAATAATCGTGTCAGGCCCATATTCCCTCTTCAATATGTCTATGCCTTTTTTTAGATCATCAAAAACATATGTCTTAATTATCATATATCTTAATAACCCCTATGGTCTGGATTTTTATATTCGGGGGTATTTCATTATGGGATATAACAGCGATACCCTGTATATATCTCTCAAGGAATCTCCTCAGCCTTAATCTTATAATGGGATGCACAAGGAGAACAGGCTGTATATTCTGAAGGATTGCCTTTTTTACCTCATTACCCAGTTTTTCAATGAAGCGCTGGCTGAATGATAGGTCAAAGGTGAAAAGCCCGCCCTGTTCACTGTTTTGCATGCTATTTATGATAGCCTCCTCTACGGATTTTTCTAAGATGAGGATGTTCAGGACACCGTCGATGAGATATGTTTTTATAATGCTCCTTGCCATCCTCTGCCTAATATACTCTGTTATGACATCAGGGTCTCTTGTTGAAAAGGCAATGTCTGCTGTTGCCTCAAGGATGGATACAAGGTCTCTTATAGATACCTGTTCCCTCAACAGATTCTGTAAAACCTTCTGTATTATGCCTATATTTACCTGTGCCTGACCCAGCTCTTCAATAACCTTCTGATGTGTTGCGCTCACTGTATCTATAAGCTTCTGTGTCTCCTGTCTTGTTAGAAGCTCATGGGCATTGTTGCGAACTATCTCTGTCAGATGTGTAGCTATAATGGTTGCGTGCTCCACAACAGTGAAGCCCTGGGCAACATACTTTTCCTTATCTTTTTCCCTTATCCAAACAGCATCAAGTCCAAAGACAGGCTCCTTTGTGGGTATGCCATCGGCAATGGTATTTTTTTCATCCTGTCCCATGGCAAGGACATAATTTATAAGAAGGTCTCCCCTTCCTACCTCTATACCCTTTAAAAGGATGACATATTCACTGGATTTGAGTTGGAGATTATCCCTTAATTTCATGGGTGGGACAACAATGCCTAGTTCATAGGCAATCTGTTTTCTCATTGCCTTAATCTTGTCAAGGAGCTCACCCCCCTGCTCTGCATCCACAAGAGGTATAAGGGCATAGCCAATCTCAAGCTCAAGCATCTCCATGGGTTGGATAAGGGATTTTTCCTCTGGCTCCTCGGCTGCCACTGCCGGCACAGAAACAATCTCCTTCTCCTTTTGTTTTTTTATAAGATGACTCATGCCAAAGGCGGCAGAGGATAGTATAAGAAAAGGAAACAGGGGGATACCAGGGACAATGCCGATGCATAGTATTATCACTGCAGCAAGCATCATTGCCCTGGGCTGGGTGAACATCTGTCTTGCCACATCCCTGCCAAGGTTTGACTGACTTGCTGCCCTCGTAACAATTATGCCTGCTGCAGTTGATGTTAAGAGTGCAGGTATCTGGCTTACAAGCCCATCTCCTATAGTAAGTATTGTATAGATGGATAGGGCATCTGTAAAGCTCATATCCTTCTGCACAACCCCTATTATCAAACCACCCAAAATATTTACAAAGATGATTATAATCCCTGCGATGGCATCTCCCCTGACAAACTTGCTCGCACCATCCATAGCACCATAAAAATCTGATTCAAGCTCTATCCGCTCCCGTCGTGCCCTTGCCTCTGCATCATTTATAAGCCCTGCACTCAAATCAGCATCAATGCTCATCTGTTTGCCAGGCATGGCATCAAGGGTAAACCTCGCTGCCACCTCAGCCACCCTACCTGCACCTTTTGTGATAACAACAAAATTTATAATCACCAATATCAAAAATACAACAGCACCAACAACATAGTTGCCACCCACAATAAAACTACCAAATGCCTTTATTATCTTTCCGGCTGCAGCAGAACCCTCATCACCCCTTACAAGTATGAGCCTCGTGGTAGCGATATTTAAAGATAGCCTGAACAGGGTCATAATGAGCAGGATAGAGGGAAAAACAGAAAAATCCAGGGGCCTCTGGATATACATGCCTATAAAGAGTATGAGGATAGAGATAGATATACTCAGGGTCAGGAATATATCTATCATAATACTATTCAATGGTATTATCATTATGAGTATAACAAAGACAATAGATATAGCGATAAAGACATCGCTTTTCTCTTTTATGTTTTCCAGAATATTACCCATTATATCAATCCTCTGCCTTTCTGCTTATATACATAAGCAAGAAGCTCTGCCACAACTACATAAAATTTTTCAGGTATAAACTGCCCTACCTTAACAGCATAGAATAATGCCTGGGCAAGGGGCTTATTCTCAACTATGATGACCCTATGCTCCCGTGCTACCTCTTTTATCCTCTGGGCAACAAATCCCGCGCCCTTGGCTACAACCTGAGGTGCAGGCATCCTGCCTACCTTGTATGTAAGTGCCACGGCAAATGTGGTAGGGTTTGTGACAACTGCATCTGCAGTTTTTACATCCTCTATCATCCTCTTTCTTGCTATCTCCCTCTGGATGCTTCTGATTCTTGATTTTACCAGGGGGTTGCCCTCCCTTTCCTTATACTCCTCTTTTATCTCCTGATGGGTCATCATAAGGTCTTTTCTGTGTTGCCACCATTGGAATAGAAAATCAAGTCCTGCGATAAAAAGAAGGACAATACTCACCTTCAGGGTCAGGATAAATGCAATCCTTCCCATATACTGAACAATAAAGTGGACATCCTTGCTGTGAAGCGATAAAAGCTCAGATAGCTCCTTTGTAATTATGGAGTATGCAATATAGACGAGGATTAATATCTTGAGCATTGCCTTTAGAACCTCAATCCCCGACCTCTTGGAGAAGAGTTTCTTAATACCTTTTAGGGGGTCAAGGACCTCTACGTTGAATTTGAGTGCCTCGAGGCTCCACATAAAACCAGTCTGGATAAAGCTGCCAAGGATTGTAATAGCAACAAGAAGACCAAATATAGGCAGGACAATCTTAAGCCCATTAAAAAAACCGTAATGGATTATCTCCTGGATATTATCCATATTTACATCAAGGTCTAGATTCCTCACATATCCTGTATATATCCTGAACATCTCTTCGAATCCCCTGGACACTGAGAAATAGAGAAAAATAGTGACAAAGAGTATCAGAAAACATGTGGTAAGCTCCCTTGACTGGGCAACCTGACCTTTTTTCCTCGCATCCTCAAGCCTCTTTTCAGTAGGCTGTTCTGTCTTTTCCTGGAATGTATCCGCCATATCTTACCCCATAAGCCTCATTATTCTTAAAAATTCCGCCTCCATGCCATTGAATATACCTGCGATAGCAGTTACGGTTATACCAAGGGAAAAAGATAGAACAACCATGGTAATCAGTATCTTAATGGGCATACCCTCTATAAAAACATTTATCTGGGGGATAAGCCTTGAGAGCAAACCCAATGCAAGCTCTACAATAAAAAGTGTCACAGTCAGGGGTGCGCTGATCCTCAAGCCAACAGAGAATATCCTGCCTGTTACATGGATGATGTAGGTTAAAAGACTATTATGAAGGACAACAGCACCAAGGGGTAGTTCCTTAAAACTTGCAAAGATACCCCTTATCAGTGTATGATGCGCATCTATTGAAAAAAACACCATAATAGTCAGGATATTTTTAAGCTGCTCCATAACTGATGACTGAGACATGGTTATGGGGTCCATAAACCTGGCAAAGGAAAAACCTGTCTGAAGGGATGCCATCTCTGCTGCGGCAAAGACCATCATAAAAAGCGCCCTTACAAAAAAGCTTATGGTAAGCCCTATAAAGATCTCTTTTATAATAAGAACAGAGAGATATACAGGGTTATATGCCGTATCAAGCCCTGTCCCTCCGAATTCAAAAACCAGATAGGAGATTATCAGGGAAAGCCCTGCCTTGAAGGGCATTGATATAGCCCTTGTGGCAAATATGGGCACAAGCCAGAGTATTGAAAGGGTTCGAAAAAATATCAGTGCAAACCTCTGGATATCTATGCCGATTTCAGGTGCCATTATCTCACATACACTGGTATATTTGATATAAGGTTTATTGTGTAGGTCACTATAATATTTAGCATCCAGGGGAACAGAAAGAGAACACATGCACTGATAACAAGTATCTTGGGCACAAACACCAGGGTCATCTCATGAATCTGGGTAGCAGCCTGAAATATGCTTATAAACAGACCCACAACAAGGGATGCGAGTAACACTGGCGCCATGATCACAAGGGTTGTTCTGATTAGCTCCCTGAATATCTGGACAATGAGATCAAAGCCCATGATTATCCTCCTTGACTTGTAAAATTTATTTTACTGTGTTTATCCATAAAACCCATTATCACCATGATCAGTAAAACCCCTTAATAAGTGAATTGACAAGAAGATTCCAGCCATCAACAAGGACAAAGAGCATGAGCTTGAAGGGCAGGGATATATAGATAGGGGGCACCATCATCATACCAGCAGACAAAAGCACGCTCGCTATAACTATATCTATAACAAGAAAGGGGATATAAATAAGAAAACCTATCTGAAATGCCCTTTTAAGCTCGCTTATGGCAAAGGCGGGGACCAGTATCTTCATGGGTATCTCGCTTTCGTTTTTTGGCCTTGAAAGTCCTGCCACATTCATAAAAAGGGCAAGGTCCTTTTCTTTGGTGTATTTGAGCATAAATGCGTTCAACTCCTTTGATGATCTCCCCAGAAATTCATTAAACTCCATCTTCTTTTCCAGATAAGGGGAGAGGCCGTTGGTATAGACCTTTTCATATGTGGGTGCCATAATGAAAAAGGTCAAAAATAGGGATAGACCAATTACAACCTGATTAGGCGGTAACTGAGGTATGCCTATTGCCTGTCTGAGAAGGGACAGGACAATAACTATCCTGGTAAACGAGCTCATAAGGAGAAGCACAGCAGGGGCAAAGGCAAGGATTGTCAATATTATTGCCACATTTATAAAATTTCTGTTGCCCTCTACGGAGCCCAGGGAGCTCAAAAGATTACCCCTGTCATCAGACCTTGGTTTTGCTGTCTGCCTTGCATCTGCCACAAAAGGGACTAAAAGCAGAGATAGGATTATCCCTGTTATAAGCAATATCTTCATTCCTCTCCTTCTTTTGTCTTTTTCCATCTCAAAAGGGTCCTTATCTCCTTTTCCCCAATACCAAGGACAAGGACATATTCATCCACCTCTACTACAGATATGGATTTTTTTGCACCAAGATAGATGGTATCCACCCTCTTCAGATTATAGGGTGATTTGCCTTTTTTAATATTAAATCTAAGTTTTCCGCTGTATCTATAGAGAAGGAACATGCCAGATACTATAAAAAGGAGTATAAAGATAACCTTCATTATATCAAGATAGGCCTCCATCATTATCCCAGTTTCTGAACCCTTTCCTTGGGCGTTACAATCTCGATTATTCTAACCCCAAGCCTCTCATTTACCACCACCAAATCACCCTTTCCAAGAAGCCTATCATTTACATAGATGTCCACAGGCTCTCCTGCCACCTTATCGAGTTCTATTGTGGAACCCTTTGACAATGACAGGAGCTCACCTATAACCATCCTTGTTCTCCCTATCTCCACAGAGATCTCCACGGGTATATCAAGGAGGCTGTCAAAATTCAGCTCAGCCTTCTTTGTCCCGTCTGCCTGTTGATTGTCTATTGTAAAATTATCCATCTCTCCTCCTTACCATAATTCCTCAATGGATTTATCCATCTATCTGGACCGCCTTATTTCCCTTGAATATCCCCACCTTGCCTTTGAATTTAGGTTTATCTCCCACAAGGATATCAGCAGGATCGTTCACGTATCTGTCTATAACTATTACGCTATCCTCACGGATATTCATAAACTCCTTAAGGGACATCCTCTTTTTTCCAAGTATTGCCCTTACCTCAACAGGAACCTGGGATATGCCCTCCTTCATCCTTTCCATCCATTTCTGCCTCATCTCAAGGTCCTCCCTTGAGGGTGTAGAGACAAGGAAATCCTTGATAGACTCGAGGACGCCGTAGGGTATACACACCTTCATCCATCCACTCACATTCCCTATCTCAATGGTGAACTGACACACGGTTACAGTCTCCTCCTGTGATATAAGGGTTACATAGTTTGGATTCATCTCTGACCTTGAATATCTGCAGAGGATTGGATAGATAGGTGACCATGCCTTTTCCATCTCTGTAGAGACTATTTCAACTATCTTTTTGATTACGTGGAGTTCAATTTTAGTGAATTCGCGGCCCTCTATCCTGGGAACAGAGGGACTTAGTGAGCCAAATAGCGCCTCAAGGGCATAGAAGATAACCTTTGTATCAAATATAATAATAAAAAAACCCTTCAGGTTTTCTGTTGTAATAATATTCATGTTTGTGGGCAGTGGCAGTGACTTAATAAACTCTCTATATTCTATATTCTGGATTGGGGTGTATTGTATCTCCACATCCCTCTCTAAAAAAAGAGATAGCGCTGATTGAAGGGATTTAGAGAATCTGTCGTATATAAACTGAAGGGTAGGGAGGCTTTCCTTTTTTGTCCTTGTATACTGAAGGATGTCAAATTTTTTTATCTCTTTTTTTTCTTCCGTGGGCTCAGGCTCTTTAACAGGCTCAGGCTCTATTGTCCCCTCTGACAGGCCGCTTAAAAGGGCATCAATCTCTTCCTGGCTCAATATCTGTTCCATCTGTCCCTCATTGAATCATAATATCAGTTATATATATGGCAGCTATATCATCTTCTTTTGGAAACAATACCTTAACGGCATCAAGGATCTCCTTTTTCATTGCATCCCTACTTCCCACATCCATAAGAACCTCTATGCCCTTTGAACCCAATATTGTAAGGATCCTGTCTCTGATAGCTGGTGTTATCTTATTTGCCTCTTCCAATGCCTTCTTGTCCTTAAACTGGACCCCAATGGTAATCTTTGCGTATTTTCCGCTTGTCCCGGCTATATTGAAAAGAAATGGTTCAAGGGACATAATAGGGCCCAGGTTTTTTTCTGGTTTTTTTTGAACAACCTGTTCCCTCTCCTGTGGTGCCCCCTCCTCTGGTGATTTATTGAAAAATTTTTCTATGATCATGTTGCCATATAAAAGATATACCGCTGCAATCCCGAGACACAAAAGGGCAATAACAGCCAGGAGGATAGGCCTAAATTTTCCCTTTTTCTTTTTAGGTGCCTGCTCTTCCTCTGTCTGCAAAATCTCTTGTTCAGCCATATAACAATCCTCCCTGGCAGTCTGTAAGCAATATACATGCCATAATCCTGGTCATAAAATAAAATTAGTAAATTCAATATGTTAAGGATTATTACCTACTTTAATGGGATTTTCTATAACGAATATAAAAAGAAATAAGGGATTCTTATGTTGACGTGTAGGACGAGGGTGTCATATCCTTGACACAAGACCACTAAAAAAAGTCTTATAATATAAGCGGCTATAAGGGGTGGCAAGCCACCCCTTATTATTTATCTCTTCAGATTCATAAGCTCCTGGAGTATCTCATCGGATGATGTTATGACCCTTGAGTTTGCCTGAAAGCCCCTCTGGGCAATTATCATCTTAACAAACTCTGTTGCCAGGTCAACATTGGACTGTTCAAGGGAATTGGAGTTTATCTTTCCGAGTCCCCCTGACCCTGGTGCATTGGTATACGCAGGTCCTGAATCCAATGTCTCTGCAAACAGGTTTCCGCCCTCTCTTCTAAGCCCTTGTGGGTTATTGAAATTGGCAAGGGTTATCTGATAGAGGTCGAGTATCTGGCCATTTGAGTAATGCCCCGATATAACCCCTTCCTCACTTACAGTTATGTTTTGAAGAACCCCTGGGGGATAACCATCCTGGGTCTGAAAATTGGTGGTGGATGCAATAGGATACTGGGTGGATGCACCCCCTCCTGACTGACTGCCGAATACAAGGGCTATTGGCTGATCTGCCTCAGCGCCCTGGGAGAAGTCAAACTTCACTATTATAGGGTCACCACCAGAGATTAGTGTCCCCTTATTATTAAAGACCATATCACCCCAACTAACAAGGGTATCCTCACCGGTTGCAGAGTCTACCGCCTCAAGAACAGCATGCCACTGCCATGTGCTGTTACCAG
>JAGPMK010000043.1 GCA_018052995.1 Syntrophorhabdales bacterium | reverse complement strand
ATTGCCAGGTTTAAAAAAACATATCCCGGCATAAAGGTGTTGCTGGACCAGGGTTCGAATGCAGATATGGTAAAAAGCATAATAGATTTTCGTAATGAGCTTGCAGTTATAAGGTATAGCCCAGGAAGCAAGAAGCTAAAGACGAGGATAATCTGGAGGGATGAGGTGGTTCTTGTTGCCTCACCGAACAGCACCCATATACCGGGCACTGAGATATCTGTGATGCAGTTGTCTAATCTCCCATTGATAATAAGGCGGGAGGGTTCTGCAGTAAGGGAGGTTGTTTTTGAGTATCTTAAGAGATTCAAGGTAAGCCCTCAGGTTGTTATGGAATCTGCAAGCATAACGCTTCTTAAGGAGTTTGTCCGACAGGACAGTGGTGTAGGGTTTCTGGAGAGGGATGCTGTAGAAGAGGATATCAGAAATGGTACACTTAAGGCAGTAAGGATCCTTGAGGGCTCGCCAATAATAGTATTTGGTATAGGTTACAGGAAGCGAAGAGACCTCTCCCCACCTGCCTGGTCATTTTTGAGGCTTCTTGATAAATCAAACAACCCATTATGAAGATAATTCAGATAAGATGCAAAATAGTTAGATTAATTATAAGAGATAGCCTATACTGAGAAATCCCTTAATTCCACCCGGAAGCCAGCCTTCTCTATGGCTGATATAATGGATGTGGCATCCTCTGTATCAAGATGCAATATGAGATTATGTTTATCAGGCTCTTTGGGTATCCAGATTGTCTTAACCTTTAAACCTGCCCTCATAATCAAATCAGTAACCTTATAGAAACCTTCACATGTCCCTGCGTTGTATATTAAGAGCCTTTTCCCTGTCTCTCCTATGCCGAGAAGGGGGTTTAGAATCTTATAAAAGACATCATTTGTCGTGAGGATACCAACCACCTTATCCCCCTCAACAACCGGAAGGCTTCCAATCCTATATTTCTGGGCAATAGTGACAGCCTTTTCTATGGTAGTATCAGGTGTAACTGTTATAACCTTTTTCTTCATTATCTCTTTCACTGTGAGTTTTGACATGAGGTAGAAAAGTTGTCTCTGGTTATATGAGGTGGCTGAAGAGGGGCTTGCCTTGAGGACATCATCTTTTGTAACAATCCCTACGAGTCTTCCCCCATCCACAATGGGCAGTCTCCCGATTTTATTGGAATCCATCATCTTTTCTGCATCCAGGACATATGTATCCTCTGTTATGGTAATTACATTATGTGTCATTATATCTCTAACCAACATACTTTACCTCATTTGTTTTAATTTATTTTGGGTATTTTGATGGTTTTTATAGCTACTGTCAAGAAGATTCTTGCAAAGGTTAAGCATAAACTGGTATTATCAGATGTCAATCGTGGAGATAAGGGAAAATAGTCTTATAAGGCTGCTCAAGAGATTTGAAAGGGGTTCACCCTCTGTTGTAAGGGGCATTGGAGATGATGGGGCTGTTGTTAGATCGCCTGAGGGTCAATATGTCTTTGTTCAGGATGCTATTGTTGAGCATGTCCACTTTGAGTTTTCATTTATCAAGCCCTATTATTTAGGTAAAAAGGCAGTATATGTTAATGTATCTGATGTCCTGTCTATGGGTGCCCTCCCCCAGTATCTTCTTATAACTATAGGAATACCCATGGCGATGACAAAGGCACAGATCCTTGAGATATATAGGGGTATCAGTGCAGCAGCAAAAGAATTTAATATTACAATGTTAGGTGGTGATACCGTCTCTGTCCATTCAGATTTCTTTATGGATGTATCTATGACAGGAAGACTGGTAGTTGATGATTATTTAGGAAGAAACAAGGTTAAAAAGGGGGATATGGTAGGTGTTACAGGATACCTTGGGGAGAGCGCATATGGTCTTTATATCCTTAAGCAGGGAGGGGATATCAAAACCAGGGGCTTGAAAAGATTCGTAAACCGGTATATCAACCCGAGGCCCCCCTATGAGTTATGGAATGAACTTATTAAAAGTGGTATAACAAATGGGATGATGGATATAAGCGATGGTCTTATTATTGATCTGGAGAGGATGATGGATGAAAGCAAAAAATCTGCAAGGATATTTATGGAAGAGATACCTATCCCTCCTATACTGAAGGGCTCATCAATGGAGGAACTGGCCCTATCTGGTGGAGAGGACTACCAGTTTTTATTCACATTTCCCAGGGATAGACTCCCTGTCATTGAAAATATAAAGAGAAAAGGTTATCATGTGTCAGTGATAGGTGAGGTTAGGGATGGCAGGGGGGTAAAGGTGATTCAGGGAGGCAGGAGAAGGCAGATCAAGATAAAGGGTTATGAACATTTCAGGGACGAGGGAACATGAAAAGGGTATTTGTCAAGGATATAACAGATGAGGGCAGAGAGATAAACGATTACTTTATCGTCAGAAGTAAGGGTATTTACTCAAGCAAGAATAACACGAAATATATGAGCCTTGAATTAAAGGACAGGACAGGGACAATAGATGCCAAGGTTTGGGACAATGTAGAGGAACTGAGCAATCTTTTCGACAGAAACGATATAATCAAGGTAAGGGCGAAAACAAGGTTTTATCAGAACAGGCCCCAACTAAACATCATGGAGATCCAAAAGGTGGAAGAGGATATTGCCGTCAGTGAGATTAAGGAGTTTTTTTCTGAGGGTGAAAGAGATATAGAGGATCTAAAAAACGCGTACTCTGTGCTTTTAAGGGAGATAGAGGACCCCTATATTGCCTCTCTATTTGAATTGCTTAATATGGAACATGATATAATAGAGCGCTTCTTCTTCTTTCCTGCATCTATAAGCGTCCATCACATGTACATAGGTGGATTACTTGAACACTCTTTGTCTGTGGCATATATGAGCAAAAAAGTTGTTGAATTAATGGGGGGTGACAGGGATATCATTATTGCAGGGAGCCTTCTTCATGATATAGGCAAGACAGAGGAGATGGAATTCAGAGGCGGGTTCAGATATTCAGACAGAGGAAGACTATTGGGTCACATCACCCTTGGCGTCATGATGCTCGAGAGGTTTATAAGGAGGATAGACAGGTTTCCATCGTATCTCCAGGATGTCCTTTCTCATATAATAATAAGCCATCATGGACTAGAGGAGTGGGGCTCTCCGAGGAGACCCATGTCACTTGAGGCGCTTACAATACACTATATTGATAACCTGGATGCAAAGATAATGGGTGTAAAGGAACATATGCGGGAGAATATGGAGAACGATAGATGGTCAGGTTATCACAGGTTGTATGAATCACGTTTCTATAAAATTCCAGAAAGGTAACAATCAATGGAGATAAGAAGGGTATTTGTTGACAGATTAAGGATAAAGAATGGTATGGCACTCCTTGCTGGCGCAAACCATAAATATATTGTCACTGTCCTTAGAAAAGATACGGGTGACAGGATCGACCTTATTGATGGCAAGGGTTATCTCTACAGATGTATTATCAATAGCATCAAAAGCAAGGAGGTATATCTGCAGATCCTCGATGTTATCCACAAACCAGAGGAGAAAAGACCCAAGGTAACCCTCTGCGTGAGCCCTATAAAGGGACATAGGATGGACTGGCTTGTGGAAAAAGCTACAGAGCTTAATGTAGAAAGGATTCTACCTACTATCTTTAAAAGGACAGTGGTAAAGTTTGACGAAAAGGAAAAAAAGAAGTCAGATAGATGGAAAAGGATTACTATAGAGGCATCCCGTCAGTCAGGAAGGTTTACAATCCCTGAGGTTGCTGAACCTATACCTCTTCGAGGCATATTGCCCTTTATAGAGGGCATTGAAAACAGATGGGTTCTTTATGAGAGGGAGAAAAAAAGTCACCTCAAGGATGTTATATCAATGTATAAGGAGGGAGAGATATGCATGGTAATAGGTCCTGAAGGGGGTATTGAGGAGGCTGAGGTAGAATGGCTCAAAAATAACGGTTTTGTCCCATGCACCCTCGGCGAAAACATATTCAGGACTGAGACAACACCCCTTGTAGTCTTATCCATACTTCACTACGAGTATACCCAGAGATGAAAAGGGCAGGATTCTTTACAAGGTTTATGGCATTTGCATTAGACCTTTTTATTATCTTTATAGTATCAATGATTATCCTTACTGCTGTCCTGACGGGCTATATAATAGGCTATGGACATTATTCTTTTCGTTCTATCCTTGATGGCATGGGTATTATCTTAACCATATTCATCATATCTACAGTCTTTGTGTTTTTTTTCTATTTTACCTATCTATCAGTAAAACGTGGCTCTACAATAGGAAAGGGTATTTTTTCAATAAAGGTGGTAATGATAAATGGTTTGGATATTGACCTGTCTGTATCTTTTTTGCGCTGTCTTTTATATCCTCTCTCAGCATCAATATTTTTTATGGGGTTTCTGATGGCGCTGATATGCAGGGGCAGAGCCCTCCATGATTTTATTGCTAATACCCATGTAATAGAGGATGTCCAGTGAGTTCAAAGGGTAAGGTAGGCTGCGGATGTCTTTTTATTATCCTTGTAATATTTATGGTGCTTGCAGGTATATTTGTCCATCCCTTTACCTTAAGGACCATAGGAAGGCAGTTCAGATATGAGGATAAGGTATTTAAATCAGATATAATCTTTGTTCCCCGTTTTAATGAGGATAAAAACGGCGAGATATACATGGATGCCTTCAGGGAATACTGGTCTGGTAATGGCAACACAATATGGATTGAAGAGGATAACCTCCTGGGGATAAGTATGCTTGAGATTGTGACAAGGATGGCAAAGGCAAGGGGTATAAAAGCAGATGTCATAAAAAAGATGGAGGTTAAGGGAGAAGACGAGGAAAGGGTAGCGAGAATAAAAGAGGGGTTCGTCAAATCAGGGGTAAAAAAGGTTATTATAGTCGTTCCAGAGTATGCCTCAAGGAGGTTTCATCTAATCTACAATTCCTCCCAATACAGTAATAACATAGTCTTTATTATAAAACCGGTTACAGTTTCATATTTTAAGATGGATAGATGGTGGAAGGACAGTGGATCAAGAATGATCCTGATTCGGGAGATAGGTGCCATAGGTTCTTTTTATTTTAATAGATTCAAATATGGGGAAAAGAAAAAAGAACAGGGATCTGCAAGATGAAAGACATCATAGAGATGGTGGCACTGTCAAGAATAAAGGGCATTAGCCCCAGCCAAAAAAAGGATCTGGTAGAGGGTAGGCTTGATAACAGGATATGGAGGGATGCACTTAAGGGTTTTAAGGACTTTGAATCTATAGAGGCAGAGCTAAAGGCACTGAAAGATATAGGTGCTGATGTTATAACCATAAAGGATGCAGAATACCCTGTGCTTCTGAAAAATATATCTGATCCCCCTCTGGTTCTTTATAGGAAAGGAAGGCTACCCCCAGGGGGCATCTATATATCTATTGTGGGCTCGAGAAAGGCAACATTTGAGGGCATAGGCGTCTCAGAGAAAATGGCATCCACCCTGTCCTCTCTTGGTGTCACTATTGTGAGTGGGCTTGCAAGGGGAATAGATTCAGCGGCACACAGAGGGGCACTGACTGGAAAAGGAAAGACCGTGGCTGTTCTTGGTTCGGGCATTGATGTGTGTTATCCCTCTGAAAACCTCTGGCTTTATAAAAAAATATGTGAAGAGGGTGCTGTGGTCAGTGAATACGGGATGGGCGTAAAACCCCTTCCCTTTCATTTCCCTGAGCGTAACAGGATTATTGCCGGTCTCTCAAGGGGTGTTATTGTAATCGAGGCATCGGCAAGAAGCGGTTCTCTTATAACCGCAAGGCTTGGGCTGGAATACAACCGTGATGTGATGGCAATCCCTGGCAGTATATTTAATGAGGAACATAAAGGTGCCAATAGGCTTATAAAAGAGGGGGCAAGGCTTATAGAAAATATCGAGGATATAATCTCATTGTATCTCCCTGATTTGACCTCGACTCTGAAAGATAAAAACACTATTGATATGGATGAGGATGAGAGTTATATTTACTCTTTTATCGGCCATGAAAGGACCCACATAGATGATGTTATAGAGAAGAGTAACAGAGAGGCAAAGGATGTTCTGGCGATAATTACAAGACTTGAATTGAAGGAGGCAATAAGGCAGTTTCCAGGTGGTTTTTACCTGCGGAATTGAGCTGAAAGGAAAATATGGCAAAATCACTTGTAGTTGTAGAGTCGCCTACCAAGGTGAAGACCCTATCCAGATATCTGGGTAAGGGATACAACATAAAGGCAACATATGGGCATATAAAGGATCTCCCAAAGAGCACCCTGGGGGTGGATATAGAAAAGGGGTTTAAACCCCATTTTCAGATATTGAAGGGTAAGGCAAAGGTAGTGGAGGATATTAAAAAGGCTGGATCTGATGCAGAAACAGTATACATAGGTTCTGACCCTGACCGTGAGGGTGAGGCAATCGCCTTCCATGTGGCAGAGGTGATAGGCAAGAAAAAGGATATTAAGAGGATATTAATCCATGAGATTACAGAAAAGGGCGTTACTGATGCCATAAAAAATCCCGCCAACCTTGATGAGGCGAAATACAATGCCCAGAAGGCAAGAAGGATACTTGACAGACTTGTAGGATATAAGATCAGTCCTGTGCTATGGGAAAAGGTGAGTTACGGGCTATCTGCTGGCAGGGTGCAATCCGTTGCCTTAAGGATCATCTGCGATAGGGAAGAGGAGATATTAAACTTTAAGCCTGAGGAATACTGGACTATAAAGGGGATCTTTATAAATGAAAAAGGCGAACCCATAGAGGCAGCCCTTGAGAGAAAAGGTGATTCAAAGATAAAGGTAACATCAGAGAAAGAGGCAAAAGATATAAAGGCTGCCCTTAAGGGAAAGGAATTCAGGGTCAGGGATATTGAGATAAAAGACAGAAATATCTCGCCACAGGCTGCCTTTGTAACCAGTAAATTACAACAGGAGGCATCGAGAAGGCTTCGATTTTCCCCCAAAAAAACCATGCTTCTTGCCCAGAGGCTTTATGAAGGGATAAATATAGGCGATGAGGGGAATATGGGGCTTATAACATATATGAGGACAGATTCTGTGAGGGTATCAAATGAGGCTATACAGGGTGCAAGGGAATTAATAGAAGGGCTTTTTGGTTCCCCATATCTTCCCGGGACACCCAATTATTTTAAGAACAAAAAGACCTCTCAGGATGCCCATGAGGCAATAAGACCCACATATCCCCATCTTACCCCAGAGAAGGTCAAGCCATATCTTGATAGGGATCTCTTTGCGCTTTATGAACTTATATGGAGAAGATTCATTGCCTCACAGATGACACCCCAGAAGGTTAGGACAAAGGCCATCGAGATTGGGGATGATTATATATTTATTGCAAGGGGTCAGCAGGTTTTGTTTGACGGCTTTACCAGGATATACCAGGAAGAAGAGGATGAGCCCGAGACGGCAAAAGACCTCCCTGATATTAAAAAAGGGGAAATATTATTACTTAAAGATATAGGCCTTCAGCAGAGATTTACTGCGCCGCCTCCAAGATACAATGAGGCAACACTTATAAAAACCCTAGAGGCAAAAGGCATAGGCAGACCATCTACCTATGCAACCATTGTCAGCGTGGTTCAGGACAGGGATTATGTAAAAAAAGATAAAGGGAGGCTTGTGCCCACACCCTTGGGCATAACAATTAACAGGCTTATGAAGGAGTTTTTCCCTCTCGTAGTGGATATAGGTTTTACTGCAAAGATGGAAGACCATCTTGACCTCATAGAGGACGGAAAGAGGGATTGGGTAAAATCCCTTGGTAAATTCTATACAGCCCTTGAAAAGGAGCTTTCTATGGCAAAACATGGCATGAAGAGCCTTAAGAAAGAGGAAAAGGAGACTGATATAGAATGCGAAAGATGTGGTAAAAAAATGTTTCTCCGATGGGGCAAGAATGGCGAATATCTTGTTTGCAGCGGAAGGCCTGAATGCAAAAACAAAAAGAATGTAAGGATAGGTGACGATGGGGCAATACATATCCAGGAGGCAGAGATAAAGGGGACATGTAGGCAGTGTGGCGGTAATATGATAGAAAAGGTGGGTAGATTCGGCAGATTCCTTGCCTGCAGTAATTACCCTGACTGTACTTATACAGAGCCCTATTATCTTGGGTTTACCTGCCCTGAGGAAGGCTGTAGCGGCAGACTTGTGGAAAGGGTCTCCAAAAAGAAAAAGAGATTTGTAAGCTGTTCCAGGTATCCTGACTGTTCTTTTGCTACATACATGGAGCCTAAAGAGGGTGAGTGCCCTGTATGTAAGGCGCCCACGCTTTTTACCTACAAAAAAACAACATCTTGTCTTCGCAAGGGCTGTGGATGGAAATCAAAATAATCGGTGGTGGTCTTGCAGGTGTTGAGGCTGCCTATCAGATAGCAAAAAGGGGATATGGTGTTATCCTCTATGAGATGAGGCCGGTTTTGTTCACCCCTGCCCACAAAACAGGACTACTATCAGAGCTTGTATGCAGTAATTCCCTAAAGTCGAAAGAGCTTACGAATGCCCATGGGCTCTTAAAGGAGGAGATGAGAAGGCTTGACTCGATCATTATACACACAGCGGATGCAACATCAATACCAGGCGGCAAGGCACTTGTTGTGGACAGAGAACGCTTCTCCAGGGCTATAACAGACAAGATAACGTCCAATCCATTAATAAGGGTCATAAGAGAGGAGATAACTGACATCCCCAAGGGTATAGCAATAATCGCAACTGGCCCCCTTACAAGCGACAGGCTCGCAGAGTGCATAAGGGTACTGACAGGACAGGGGCATCTTTTTTTCTACGATGCTATATCGCCTATAGTAGAGGGTGATTCCATAGATCTTGAGAAATCATTTTTTGCATCCCGCTACAAGGATGATTCGAATGATTACCTTAACTGCCCTCTCACAGAGGAGGAATATAATATATTTTATAATGCCCTGATAGATGCCGAAAGGGTGGAATTAAGATCCTTTGAGGGAACACCGTATTTTGAGGGGTGTCTTCCCATAGAGATTATGGCAGAGAGGGGTAAACAGACCCTCCTTTTTGGTCCCATGAAGCCTGTGGGCATTGTTGATAGACGGACAGGTAAAGAGCCCTTTGCTGTTATTCAGTTAAGAAGGGAGGATAGCCAGGGTAGGATGTTTAATATGGTAGGGTTCCAGACAAAACTCACCTATAGGGAGCAGGACAGGGTGTTCAGGCTTATACCAGCGTTGAGGGGGGCACAATTTTTAAGATATGGTAGTATCCACAGAAACACCTATATAAACTCACCTGCCTTATTGAATAAGGCACTACAGTTAAAAAATCGAGAGGATATCCTCTTTGCAGGCCAGATAACAGGCGTAGAGGGCTATATTGAGTCTGCTGCCATGGGACTTCTGGCAGGCATATCGTCTCTATGTCTCAAGAAGGGTATAGGATTTTTTGCACCCCCTCCCGAGACCTGCATAGGTGCCTTACTAGATTATATAACGACAGAAAAAAGGGATTTTCAACCTATGAATATAAATTTCGGGATATTAATGGGTTATAGCAAACGGGAGAAAAACAGGGTTATTAACAATGCCCTTGCATTCATAACAAAATGGAGCGAGTATATCAACCAACAGCTTGACCAAGCTTGAATATGGGTAGATACATGGCTATTATGAGGCCGCCTAAGACAACGCCAAGGAACATCATAATCATTGGCTCCATCATGGCAGTAAGGTTGGATACAAGGTTATCCACATCCTCTTCATAGAAGTCTGCTATTTTATTAAGCATATTATCCAGGGCACCTGTGGATTCACCCACCTCTATCATCTGGACAACCATAGGGGGGAATACCTTGCTCTCTTCAAGGGGTTCGGACATGCTCCTGCCCTCACTTATCCTTGCCCTTGCAATAATCAGCGCCTCCTCCACAATCTTGTTGCCTGCCACCTTTGCCACAATAATAAGACTTTCCAGTATGGGAACACCGCTTGAGAGAAGGGTTGCCAGTGTCCTTGTTACCCTTGCCACAGATGCCTTTATGGCAAGGACGCCAAAGATAGGCACCTTTAAAATAAGGGCATCTATCTTTTTTCTGCCTTTTTCACTGTTGTAATATCGCTTGAACATAAAAATAGCAGCACCGACTACAACAATCATGTATATTATCTTTGACTTAACAAGCCTGCTGAGATTGACAACAATCTGTGTTGGCAAAGGCAGTGTGGCGCCCATATCCTTGAACATGGTCTCAAATACAGGTATTACAAAGATTAAAAGAACCATGACTACGCCTATGGCAACCACAATGATGCTTATGGGGTATATCATAGCAGACTTTACCTTTTTTTTGAGCTTTTCTGATTTCTCCATGTAAACCGCAAGCCTCTGAAGCACCGTGTCAAGCATGCCACCCTCCTCCCCTGCCACCACAAGATTTACATACAGGGCATCAAAACACTGGGGATAATCACGAAGGGCATCTGCGAACCTTGAGCCTGTCTCAATTTTTTCTTTAATCTCCCTTACAATACCCTTGAGGTCCTTATCCTCTATCTGGTTTGATAGTATATCAAGGGATTGGACAAGAGGGAGCCCTGATGTTATCATGGTAGAGAGCTGTCTTGTGAAGATCACAATGCCCATGGGCTTGATCTTTTTTTTAGGATTATATTTTTCTCTTGATGTTGTCTTTTTTTGTTTGGCCTTGAGGAGTATTATGCCGTCTTTTCTCAGGGTCAACCTCAAGGTGGCCTCTGAATCCACCTTGAGGGTCCCTTTTCTTGTTTCACCCTTTAGGGTCTTGCCTTCCCATTCATATACAGGCATAGCCTATAATAACCTACTAAACTGATTATTTAAAGAAATTTTTTAGTCTTCTCTCAGAACAGTATACATAGTCATATTATCTCTCCTCAGGAAGACAACAACCCCTTCCTTTATATTTGATTTCTTCAAGGCCTCTTTAAAATCATTTACGTTTTTTATGGTCTTTCTGCCTATTTTTATTATTATGTCTCCCTCCCTAATATCTGCATCATGGGCTGGGCTTCCTGGCTGAACATCAGTGACTATTACACCTTTTGTGTCTTTTAATTTCAGATACCTTGCAATCTCAGGGGTGATATTCTGAACAACAAGACCATAATCTTTTTCAATGTCCTGTTTTCTTGATGCCTGGAATGTCTCCTCTTTGAGTTCACCCACTACCACATCCAGATCCATCTTTTTTCCATCCCTCACTATGGTCACCTTGGCTTTTTTACCCACCTCCGTGGCAGCCACAAGCCTGGGGAGGGTATCCCTGTTCTTTATCTTTGTGCCATTGTAAGCCACTATTATATCACCACTTTTTATTCCTGCCTTGTCTGCTGGACTCCCTTCTATAACATCAGCAACAAGGGCACCCTCAGGTTCTTTGAGTCCAAACTCCCTTGCAATCTCTGGTGTGACCTCCTGGATTCTCACGCCAAGGGAGCCTCTCACAACCTTGCCTTTTGTTTTAAGGGACTGTAGCATCTCCTTTGCCATGTTTATGGGTATGGCAAAGCCTATGCCCTGGCCTGTTGATACTATGGCTGTATTTATGCCTACAACCTCGCCGTTGAGATTAAAAAGAGGTCCACCGCTGTTACCAGGATTGATGGATGCATCAGTCTGGATAAAGTCATCATAGGGCCCTGCACCTATGACCCTGCCCTTTGCGCTTACTATACCTGCTGTTACTGTCTGCTCAAGCCCAAAGGGGTTACCGATGGCAATTACCCAATCACCTATCTCGAGGGCATCAGAATTGCCAAGTTTTGCCACAGGTAGGTCATGCTTTGTATTTATCTTGATAAGGGCAATATCTGTCTTTGGATCCTTTCCTACCACCTTTGCATCATACTCCTTGCCGTCTGTCAGCTTCACCTTTATGGAGGATGCCTTTTCTACCACATGATTGTTTGTTAGGATATAACCCTCCTTATCTATTATAAAGCCAGAGCCAAGGCTTCTCTGTTTGAATTCTCTTCTGGGGAGATCACCGAAGAATCTCTCAAAGAAATCATTTCCAAAAAAATCCCTGAAAGGGTTATAGGGCCCACCAAAGCGTTCACTTAGATCAGGACCCTTTATAGTCATGGTGGTGTTTATATTAACTACAGAAGGTTTTATAGATTTCACAAGACCGCTTAAACTTGGCAGCCCTTTATCATACGCCACTGGCTTTACATGTCCATAGATGGATTCTTTAGGGGTTGTCCTTTCATTGATAACCCCAAAGCCTATCACTAGAACCACAAGGATTAATATTGTGATCAAAAGACCTTTGTTTCTCATCTTAACCTCCATTAACATTTAAAAAGTAAAAATATTATAAAGGCAATCTTACAGTGAACAAGCTGCCCTGCGAAGGTGAGCTTGTTGCCTCTATAGAGCCCCCGTGAGCCTCTGCAATCCATTTGCTTATGGAGAGCCCAAGACCGCTCCCGCTCTCACGCCTCCTTGATTTATCTCCCCTATAAAACCTGTCAAAGATAAACTTGATATCGCTTTCAGATATACCTATTCCATTATCCCTAATATTAATATTAATATAACCATTACTAGATGAGGAATAAACCTCAACCTTACCACCCTCTGGGGTGTATTTTATGCCATTTTCTATGATATTACAGAGCATCCTCCTCAGTTTTAATTCGTCGCCCTGCAGTCTGACCTCATCGATATTACCCAGAATCAGCTTAACACCCTTATTTTTTGCAAAGATCTGCATATCTAAACATACATCTATTATGAGGTCTTTCAGGCTAATCTCCTCTGTCTTCAGGGATATATCCTTTGAATCTGCCTTTGATAAAAGAAGAAGGTCATCGATTATACTTGTCATCCTATCTATCTCCTCCAGGTTGCTTTTCAGCAGATTCTTGTAGTCTTCTATACTCCTATCCTTTCTTAGCGTTACCTCTGTCTCCCCCTTTAAGATTGTAAGGGGTGTCTTGAGCTCATGGGATACATCTATGCTGAACTGGTTTACCCTCTGAAAGGAGTCTTTAAGTCGCTCTATCATATCATTGAAGGTGGTGGCAAGCCGACCAAGTTCATCCCTTTTTTCACCTATATCGATCCTCTCATCAAGGTTGCTGGATGATATCTTTATGGCTGCTCTTCTGATCTTATCTACAGGTCTTAATGCCTTTCTTGAAAGGAAATACCCGCTTATTGTGGTTATGGCAATGGACGTAGGTATGCTGATCAGAAATATTATCAATAGCCTCCTCATGGTCTCATCAAAATCCTCTAATGATGTCCCAACCTGGACTATACTTGTTATCTTTTCTTTATCCATGATGGGTACTAAAATGGTCCTTATCCTCTGTTTAAAATGGGTCTCAATGGTCTCATATATAACCTCACCCTTCAGTGTCCTTTCAATAGCAGTAAAAGGTGTAGGCAGGGTCTCAGCCTCAATGTCACTCATCTTTGCGCCGATACGGCCTGAGCTGTCCATAATCTGGATGATCTTCCCCTTTGGCTTCTTGCCCAGGACATTCTCTAGGTATCTCTCAAAATTATTGAATACGCTTACGCTATGGGTCTCCACAATGGCTGTTGAAAGAACATCGGCGATAGATTTAAGCTTTGTATCTATGCTTTTCTGGAGACTATTTTTGAAATATATATAGACACCACTGGAAAAAAGTATAAGTATGAACGCAAGTATCAGGCTATACCAGAGCGTAAGCTTCCATTTAATAGGTAGATTAAGCGTTTTCATCTTCTTTAAGGATATAGCCCATCCCCCTGACAGTATGGATGTATTTTTTTGAGGTCAGGGTCTCGAGTTTTTTTCTTAAGAAGTTTACATATACATCCACTATATTTGTTGTATCAGTTGGCGTGTGCCATACATACTCGGCGATATCCTTTCTTAGTAATGCTGTCTCGCTGTTTTTTAGCATGAGCTCCATGATTAAGAACTCTTTTTCTGTGAGGTCTATATCAGCAGAACCAAAATTAAGCTTTCTTGTGTATGGATTAAGCGTAAGACCTCTGTATTCCAGTGTATTTGTGTCTACCTTTCTTGTCCTTCTAATCAGTGCCCTTACCCTTGCCAAGAGTTCCTCAAACGAGAAGGGTTTTGTCAGATAGTCATCACTGCCTGTATCAAGCCCTTTTACTATATCCTCTTTGGAGTTTTTTGCGGTGATTATAAGGACTGGCGTATCAATGCCCCATGATCTTATGGTCTTTAAAAGCTTCAGACCATCTATCTCGGGTATCATGAGGTCGAGTAATATGACATTATAATTCCCTTCTTTTATTAGTTCCAGACCTTTTCTGCCATTAAAGGCAGTATCTACTTCATAACCCTCCTCTTTTAATCCAAGGCTTATGAAGTTTGCAACCTTCTCCTCGTCTTCTATAAGAAGCAATCTCATAATCATATTATTATATAGTATAATGCCTTAATTAAAAAGCTTTTTGATGTTTTTTATCTATCTACCCTGTTTTCAATGTAAACAGAGACCATTTGACAAAACCCCTGCAGTAAGGTATAGGTTTTTTGTGCCCGACCATATTAAGATAATGGATAATATATTTCAGGTAGGAGGACCTAGTCTCACTGATATCAGGGATGGCGCTATATACCTCCTTGATCTGGGTGGGCCTGTCCTGATTGATTCCGGGTCAGGCTTTGGTTTCGAAAAAACCATAGAGAACATAGGGAGCCTTGGGTTCCACCCATCAGACATCTCATCAATAATACTTACCCACTGTCATGTAGACCATGCAGGGGGTGCACACCTTTTTAAGGAAAATTTTGGCACAACTCTGATAATGCACGAACTTGATGCAGAGATAGTGCAGAGGGCTGATATAAGACTGACGGCAGCATTCTGTTTTGAGGTGGATTTTAGGCCATTATACATAGATCTAAAACTAAAGGGTGAGGAGGTAAGGCTACTTTTTGGGAACCAAGAGATAGTATGCATCCATACACCTGGTCACACACCAGGCTCTATCTCTGTTTATCTTGACATAGATGGGACAAGGATACTTTTTGCCCAGGACATCGGGGCACCCCTATTACGGGAGTTCGACTGCAACCCTGATGCATGGGTGAGGTCTATAGACAAACTTTTTTATCTAGATCCTGATATCCTTTGTGATGGACACTCTGGGGCATACAGACCAAGACAGCTTGTCCGTCAATATCTCCAGTTCTGTATAGACAAACAATTCGAACTAGGCTACCTCTAATCACCTTTAGAGGGCTTTGAATATGATATAAAAATTTGTTAGATTTTTTTAGTCCTTTTTCTGGTTGCCCCCTGTGCCTTTGCCGTGGACGTCTTCGCCTGCCCCTCCTTGTCTACCTTTGTCTTTCTTGTTGTCTGTCTCCTCTTTTTTGGCTCTGCTACCTCTATCTTTTCTATTTGTTTATCCTCGCCCCCTGTTTCCTGCACCTGGTATCTCGATATAACTATCCTTTCTGCCTCAAACCAGTGGTCAAGATCCCTGCCGTGGCTCCTACCTTCCCTCTCAAACATTTCATAGGCTAATTTTGCTATCTCATCGTATAGATCCATAATTATTACCTCTATTAATTTTTTTCATTTATATTGATATTTCTATATAAATATTAACTAAACTTTCCATGGTGTCAACATAATTTTGTAGATTTTGCCCTCTCCTTGATTTCACAGACATAACAGCATCTTGCTGATGGGGGATGATAATGGCTGATAATTTAATGAGTCAATTCATATTTTTGAATGAGCATTGGTTGTTTATAATATGCAAATTTTTGAAGAAAATTGAGGCTATTTATGTTTTGTATATCTAATCCAATTCATATAGCCTCAATTTATCCGTATGTGTTTGATATTTCCTAATCAACAGCTACCATTACGTTTGTTGCCTTGATCACTGCGTATACGTCTTTTCCTACAGCAAGCCCTAAACTTTCTGCAGACGTCTTTGTGATGATTGAGACTACCTCGGCTCCACCCGGGATCTCGATTACGACCTCTGTATTAACTACACCAGGCGTAATACCCTTGACCTTCCCTTTTAAGATATTCCGTGCACTTATCTTCATAGTCTTTGCCTCCTTTTTTTATAAAACCTAACCTTAAAAAATGATATTATCAACTTTTACGGTAAGTTGGTACTCTATTGTCGAGTATTTTCTATTTCCACTAAAAGAAAAAGCAGGGATCTTCATGGCATAAAAAATCTTTTTTGTCTTCGAGACAATAAAAGAGACATGTCATGTTCTGTGGGGCGAGAAAATTACCGTCCCACTTTTAAAATCTTGTGCCAATAAGAAAAATATTTGAATTTATGGAGCGGTTTGGCTCGGTCAAGCCAGCATTCGAATAGTGCCTGAATCTATTTTCTACAAAGATCCTCTCCCACTGATAGCCAAAACCACCCTGAAGTATAAATACGCCATGGGTTCCCTGTTCTTCAAACTTGACTGTAGTGTAGGCACCGCCTGTTCCAGCTACAAAAAACAGGCCCTCCCTTTTTTTGTTGAATGGGTAAAACTTAAGCGAAACCCCTAGTCCAACATCAAGCCCATCGCGGGGTTTCATCACATAGTCTATATATGGCTCAAGTAGAAGTTGGATATGAGGGGAAAACATCTGCCTTTCGTATCCATAAACGATATGAAGGTAACGATGATATTCATCTGATTCGAGCTTGGGTGAGACCTTATTATTAAATGCCCCAAAGCCATATCCTATTGCAATGCTGTTTTGTTGCGTATATGCGGTTACCGGTAACAGAAAAAAGCACAGACAAAGAACTGCCATCCACCATTTTGCCATTATAGCAACCCTCCATACAATAAAAATTTTTGTAAATACATCGTTAAATCTATATAACATAATCGAAAATTTTTGTAAATTTTTTAGGAACTAAAAGGACGTTAATGAAAAGATTATTCCATGCACGACGTGCTTGTGGGTTGTGCATTATATCCAGTAAAAGATAATCCTCTGTTTGTATCTTTATTTACTTTTATATGCTTCCGTTTTATAATATTGAAAGAGGTGATCACAATGAAACAAAATAATATAGAACAAAGTGCAGATTTTATTAATGAGGATTTGATATTTTCATGCCTTGAAAGGGCAAAAAATTCAACAAAAGAAGAGGCGCAGGATATAATAGAAAAGGCAAGGGAGGCTCACGGTCTTGATTTATATGAAACAGCAGTGCTATTGCAAAACACAGACCCTGATATATCAGGGCTTATCTTTAATGCTGCCCATGAGGTAAAGGAAAAGATATATGGAAAAAGGCTTGTTCTCTTTGCACCTCTGTATGTAAGTAATTATTGTATCAATAACTGTGTTTATTGCGGCTACAGAAGGGATAACAAGATAAAAAGGGCTAAACTTACCATGGAAGAAATAAAAGAAGAGGTTATTGCCCTCGAAAACATGGGCCACAAAAGGATTGCCCTTGAGGCAGGTGAAGACCCTGTGCATTGCCCCATAGAATATATCCTTGAGGCAATTGATACAATCTACAGCATAAAAGAGGATATGGGCAGCATCAGGCGAATCAATGTAAATATAGCCGCTACAACAGTGGAAAATTATAGAAGATTGAAAAAAGCAGGGATTGGCACATATATATTATTTCAGGAGACATATCACAGAGAGACCTATAAAAAGATGCATCCATCAGGGCCAAAAAGCGATTATAACTGGCACACCCTTGCCATGGACAGGGCAATGGAGGGGGGAATAGATGATGTGGGGTTTGGTGTGCTTTTTGGTTTGTATGATTACAGGTTTGAGGTGCTTGGACTACTTGCCCACTCCCTACATCTGGAGGAAAAATTTGGTGTAGGCTGTCACACCATATCCGTGCCAAGATTAAGACCCGCAACAGGGGTAGATATTGAAACATTTCCATTCCTTGTAAGTGATGGGGATTTCAAAAGGATTATACCTATTATAAGGCTTGCTGTTCCATATACTGGGATGATTCTTTCTACCCGCGAGCCAGCCTGGTTTAGAGATGAACTGATTAATCTCGGCATATCTCAGATAAGTGCCGGTTCATGCACAGGGGTAGGTGGTTATCATAAAGAGATTGAAAAAGAAACGCTCGAATCAACCATGCAGTTTAAAATAGAGGATAGCCGTTCAATTGATGAGGTGTTGCTGAGCGTCTGTCGTTCAGGGTATATCCCCAGTTTTTGTACAGCCTGTTACAGACAGGGTAGGACAGGGGACAGATTTATGCCCCTTGCCAAGTCAGGGGAGATTCAAAACGTTTGTCAGCCCAATGCAATACTCACCTTTAAGGAATTTATCCTTGATTATGCCTCAGACAGGCTGAAGGAGATTGGAGAAAAAACAATCCAGGAGCATCTCAAACAGATACCAAATTTAAATACACGAAAACAGACTGAAGAAAGGCTTAAAAGGCTGGAGAATAAAGAGCGGGATCTATATTTCTAAGCTAAACTATCATTAAATAAAGCCTTATTGGATTTCCAGAAGCTTTTTTGCAAGTATAGGAATGCTTTTTAAAAGTTCTTCTTCATTACCTTTTGGACACTTAATAGAACTAATATTTTTTGTCTTTAATGTCTGGATATCGATCCTTTTTGCAGACAAAATATACGTATTGCCTAAGGAGACAAGCCTGCCAGTGATGCTCTCCCTTGCTCCAATTAAATTGCCTATCTTTACAGATTCTTTTTCATCAACAAACCCTGAGGTCTGAAATCTCCACTCCTGTGATATCTTGTTTAGATCTTCACGATTTAAGAGTTCAAAGCTACCAATTTTATAAAGTTCCTCCCTGAGAGCGTCTGTAAGTATCAAGGCTACTACTTTCATATTCGCATCAGCATCAAAATCGTAGACAATAAGTGTGCTCCTGCTATCAGGTATTTTTTTTGTTTGTATCAAAGGCTCTAATACTCTTCCTTTTTCTGTCTCATTTTCCTTTTTTTTCTGATCTTGCTCAGTTTTTTCATTAATCGTCATAGGATCTTTTTTTATAAAAGGCTCTAATATCTTGGGAGTAGTTGAAGATTCAGAATGAATTGTTTTTTCACCTGCCTTCTCTAATGCTGTTGCCAGCATGTCTCTGTTAGCCTTTGTAAATAGATTTCTATATGCTTTTTTAATAATTTCATTAGCTTCATTCTGAATAAACCCACCTTTAACATCCTCTTGAACAGAGTATAAGGCACCTGTTGTCGCATTAATCATATTTATTTTGCAAAAAAAGAATCTTGCCTCAACTCCTCTTTCAAACATCAAAACATAATTTGCATAAAGTTTTGCTGCTATTTGTTTTGCTAAATCCCAGTTATTCACTTCAAGTTGCTTCCAGGTTGGTCTTTGATTTCCTAACACCGCTCTTAAATCTTCTTCAGGAACAACCTCGTAGAAACCCTGCTGGATCAGAAATCTGCTGAGGTTAATTGATTGTATTTTTATTAAATCTTCATAAGATACTTTATATGATAAACCTGTCCCATAAATATTGGTATAAAATGGTTCATAAATAATTATCAGCGCAACCCTAATTTTATTTGTTTGTGGGGGAGCGGGTATTGATTTTAAATATATCTGTTTTTCTGCACAGCTATTCAAAATAGCAGCTAAAAGTAACACCAAGATAAAACTAGTTTTTTTAATTAGGATCATATGATTCAATATCCCACAATTCTTTTTATCAGTTATGAGTTTTTCAAGCCTATACTATTTTACAAGATAGACCTTATCATTTTCTTTTACTTTTTCCTTAACCTTTATGCCCGCGTCCTGACCAGCCTCTGCCTTTTCCACAAATTCATGCTCTATCTGCATGGATTCCACAACCTGCTCAAAATCTGTTGAATTCCCTTTTATTCTTATCTTATCACCTACCTTGAGCTCACCCTCTGTTATCATGATTGCCGCAACACCTATCTTGGAAAAAAACCTTAATACCTTTCCTATCTCTTTCTCTTCCATTATACCCCTCCATAGATATTAAATTATATAAGTCTAACACTTTTACAATAACAAAAAAACAGCAATGTGGTTATATTGACATCTATTTAGGTCTTATACCCTGTCTTTAGCTATTCTCCCTGAATATAAATCGCTTATTATTTTCCATCTCAAGGGGTATAGTATAAGGGATCACTGTTCATAAAAATCCAATCTGGTCTGAAAAAGCAATATTCAAAATTTTTTAAACAAATAAATGCATTAAAAGATAACAATTAAATTTAGGCACTTTCATTTTAAATTATTTTTTATT
>JAGPMK010000042.1 GCA_018052995.1 Syntrophorhabdales bacterium | reverse complement strand
AAAAAAAACAGGCAAGGTTACTCTATCTTACCCCCATTATTGCCCTTATCCTGGGCTCCATGACGGATGTAATATTCCCTGTGTTGAAAATCAATTTTGTGCCTCCCGCAGCATGTCTTATTATCCTTATCTGGGCATGGGGGTTGGTTTGTGCCATAACAAGATACGGGTTGATGACCCTTACCCCCAGTGCTGCTGCCGAAAATATACTATCCACTATTACCGATTCGCTGATACTGGTAGGCATGGATGGCAGGATTACCAAGGTAAACAGGGCGACCTTGAATATATTAGGCTATACAGCCAAAGAGCTGGTTAATAAGGAAGTTAGCTCAATTGTCACCGCAAAAGCGACTGATGGCAATGCCCTTCTTAGGCAGGCGCTTGAGCAGGGGAGGATAGGTAGCCGCAGTGCGATTTATTTAGCAAAAAATGGAGAGAAAGTCCCTATGTTGCTTTCAGCCTCAGTTGTAAAGGATAGAGCTGAAGAGCCTGTAGGGGTAGTAATTACTGGCTATGATATGCGTGAATACAAAAAGATGAGGCTCAATCTACGACAGTCAGAAGAGAAATACCGAACCCTTGTTGACCATGCCCTGGTTGGTATTGCCATGCACCAGGATAGCAGATTTATCTTTGCCAATGAAAGATTTGCAGATATGCTTGGCTATACCCTGGCAGAGATTGCTGGCTTAACGATTGTCGAGAGGGTTCATCCTGACGAGCGCGACCTCATTATGACAAGGGCTCGAAGAAGGCAGGCAGGAGAAAATGAGCCCGATACCTACGAGGTTCGACTGCTGAAGAAAGATGGTAGTGTCTTATATGCCCTCGTTAGCAATGCGGTAACGGTAAGCTACCCTCTTGAATCGCTCCTTCATGGTTCTCATTGTCCTCCCTGCAATGGATATTTTATTACAAAAGTGTTCAAAAAAATATCTATTTTTGTCTAATAACATATAAAACAGGTCAAGCAGCATAATGCACAAACCTGTCAATTCATTTTCCATTGCATATTCTGTTTTTACAGGTTCTGCTGATGATAGCATCAAGCTATCTTGTCCCCTTCCTGGCCATATGGATGAAATTTTAATAAGATAATCCAATGTCGTAAAATTTTAGCTGAAAACCTAACATCCATATTGAGCTGTGTCAATATTTCATTAAATCATGTGCTACTGATGAATGCATAATGTTGTGAGCTTTATTTAAGGTTGGGCATAAAGACCTTCACAAGGTTTTATAAGGGTTTTAAAATTTTTTTGTTTTTTCTTGCATTTTATAAGCCATATTTAATATTATGACATTACACAATATAACGATAACTATATAGAAAGGTCTTTAAGTATGATCGAGAATCTTGAAAGCCTGTATAAAAGTCTCATGGAAAACCTTGTCCGTGGGCTTGCCAAGGACCTTTATTCAGCCACATCAAGGGATAAGTTTGAATCTGTAGTCTTGAGTGTTAGGCAGGCACTGGCAAAGCGATGGATACAGACCCAGCAGCAGTATTATAGCGTGGGGACAAAAAGGGTCTATTATCTCTCCCTTGAGTTTCTACTGGGCAGGCTTTTAAAAAGTTATGTCCTTAGTCTTAATATGGCAGATGAATATAGTCAGGCAGTGGATATCCTTGGTATTACCTTTGAGGAGGCACTGGAGCATGAGTGGGATGCAGGCCTGGGCAACGGGGGGCTTGGTAGGCTTGCCGCGTGTTTCCTTGATTCCCTTGCTACATTACAATATCCTGGTTATGGATATGGCATAAGGTATGAATATGGTATTTTTATCCAGAGCATAAGGGATGGCTATCAGGTTGAATCACCCGATAGCTGGTTGAGATATGGGAATCCCTGGGAGTTCCCTAGACCAGAACTCCTCTACCCTGTGAAGTTTTACGGCAGGGTAAAGACCATCCAGGCCGCAGACGGGAAATACAGGATGGATTGGGCCGATACAGAGGATGTTATGGCAATGGCATATGATTATCCTGTCCCTGGGTTCAGAAACAATACAGTTAATACGCTTCGTCTCTGGGCTGCAAAGGCGACAAGGGAATTTAACCTCGAATACTTCAATAGTGGCGATTATATAAAGGCAGTTGAGGACAAATTTAGCAGTGAGAATATCTCAAAGGTTCTATATCCCAATGATCAGTCCATGGCAGGAAAGGAGCTCAGACTCAAGCAGCAATATTTTTTTGCAAGCGCTACCCTAAGAGACATCCTAAGAAGATACAAAAAGACATACAGGACATATCGAAACCTACCTGAGAAGGTGGCTATTCAGCTCAACGACACACATCCCTCTATTGCCATAGCGGAATTAATGAGGATACTTGTGGATGAAGAGAATTTGCCATGGGATTACGCCTGGGAGATTACCAGAAAGACCTTTGCATATACAAACCACACAGTCCTGCCTGAGGCGCTTGAGATATGGTCTGAGAGCCTTTTTGCAAGGCTTCTCCCCCGTCACCTCCAGATTATCCAAGAGATAGATAGAAGGTTTATGGTTCAGGTGCAGGAGAGATTTCCTGAAAAACAGGATGTGAAAAGCAGGATGGGGATTATCACAGGCGGTCCAGGACCAGGCGGTATTGTCCATATGGCAAGGCTTGCGATTGTGGGCAGTCATAAGATAAACGGGGTATCTGAACTCCATACAAACATATTAAAGGATGTGGTATTTAAGGATTTTTATGAACTGGCACCCGAGTGGTTTGTGAGTATAACAAACGGCATTACCCAGAGGCGCTGGCTCCTTGAATCAAACCCTAACCTCGCAGGGCTGATTACTGAGGTTATAGGTGATAAATGGACAAAAGACTTAGATGATATAAGAAGACTCGAACAGTTTGTAGATGATGCCGAATTCTGCGAACAGTTTAGAAAGATTAAGGAATCAAATAAGGAAGACCTGTCAAGGTGTCTTATGACTACCTGTCAGATGGGGTTGCAGAAAGACTTTCTCCTTGACTGTCAGATAAAGCGTTTTCATGAATACAAGAGGCAGCTTTTGAATGTCCTCCACATTATCACAACCTACAACAGGATAAGGGAGGGTAGGACTGGGGAGAATTTTGTCCCCAGGATCTTTCTGTTTTCAGGCAAGGCGGCACCAGGCTATTTTCTATGTAAGCTCATAATAAAACTTATCCACAACATAAAGATGATTATTGATGGGAATGAGTGGATAAAGAATAAGATCCAGGTGGTATTTGTGCCGAATTATAGCGTTACCCTTGCCCAGAGGATTATCCCGGCAGCAGAACTCTCTGAACAGATATCCACAGCAGGCTATGAGGCATCGGGGACAGGCAATATGAAGTTTGCACTAAATGGCGCACTGACCATTGGAACCCTTGATGGTGCGAACATAGAGATACGCAATGAAGTGGGTGAGGAAAACTTTTTTTCATTTGGTCTTACAGCCTGTGAGATCCTCAATATGAGGCAAAGTTATAACCCCAGGGTATATTATGAAAAGAACCAGGAACTGAGAAAGGCAATAGACCAGATAAAAGATGGCTATTTTTCGCCAGCTCAGCCAAGGCTTTTTCAGCCCATAATCGAGGCCCTTTTAGGCAGGGATGAGTATTTTGTTCTTGCTGATTATGAGTCTTATATCGCATGTCAGGAGAGGGTGAACAGGACATACCTGGATAGGGAACAGTGGACAAGGATGGCTATACTCAACATTGCCCGCTCAGGGAGATTCTCCAGTGACCGTTCTATAAGGGAATATGCAGAGAAGATCTGGGGCATAAAGCCGGTTAGTGTATAATCAGGGCATAATAAAGATAGACTTTGAGTAAAAAATATCTGTAAAAGGCACTCTAAAGACCCCCTTTTCAAAAATGGATAACCTATGAATGAAAAGGATTTAGAGGATACAGCATAAGGTTTATAGTTTGGTTATATAGATACCACCCACAATGGGGTCTGATATATTTCTATTCTTTACAATATCTATTATCCTCTCATTCAATCGCATGCCCTTTGTTAATATCTTTACCCCGGATACTGAGAATGCATCCTCCTCTATAACCATCCCTGGTTTCAGTTCTTCTATGCCTATATTGCTGCCCCTTACCTGCCCCTTATCCCTGTTTTCTATAAAATAGTTGATTGCATATGATGCTATTAAAGGGTCGAGTTTTGTGTTCATCGCAAGTCTTAGTCCCTCTATGATCTCATCAGTGTTTTTCCCTGACATGAACATCTCTTCCTGAAAGACTATAACCCTTAATATCCTTGACCCCAGGGATATCTCATCCTTCATAATACCATCAGGCCTGCCTGATCCATCATAGTTTTCCAGCTGATGGTATATATCATAGGCCGTGGATTCATAGCCTGTGATAGTGGATATTATTAAAGAGCCTATAAGGGGAAACTGGTAATATATATTCAGCTCATCCTGGGTAAGCATGTTAAACCTTGACTTTATGATTTTCTCTGGTATGCCAACCTTGCCTATCTCATGCAGCTGGGCACCAACGACTATCCTCTTTTGCGTTTCTTCATGCAGCGCCAGCTTTTCGGTTATATACCTGGCAATATCCCTTGCCTTATCAGCCCTTTTTTTTGCATCAGGGATATTAAGTTCCAGGATCTTTAAGAGGACAGCAATCATCTCATTAATATTCCTTTCCAATTGTTGATTGGTAGCTCTTAGCCTTTCCCTTTCTTTTAATAGTTCGTTCTGGAGGGTCTTTATCTTGAGAAATACCCTTACCTTTCCAGCAAGGATCTTTGCAGATATATTCTTTTCAATATAATCATCCACACCCTTTGAAAGACCCTCTATCTTTTTATCCACGCTGGTCTCTGCTGTAAGGAGGATGAATATGGTATTTTCAAGCTCAGGGTCATTTCTTATATCCCGACAGAACTCAATGCCATCTTTTTCTGGCATATAATAGTCGCTTATAATGATATCTGGCCGGATTTCCTTTGCTATCCTGAGCCCTTCATGGGCATTATTGGCACTGAATAGCTTATAGTTGTCGTTTTGCGATAAAAGCCGCTCAATAACATTTATTGCCAGTCTCTCATCGTCTACTATGAGTATCTTGTAGCCATCTTCGTTATTCATTTTTGGCCCTCTATGAGTTTTGGCTTTGGTATAGCCACTACAATATTTACCCTCCTGTTGGCAAAATCCAGTGGTCTATCTGGGTGCTTAAGTGCCCTGTCTGCATATCCCCGAACACCTATAATGCGGTCCTTTTTGAGACCTGATTCCTCAAGCACTTTTCGGGCTGCATTTGCCCTATCAGAGCTCAGCTCCCAGTTTGAATAACCTGGTGTTATATAGGGCAATGCGTCTGTATGGCCCTCAATAATAACCTTGTTTGGCAATGTGCTGATCTCCTGGGCTATCATCTTAAGGAGCTTTACTGTCTCTGGTTTTAGCCGTGCACTTCCCACATCAAAAAATAGACCCTCCTTGTCCTCAATAAGCTCAATCTTCAAGCCCTCTTCTGTTACGCTTAGCTGGATCTTGTCCTTGAATTTTTCAAACCCCGGGGTTTTAGAAACCATCTGCTCTATCTTTTTGCCCTCTGCTGTCAGTGTTACCATCTCATGTTTTATCTTTGATATCTCATCCTGAATATTTTTGAATAATTGGTCATTTGATTTTAATTCATCCTTTGGGAATAGGACAGGGGACGGGGGGTTGGCAGACAGCCCAGTGTGCATCCCACTACCCCCTATAAATACAGTAGGGTCTTTAAAATAGGCCGCGATTGCCTGTTTTATGCTGTTATTCTGACTAACGATCCATAAGACAATAAATAGCGCCATCATGGCTGTTACAAAGTCAGCATATGCCACCTTCCATGCGCCGCCATGATGACCGCCATGACCCTTCTTTTTTACCACAATCCTTATTGATACATTATGTCTATCATCACTCATTTTGTGCCCTTCACATAACCCTCCATCTCCTGAAAGGATGGCCGAAAATCAGAGGTTATTGACCTGCGGGCAAATTCCACAGAGAGTATGGGGTTTAAGCCCTTGGCAGCGCATATGATGCCTGATTTAATCACGTGATATATACGGGAATCCTCATCATTAGAGAGCTCAATGTTTGTGGCAAGGGGCTGTATAAAACCGTACGAGGCAAATACGCCAAGGAATGTCCCCACAAGGGCTGCTGCTACCTTATGGCCAATCTCCTCGGGGGGCCCGTTTATTGCCTGCATGGTTATGACAATGCCAAGGACTGCTGCCACAATACCAAGTCCAGGCAGTGAATCCCCTATCCTTTGGAGTATCATACTTGGTTTTGAGCCTTCGTGGTGGTGCAACTCAATATCTGCATCCATCAAAAGCTCTATCTCATGGGGTGGGACACCACCCATAATGACAAGGCGGAGTGTATCTGATATAAACTCAATAAGATGGGTCTGCTTTAAGAATGCAGGATAGTTCTGAAATACTGAACTCTCTGATGGCCTTTCTATGTGTGACTCAATGGCAATAAGCCCATCCTTCCTTATAATATTAAATATCTCATAGAGAAGTTTTAAAAGGTCAAGGTATGTCTGCTTGTTTGTCTTTGTCCCCTTAAACGTCTTGATAAGGTTGTCTATTATCTTTTTCAGGAGTTTGGTCGGCGTTGAGATAAGTAATGCCCCTATGGCAGACCCGCCTATTATCATGAACTCTGCCACCTGAATGAGGACAAGGACAGGCCCACCCTCAAGGATAAACCCCCCCATCACAGAGATTATAACTACAGCTATACCTATAATCGTAAGCATTGCAGATAAAGCCCGTTTGAGAAAGATTTTATATTATTCAATAGATTGCTGGTCCTTATAAAAATCAAGTGATTCATCTTTAATTTAAATTACCACACCCTCACAGAATTAGAAACAGAGGGTTAATTGCGTTTTAAAAACAAGTTGATAGCAATCCCCTGTTTTTTGAGATACCAACACTAACTAAACCCTGAACTGCCCAGCTACCTCTTCCATGTTCACCAGCTTGGGTGACCTTCTATGTTTTGAAGCTAAATATTTCAGGCTCCTTTTGCGATGCCTTTTCCCTGAAGACCTGCCACCATAATCCTCAGGTTATTGACCCTGTTTTTCCAGCCCTTTAGGTATCTACCAAAGATATCAGGCCTTTTTTCTGCAAGTTTTATATATCTCTGTTCTCTCATATCGAGAAAGGTGTTTATATCATTTTTTGATTTTGCAAGGAGTTTTTTTGCCATGGCAGGGGAGTTCACATAGGTATCAAAATATACAATGCTAAGAGGCGCTGGGAGATTGGCTGCACCAGATTGATCCCATAGCCTTTCATATATAGCCCTTGCCTGTTCTATTGTGATATCCTTTATATTACCATTAAACCCCATTGCCCTTGCTGTTGACTGGAGAATCCCATATCTTGAGGCCTCACTGCTTGAGCCATCGCTACCCACAGGCCTTTTACCCTCGTGCCTGAGGACCACCTCAAGGGCGGTCTCAAAATCCCCCCTTTCTATTTGATTGACTGCTATGTCCATTAATGGATTAAGTCTATTTTGCATGCTTATTTTTTTTAAAGGACCCAGTGGGCCTGTCTTGGTTTCAGTTTTTGACATATGCTTTTTGAGAAGATTGCTGAATTTTGTCTGATCTACGCGTGGCATCCTTACCATATTATTATTTCTATGGGTTATGTTGTGCATAATAATCATGTCAATCATGTCGATATAATCTGTCATAACTTTAGTAAAATGCAATATCTATACCATTATCTTTTTTTATCAATCTTTATTCTTGTATTTTTTAACATATCCCATGAATTTTGTCTGTCCTCCTCTGTCTGATCCCTCTGCCTTGAATCAGTAGTGCCTCCTATTATATATACGGTCTTGTCCTTATCCCTCTCTACATCCAGTTCTCTTTTTTCAGTATCCCCATATGTGGAGGATGTGGAGGCATTAAAGATTAACAGGAAAAAGATTACTGTTACCAATATTATTTTTATTATCTTCATTTAGGCACCCCACTGGTTAGAGACTAATCTTTTATCGATTTTTTTAAAAATTTATTAAGCCCTCTTTATTTTGTTGATTGAACTTTTTCTATCTATTATTTATAACATTTATTTAAAGGAATTATAGAAAATTATGATTGCCCTTAAGTTTATTTTGTCTTTAACGATAAAATAGATACAGCTTTTTAAATTTTTTATGGAGGAGTATAATATGAATGTCCTTGTTGTGGATGATTTTTCAACAATGAGAAAGATAATAAAAAATGTCCTGAAACAGATAGGTATTGAGAGTGTTGTAGAGGCAGAAAATGGCAAGATGGCCCTTGATCTCTTAAAGAAAGAAGAGGTCGATCTCATCATAAGTGATTGGATAATGCCAGAGATGACAGGTATAGACTTTTTAAAGGCATGCAAGGCAGATGAAAATATCAAGAAGATCCCCTTTGTCATGGTCACAGCAGAGGCACAGAAGGGCAATATTATGGAGGCAATCAAATCAGGGGTTGATAATTATATTGTAAAGCCCTTTACCCCTGAGAAGCTCCAGGCAGCCATTGAAAAGGCTAAAGAGCGTATAACAAAATAATTTTATTTGGAGGAATCTTATGGATGTCCAGTATATCAATCCGTTTATTGTTGCTGCCCAGACTGTTTTTAAGACCATGCTGAGCATAAATGTTGATATGGGCAAGCCTCAATTGAAAAACACCTGTGTAGCCTCAGGGGACGTCACAGGTATAATGGGGCTGGCTGGGGATAAAAAAGGGACAGTGGCAATCAGTCTAAGGGAGGCAGGCGCAAAATATATCTATAAAACACTAATCGGCGATGAATGTGATAGTATAAACCAGGATGTTGTAGATGCGGTAGGCGAGATAACAAATATAATCTCTGGTCAGGCAAGAAAGGAGTTTGAGAAAAAAGGTATAAACCTGAACGCGGCAATCCCAATGGTCATTGTGGGTAAACAGGTGGAGATGAATTTTATTACAAAACTTCCAATAATCTCACTGCCTTTTTATTTTTCTCTCGATAATGGTAGTGAGGGGGAAAAGGAGATTGTATATATAGACTTTTCATTCGAGTAAAGGTTTGGGAAAAAGTCCACAGGGATAGCCAATCAATTAAATATTCTTATTTAAAAATAAAACCTTTTGTTTTAGTTCCGTTGTCAAATTGTTGACATGTCAAGAAAGTCAGTTCTATGTTTAGGGTTTATCTCTTAACTTTTTAAAATAATTAGTTTTATTATAATCTTTAGAGACTATAGGGAGATCCAAATTATTTAAGGTCACGGCTATCTATCTCTGATAAAAGAGGGGACGTAATGTTTCTGAGAAAATAGCCTATAAGTTCTTTGCGCTCCTTGAGGGTGAGCCTAAAATAGCTATTGCTTTCCATCAGTATGCTGATTATCTCTTTTAAAAATCTGATCCCCATTATCCATCCTCGTAAAATTATTATCGGAGAACCAAGGCAAAAGTTAAACCTTTTGGTTAAACCTTTATAGGTCTAAACCACTTTACAAAATTTCTAAAATCTTTTAATCTTTAATCAGATAAAATGGATATAACAGGTGATAAGGAGACAAAAAAAGGCAGTATTATCATTGTTGATGATGAAGAGAGTATATTAATGCTTCTAACAGAATTCTTAAGGGACAATGGTTATGAGGTAGACCCCTTTCTTGATAGCAAGGATGCCTTATCTGCGCTGAAGACAGGGTCATACCAGATACTTATAACAGACCTTTCCATGCCCAGGATTGATGGTTTGCAATTAATAAGCTATATACAGAGGGAATACCTAGATATCCTGGGGATTGTAATAACAGGATATGGGACTATGGATAGTGCAATAAATGCCATGAGGTGCGGTGCCTTTGATTATATACTAAAGCCTTTTAAATTAGAGGATATACTGTCCACTGTTGAATCAGCCATGTATTATTATAACCTATTAAAGAGCGAGAACTTCAACAAGGGCCTGTCTACAAAGGCAAACCTTATGAAGAGGTTTTCCCAGAGCAGATTGCTACTCGAGAATGCATTATTAAAGGACTGCCTGAAGGAAAAATATAGGTTTGATAATATCATAGGTGTAAGCCTCGGGATGCAGAGGGTCTTCGAGCTTATAGAAAAGGTGGCTGATAGTAATGTCACAACCCTGATAACAGGTGAGAGCGGGGTGGGCAAGGAGCTTGTTGCAAAGGCAATCCACTATAATTCATTAAGAAAGGATAATCCTATTGTTATAGTAAACTGTGGGGCAATACCAGAGAATCTTTTAGAAAGCGAGCTTTTTGGATATGAAAAGGGTGCCTTCACCGGTGCATACAATACCAAACATGGTAAGTTTGAGGTGGCGGATAAGGGGACAATATTTCTCGATGAGATAGGGGATATGAGTCTTGCATTACAGGTTAAGCTCCTCAGAGTGCTCCAGGAAAAGACCCTTGAGAGGATCGGGGGCACCAAGACAATTAAGGTGGATATAAGATTTATCGCAGCAACAAACAGGGACCTGGAGAAGATGGTAAGGGAGGGCGCCTTCAGGGAAGACCTATATTACAGGCTGAATGTTGTCCCCATACATATACCACCTTTAAGGGAGAGGAAACAGGATATACCTATTCTCCTTAATTATTTTCTCCAACAATCCAATCGTCTGAATGATGCCTCTGTTGAGGGGATTGATGAGAATGCCATGGATGTCCTTTTGGCATATGATTACCCAGGTAACGTGAGGGAGCTGAATAATATAGTTGAAAGGGTTGTGGTGTTGAAAAAGAAGGGCACCATAACAATAGAGGATCTGCCTGAGAAGCTATGGGCCTTTAAGGAAAAGGAGCAGCAGATTGATATCCAGAAGGGTTATGAGACCCTTGTTACAGAGTTTGAAAAAGCCATTATTATGAAGGCACTGAAAGAGACAAAGGGTGTAAAAAGCAAGGCGGCAAGTATGCTAAATATAAACAGGACAACCCTTATAGAGAAGATGAAGCGTCTTAAAATGGACTGATATCTTTGTCAAAAAATTGACAGACTTCATTGCCTTGTTTAACCAGAGGTATAGGATTTTAGCTACCCATAAACAATAAATACTTGCAAAAAAGCATTTTGAGATTAAAAATTTTTGGTATGTAATTTGCAACTAAAATTGCATGGTTATATCAGAGGCAGAGCTATTAAAGGATGCATTCTCAGAATTCGCAAGGGCATCAGATTCCATCGTAAATTATTATAACGCCCTCGAGGGTCAGATAAGGCTCCTAAAAATAGAGATAGAGAATAAGAACAGGGAACTGGAACAGGCAAAGGAATACCTCCATAATATACTTGATTCTATACCAATGGGCATTGTAGTCCTTGACCATAAATCCATATCCTTTACAAATAAGGCAGCCGAAAAACTCAGTTCAGAAAGGATGCTCGACGAGATAGGCAGTGGTAGGGATAAGGCAGGGGTTATTAAAAATGGTAAAGGATATTATAGGTGGAATAAGGATGTCCTGCAGAATGGCTTCAAAGGCAAAGAGGTCCTGATTATTGAAGATATTACTGAATTTGAAAGGATGAAAGAGAGGCTCGAGAGGGATGAGAGACTCCGTGCTATGGGCGAGATGGCTGCAAGGATAGCCCATGAGATAAAAAATCCCCTCGCAAGTATGGTGCTTTTTCTCTCTATGCTGCATGATGCCAAGATGAGGGTTAAAGACAGGCAGTATGTGGAGTATATCCGTTTTGGTGTTCAGACTATCGACAGGATAATCAACAATATCCTGTCATACACAAGGCCAAAGACCCTTGCGCTTAAAGAAGAGAGCATAAGCAGGGTTGTAGAGGAAATACTGGACTTTATGGGTCCCTCCATCGCAAATAGAGGCATAGAGGTAATCTATAGTGTCGATTATAAAGATACCCTATTTTTTGACCCTGATATGATGAAGCTTGTATTTATGAATCTTATAAGTAATGCCATAGATGCCATAAAAGCCAAGGGCATTATACGAATAGACATAAAAGAGGACAAGGGGTATATAGTAATTACTATAAATGATAATGGTGTTGGCATGGCCGATGATGTGAGAAAAAATATCTTCAACCCCTTTTTTACTACAAAGGATAAGGGCGTTGGGCTTGGCCTTTTTATTGTCCATAATATTATTCATGCCCATGAGGGGTATATTGAGGTAGAATCCCAGGAGGGCTTGGGCACAACATTTTATATAAATCTACCTAAGGATAGAGAAAGATGAAGGCAAATGTCCTTGTTATTGATGATGATTATCACATGAGGGTTGCCCTTAAGGATTCCCTTAGCAGGGTCGGATATGCAGTATCTACTGCTGAGGATGGGATGAAGGCAATAGATGAGATGGGTAAAGGCATATTTGACCTTATTATAACAGATGTCAAGATGCCCCATCTTAATGGCATTGACCTGTTGAAACACATAAGAAGGGAATACCCGCTTCTCCCTGTTATACTTGTTACTGCCTATGGGACTATCCAGGATGCAGTAACTGTAATAAAAGAAGGGGCATTTGATTATATCCAGAAGCCTTTTTCAGCAGAGGCGCTTTATAATACAGTCAGGCGCGCCCTGGGGGTCAATAACGGCAAGATAATATACACATCCAAGGCAATGAGGGATGTGCTTTTAAAGGCAGAGAGGGTGGCAAAATCAGATGCCACTGTTTTGATAGTAGGGGAAAGCGGTGTAGGTAAGGAGCTTGTCGCCCGTTTTATCCATGAGAATAGCGATAGGGCGCAGATGCCCTTTGTTCCTGTCAATTGTGCATCACTGCCAGAGAATCTCCTGGAAAGCGAGCTTTTTGGATATGAAAAGGGTGCCTTTACCGGTGCAAACTCGAGGAAGATGGGTAAATTCGAGATTGCAGATAAAGGTACCATACTTCTTGACGAGATAACAGAGATGGATTTCAGACTGCAGGCTAAACTATTAAGGGTTTTGCAGGAGAAGGAGATTGAGATTGTTGGCTCAAGATATCCTAAAAAGATTGATGTTAAGGTTATTGCCACTACAAATAGGAACATAAAGGCCATGGCGGCTGAGGGAAGATTCCGTGAAGACCTTTACTATCGTCTTAATGTGTTTCCTATATATGTGCCTCCTTTGAGGGAAAGAAAGGAGGATATACCTGATCTTGTGGCATGCTTTTTGCGAAAACATTCTAAGGGTATGGATGTGGGGATAACAGACGAGGCGATGAGGTTTTTAATAGAGAACAACTGGAAGGGAAATGCCCGTGAACTGGAGAATGTCATAGCAAGGGCATGTATTCTGTCTAATTACTCTGTTATAAAATTGACACACCTAAATGAGATGGAGTTTACCCAGGAATCTACAAAAGGCTCAATAAAGGAGATGGAGATGAGGCTTATTTTGGATGCCCTTAAAACATGTCATGGAAATAAGACAAAGGCTGCATCGCTTTTAGGGGTAACGGCAAGGACACTGAGAAATAAGATTAAAGAATATAGAGAGATGGGCATATTAACAGAAAAAGAGGTGAATAATGAGTGTCTTTGATGTTATAGAAAAGGCATTAAATGTAAGGTCATTTTATCATAAAATAATCGCAGGCAATATCGCCAATGTGGAGACGCCTAATTTTAAGGAAAAGGATATAAATTTCCATACAGAACTTGAAAGGCAGTTATCAGGTATAGATAATTTTAATGTTATAGAGAAAACAGAGAATGAGGGGATAAGCTCTGCAGACGGCAACACGGTGAATATAGAGGCACAGATGGTAAAACTCAACGAGAATAGCATGATGTATAGTGCCCTTGTTCAGTTGATAACAAAGAGGTTTTCGATGGTGCGTTATATCATCAATGAAGGAAGGAGATAATATGGGGATCCTTGATATTTTAAAAATCAGTGCATCAGGATTAAAGGCTCAAAGGATACGCATGGAGACTATAGCCACAAACCTTGCCAATATCCATACCACAAGGACTGAAGATGGCGGGCCATATACGAAAAAGGAGGTTGTCTTCAGGACAGCAGACCTTGATGATTCAGAGGGATTCGGAAGGGTTTTTGCAGAAAAGATAGAGGGCGTAAAGGTTGAAGAGATAGCAAAGAGCAGTAAAAATTTTGAAAAGGTATATGACCCAGGTCATCCGGATGCAGACAAGGAGGGATATGTTGTATATCCTAATATAAATCTTATGGAAGAGATGGCGGATATGGTATCAGCCACCAGGTCATACGAGGCAAATGTAAATGTGGTGAACACTACAAAAGAGATGTTTGTAAAGACACTCGAGATAGGTAAGTAGGAGGTGAAAGATGAAGATAGAGACATTACAATTACCTCACTTTCCTGAAAACAAGACAGTTAATGAGAAAAAAAGTGCTGGATCTTTTGTGGATATATTAAAGGAATCCATTAACAAGGCAAATGAGATAGAGAAAGAGACAGATAAAGAGATCCAGAGGCTTGCAACAATGGAGAATACAGATATCCATACAACCATGATTGCTGTTGAAAAGGCAGATATGACCTTTCAGCTAATGATGCAAATAAGGAACAAGATCATCAGTGCCTATGAAGAGATTATGAGGATGCAGGTATAATTATGGCTGCAGCACAGTTGCTTGTTAGTAATGTAAAAAATTTTATAAAGACAACCCCGAAAAACAAGCTCTATCTGTATCTGTTTCTTTTTATTGCCCTGGTAGGCGGTTCTGTTATAGGGCTTTCATTTATCCAGAGGGAAAACTATCAGCCCCTGTTCTCTGGTCTTGCAGTGGAAGATGCATCCATGATTGTATCAAGGCTTAAGGATCAGAAGGTTCCCTATAAACTTGGTCTTGGAGGGACAGCTATATACGTGCCCAAGGAAAAGGTAAACGAGGTAAGACTCAGTCTTGCTTCACAGAATGCATTGCCAGGTAACAGCGGCATAGGCTTTGAACTCTTTGACAAGACCAACTACGGAATGACAGAGTTTATGCAGAATATAAACTATAAAAGGGCGATACAGGGTGAATTATCAAGGACAATAAACCAGATGCCCGAGGTAAAGACATCCCGTGTCCATATAGCACTGCCTGAGAAGACCCTGTTTGCAGAGAGAGAAAAAAATGTAACTGCATCGATATTTCTGAAATTAAAACCAGGAAAATCCCTTTCAAAGGATCAGGTGAATGGGATAGTTCAGTTTGTTGCAGGTAGCATTGAGGGCTTAAGGCCTGAAAACGTTACGGTTATTGATTCATCAGGTAAGATTCTTTACAAAAGCGGTGATAGCAGTTCATCCATTGTCCTTTCAGGACAACAATATGAACTCCAGAAGGGGATCGAGAAGAAGATCGAGGAGTCTATCCAGTCCATGCTTGATTCCTTCCTCCCTGCGAGCAAGTCTATCGTCAGGGCAAACATAGAGCTTAATCTTAAAAAAGTAGAGGTTGTCCAGGAGGAGTATAATCCTGATAAATCTGTGGTATCACAGATGAGAAAGACCACGGAGAAGGTAACCAATAAGGCAATAAGGCCTGGCGGTGTTCCGGGTGTTGCCTCTAATGTGAATATGGCTGCAAAAAATGTTGCATCAGATGATAATGGTAGAATAAGCGGTTCTGAAAAGGAGGAGGAACAGAGGTCGTATGAACTGAGCAAGAGCATAAAAAAGATTGTAGAGCCGTATGGTGATATAAAGAGGCTATCCCTTGCTGTGGTAGTGGATGGTAGATACGAAAAGATAAAGAGCGGCAAAAAAGAGGAACTTAAATATACACCCCGTTCACAGAAAGAGATACAGGATATTAAGAATCTCATCGCCCGGGCAGTAGGTTACAATGAGGAAAGGGGTGACAATATTGAGGTTATAAATATTCCTTTTGAAACAGAGGCTCTAACAGATGAAAAAGGCGCACTTGAGGGCTCAGGTAAAAAAGAGCTGATATATGATATGGCCAAATATGCATTTTACATGGCGATACTTTTCTCGATCATCTTTTTTGTGGTAAAACCTTTGATAGGTATTTTCAGGGAAAGAGGGACATCTATGCCACTAAAAGAACTGGAGAAGATTAAGGATGTAGTATACACAGGAAGCTCACAAGACAATAATATGGATAAGTTAGGCACAGGTTCTTCAGAAGATAAAACACAGGGCCTTGCAGGTATGCAGCCGGCACTCGCCAATGCCCTTCAGGATAAAGAGGTTGTAAAATTGATACTCAAGGAGTGGGTAAGGGGTGGATAAACGATGGACGCACCTAATATCCCAGGGATAAGAAAGGCGGCCATCCTTCTTCTCACAATGGATGAGAGCCTTTCTAAAGAGATACTTAAGGACTTTGAAAGGCAAGAGATAGAGGCGATAGCTCGAGAGGTGGCAAAGATCAAGCTTATCCCTGAAAGCGTTATAAGACAGGTTCACAATGAGTTTTTGGCTAATATATCAAAAAGCGGCTCTGTTGTTATAAATGGACAGAACAGATTTAAAGACCTTGTAAGAAAAAGTTTCGGCGATGAGACAGCAGAGGCATATCTGAGTGCCGTGGAGACAAGGGGTGGCGTCCTTGGTGATTATCTAAAGACATGTGATTCAAGGTTGCTTGCCACAACCATAAAGGGCGAACATCCCCAGACAATATCCCTTATTGTATCCCTATTGCCTCCCAGAAAGGCATGTGATGTTATAAGTATGCTACCTGAGAAGATCCAGGGTGATGTAATTACGAGAATGGCAAATCTTGGGAGGGTTGATAAAAATCTACTTCTTGAGATAGAGGATATTATAAGAGAACAGCTTCAGGATCTTGGTGTTGGCGAGGATAAACAGATGGGTGGTGTTAGTGCTGTTGCAAGTATACTGAACCAGATGGATAAGAAAAGGGAAGGAGAGCTCTTAGTGGCTATAGAAGAGGCAGATCCAGAACTCGCACAGAGGATAAGACAGCTAATGTTCACCTTCGAGGACCTAATAAAACTTGACAACAAGAGCATCCAGACCCTTTTAAAAGAGATCACCTCAGAGGAGCTCGCTATTGCCTTAAAAGGCGCCTCAGATGCCATAAAGGAAAAGATATTCTCCAATATGTCAGAGAGGGCATCAACAATGCTTAAAGAGGACCTTGAGGCAATGGGTCCGGTGAGGTTGTCCGAGGTGGAACAGACCCAGACAAGGATAGCTCTTACTGCCAAGAGGCTTGAGGCAGAGGGAAAGATCATTATAACAGGCGATAATGAGCAGTTTGTCTAAAAATGACCATGCCATAAAACCCCTTAGATTGAAATCCATCGAAGATATTGATGATAACAGCATTGAGAAGGGGGAGGGGTTTATCTCCCTTTTTCCTGAAGAAGAAGCTAATCCCTCAGGGGGTAAAATATCCCAAGGGGAAAACCCACAGCGAGACATACAGACTATAGATATAGAGGCAGAGGCAAGAAAAATCTTTGAGGATGCATATAGGGAGGGTGAAAGGGCAGGTCTTGAGATGGGGATGAAGAAGGCCGAGCCAGTATTAAAGAGACTGAATGCTGATATTGCTGCCCTCCAAAGATTTAGGCAGGAGATGATTGAAAGGACTGAGAGGCTGTCTATAGAGCTTGCCCTTGTTTTTGCCGAGGCGATTATTCTGAAAGGGTGTGAGGAAGACAGAGAAACAATTATAAGGATGGCAAAAAAGGCAATGGAGATCTGTGAAGATAAATATGATATTAAGGTCAGGGTAAGAAGAGATGATATGCGATATATATCAGAAGAGCTTATAAGATCATTAAATATTTTACCTGATGATACCCTACAGGAGCCTGGTTTTATTATTGAAACAAACTTTGGCGATATAGACGGCAGCCTTTCTGTCCAGATAGATGAGATGAGAAAGAGATTTTTATCAGAATATGGAGATAGATGAGATATTATCCTATACCAGGGATACATTAAAGAATCTTTATCCCTATAGGATATACGGAAAGGTAAATCAGGTAGTAGGGCTTGTAATAGAGGGGAGGGGCCCTATTTCATCAGTAGGTGATGCAGCCCTGATCTATCCTGTTGATGGTTCTTCGCCTATTGAGGCAGAGGTTGTAGGCTTTAGGGCGGGCAAGACGCTTTTGATGCCCCTTGGGGATATAAGAGGCATAGGTATAGGCTCAAGGATACTCTCTAAAAAACAGACAGTAAATATAAATGTAGGGGATGGTTTACTGGGCAGGGTCATTGATGGTCTCGGTAACCCTATTGATGAAAAGGGAATCCTTAATTGTTTTGACACAGTCCCTGTTTACAGGGATACAGTTAACCCGATGAGAAAGAAAAGGATCACCGAACCCCTTGACCTTGGTATAAGATGTATAAACGGGCTTTTGACATGTGGAAAGGGGCAGAGGATTGGTATATTTGCAGGTTCTGGTGTTGGCAAGAGTGTTCTTCTTGGGATGATAGCGCGGCACACAGAGGCGGATATAAATGTAATAGGGCTCATAGGCGAAAGGGGGAGAGAGGTTAGGGAGTTCATTGAAAAGGACCTCGGTGATGGAATAAATCGGTCTATAGTTATTGTTGCCACATCTGACCAGCATCCACTCATCAGGGTCAGGGGGGCCTTTTTGACTGTGGCAATTGCAGAGTATTTTAGGGACAAAGGAAAAGACGTCCTTCTGATGATGGATTCACTCACCCGTTTCTGTATGGCGCAGAGAGAGATTGGTCTTGCAATAGGAGAGCCACCAACCTCAAAAGGCTATACACCCAGTGTTTTTTCTCTCCTTGCGAAACTTTTAGAGAGGGCAGGAAATGGCGAAGGCAATGGGACCATGACAGCCATTTATACAGTCCTCGTAGAGGGTGATGACCTTGAGGACCCTGTTGCCGATACAACACGTTCCATCCTTGATGGCCATATTGTCCTCTCAAGAAAGCTTTCAGATATGAATCACTACCCCCCTATTGATGTATTAAGGAGTATAAGCAGGATAATGAAGGATATTGTCCCAAAAGAACAGATAGAGTATTCCACAAAGATAATCGAGATATTATCGGAATATGAAAAGGCAGAGGATCTAATCAATATAGGTGCCTATAGATCAGGTAGCAACCCGAGGATAGACTATGCCATGGCCATGATGGATAAGGTGAAAATATTTCTGACACAGAATGTAGACGAAAGGGTTACCCTTGAGGATGCCATCAATAGCATGAAGATACTGTTTTACACGAAATGAGGTCTTTTTAAATTTTTAAAATAAGAGGGTATACAAGCATATGTCTAAATTTCGTTTTGATAGGCTTATAGAGGTTAAAGAGAACCTCCTCAATGAGAAAAAAAAGGATCTAAAAAAGACGACCGACCTCTATGAGGGTATATCAATGGAGATTACTATTACAGAGGATAACATAAAAAGAGATTTCAGCAGGATTGCAGAACCCGATACAGATAGTAATGACATATATGTTCTCAGGGAGCACATTATATGGCTAGAGGCAAGAAAATCAAGGCTTTCAGAGGAAAGAAGGACCACCCTTGAAAAGATTGAGATACTAAGGGTGGAGCTCGGCGAGATATTAAAAGAGATAAAGACACTCGAGACACTCAAAAATAGGGCTTTACAGGTAATGAGAAAGGAGGCAAATAAAAAAGAACAGAAAAAGCTCGATGAATTGGCGTTAAGGGTCAATCCAAAGCAATGAGGAATTTTTTTCCTATTTGGAAATTTTTTTCCTGCCTATAGCATATACAAAATCCCATCTAAAAATATAACCCATTATAATCATTTGGTAATTTTTTTGGCACAGGTTTTGTTATATAGTTCTTTATGAACACATTACCCTTTAGCGACATAGTAACAGCAGGTATATCCAGCGTTGCATCCTTAATAGACAAAATACCTGCTGAACCAGATAATTCTGCCCGTGAGTTTATTGAGATACTAAAGGGGATTGTATCTGGTGACAATAGTTTGTCTAAATATGCTATGGCTAATATTGTTGGAAAAACAGTAATATCCAAGGAGATTGCCTATAGTGACAATGGGTTACGCATGATATTAGATAAAACAGATAATGCTGGTTACGAGACCCAGAAAGTAGAAGGTATTAATGCCATACAGATGCTGTGGCAATTAATAGATAGCAAAGGCAATCTTGTTATTGATGGATCTTCTGAGGCACAGAGGGGAATTGGGGGTAACCTGTCTTTTATTATAAAGAATTCAGATGGAGCTCTCAGCAAAGAAGACGGGGAGGTTTTCAAAAAGGCGGTAACAGAACTAATAACGACAATCCTCACTGTCTTTTTTAAATCAGAAGACCCTTCAGGAGAAAATAATAATATCACAACTATTGACAACATAGATCCCCAAAATAGATCAGCCCTTAAACCAGAAAAGGATATACCAGAAAAGGATGTAGATGGGAACAACACAAAACCACATGTAACCATACAACCACCAGTTAAGACATCAAACCCAGTAAATAATATAGA
>JAGPMK010000074.1 GCA_018052995.1 Syntrophorhabdales bacterium | reverse complement strand
CCTAAGGGGTTACCCTCGTATTGAGATTGAATCTTATCCACAAAGGTTTGTGCAAGCTCCAGCTTGAGACGATTCACATTATTGATGTGAGAGATAATCTGGGAGGCTCTTCTAAAAAGGGATTGTGGCTTTTTAGAGAGTCCAACCACTGAGTAGGTGAGAAATTCCCTTAAGATTGAAGGCGAGAGACGGGCATAACCCTTCACCTGCCTGTCGAGCCTCAGATACCTTATGCCTATTGTTTTTACCCTCAATTCCTTTGATTTTTTGCATGTCTGCCACAGAAGGAGACTATCCGCATTTGTTAATGCCTTGATCTCTGCGCCCGTGAGGGGCCCCTTCGATTCTATGAGTTCTATTAACCTTTTTTCCATGGATTTACATGAGAATGGATGCCTTACAGGGGTACCCTATTTATACAACCTTCTATACAACCTTAATATCTATGTTCTTCCTGTAGAGGGCATCCATATTTGCAAGGAGTTGGCGTGCAGCAATACGGTCTATCACATAGATAAGAACCCCTCCCTTATTCGAATATATCTGACCATATGAGATGGGCACCTCTGTGGTTACCTCTCCCAGAAGTGATGCCGCTATAGGCTCAACCTTCCTTTCGCCATTTGCAAGCAGGACTACAATCTTTGCCCGATACACAAGCTCTGCACCCATACTAACTGCATACTGTGGTGCCTCTCTTATCGATGAAAAATGACCATCTGCAACAGCATTGCGTACTGTATTGTCATCAAGTCTTACCAGAAGCATCTTGCTATTCCTAAAGGGGATACCTGATTCATGAAAGGCCACATGACCTTTTCCACCAACACCAATAATCTGTATATCAATACCGCCTGCATTTTTAATCTTTCTTGCATAACCATTAAGGATGGTCTTTTTTATCCAGGCAAGGTAGGGAGATGAGGCATTGTCTCTTATGACAATTGAACGGCCCGCATCCATACCAAGCTCCTTCCAGTCTTGAGGGTTAGCTTTTAGTTCCTTTATAAGCTGTTTTTGCTCAATAAGCGAACCATAGGGAAGGGTCGTCTCATTAAACTTTTTTTGAAGGAGGCTGAAAAACTCCTGAATCATGAAATAACAGTAGCTCTCCCTGTGCATTACCCGTTGTTGTGCATTTTCTCCAGGAAGACCCACATACTCATCGAGATTAAAACTCCTTATCCGTGCGCTATCAAACTCTCCAGCATTTGCTGCCCTTGCCAAATGTTTATAGAGACCTGTTGGGGAATTACCTGTTGCCAGGCCGACAACAACCTCCCCTTTTTCCTTCTGTATGCGGACTATATAATTTTTTACAATATCAGCAGCCACCTCGCTCATGTGAACAAAATCATTTGTAACAAAGACCGTAGCCGACATATGTCTCCTATCCTCACCTGTTTCAGCTGATTAGCCGATCGCCTCCTGAATGACCTCAGCAATCTGTTTGCAGTATCTTTCCGTAATCTCCCCTGTAGGCCCCTCTACCATTACACGGCACATGTTCTGTGTCCCTGAGTAACGTACAAGCACCCTTCCATCATCACCCAATGCCTTCTCCACCTCTTTGATGGCATCCACTACTTGAGGCAATGTAGAGAGCTCTGGCTTATCCCTTACCGTGATATTGATAAGTTTTTGTGGATATACCTCCATCATGGCCGCAAGCTCTGAAAGGGTTTTGCCGGTTTCCATCATGGCTGCTATAAGCTGCATGGCTGTGATAATCCCGTCCCCTGTGGTATGATGTTCGAGGAAGATCATATGACCCGATTCCTCACCGCCCAGGACTGCCCCCCGGCGAATCATATCCTCAAGCACATATCGGTCACCGACCTTTGATGCATGGTGTCTAAAGCCGTATCTTTTGCATGCCACTGTCACCCCAAGATTGCTCATCACAGTGCTTACGATTAGATTGTTTTTTAGCCGACCCTTATCCTTTAACATCTTTGCGCAGATAATAAGGATCTGGTCACCTGTGATCTCCCTTCCCTTCTCATCAACAGCTATGAGTCTGTCTCCATCACCATCAAAGGCGAGCCCTATCTGCGCCCCTGTCTCCACAACACGCCTCCTGAGGTCCTGTGTATGCTGTGAGCCACACATATCATTAATATTGATACCACTTGGGGCATTGTGGATAACATCAATATTAGCGCCCAATTCAAAGAACGCCTCAGGGGCAACTCGATAGGTGGCACCATTCGCTGTATCAATAACTATCTTCATCCCCTCCATGGACAGCTCCCTTGGAAAGGTGTTTTTGAGAAATACGATGTAACGGCCATTTACATCATCTATCCGGTATGCCTGTCCCATATCCTTTGGAGGTGGAACCATGCTGGATAACGTGTTATCAAAGATGAGCCCTTCAATGGTCTCCTCCTGTTCATCGGAAAGTTTAAATCCATTACCAGAAAATATCTTAATCCCATTATCCTGATAAGGATTGTGAGATGCGGATATGACAATACCTGCATCAGCCCTCATGCTCTGTGTTATAAATGCAATACCTGGTGTGGGAAGTACCCCTACAAGATAGGGATTCCCACCCATGGAGGAGATACCAGATTCCAGCGAGCTTTCGAGCATATACCCTGATATGCGCGTATCCTTACCGATGATGATTCGAACACGGTGATTGGGTTTCCTAAGCAGATACGCAAGTGCCTGACCAACAGAAAATGCAGTATGGGCGTCCATAGGATATCTGTTTGCCTCACCCCTTATCCCATCGGTTCCAAATAATCTACCCATAAAAGTCTCCTTTAATCATTAAGATTATAACAATGCTTTTTAAACATATTTAATGCAGGAAATTCCTGTGCAATCCTCCTGCAGAATGCCTTCACCACACTATCAAGCCACCTTGTTCCATCCTTAGAGACAGAAGAGGGAAGGTTCTGTATGATTTCAATATAATTGTCACCATACTGTTCTTTATTTTTCGTAAGGATATCCAGGAATCGTTCCTGCTCTTTTGCCCCTTCATGAGCAATAGTTTTATTTTTTAATACCTCTTCAATAAGACCTATTTTCTCACAGAATTCCTTTTTTGCTGAATCTATCCAGCCTTCCTGTTTTTCAGAGGTCTGTTTGATCTTTGCTGCCATGTCTTTAAGCCTTTTGATGCGTTCGTCTTTTGCCATCTGAAGTTTTTCAAGCAACCCTGCATGGATAAGCATGCCAAATTCCCTGCCCTCGAAAAATATCCTCCTCACATGGATATACCACTGTTCTAAGGCAAGAAGATTTCCAATATACAACACATTGTTTTCTATTATACGAACCAGGTTCGGGTATGCCACGGGTATACGGTCAAGGATTGTCCCATGATGACCCTTGCCAACAACAAGCTTATTCTCTACGTCTAGGTCCTTACGGAGTATTGAGCCCGCTGCTATGACATTCCCATATCCAATCCGGATGGGTCCAACCATACCGCCCTGCCCGCCAAGAAAGATAGGCGGTTTGTTGAGCATCACACCCTGAGGGACATCCCCTATCAAAGATGCGGTAGCCTTATCCCCTTCTGGGGTAAAGTTAAAGTGGATGTAAGAACTTCCCACCTCGCTATGCGCCTTACGACTCGTTCCACCTGCCATAAGACAGTCACAAAAATTGATAAGGCTTCCAAGGGTAACAAAAGGAAAGAGGATCGTCTGTTTTAAACCAACACAGTGGGCACCACCTGCCTGTTCCTCAAGGATGCACGCCTCACGAACCTGTGCACCAGAGCCCATGTTAGATTTTTCAAGAAAGACAGATTGGGTAAAATAGCCTCCCTTTAATTCGACCATTTGCCCAAGCTGACAGTTATCAACTGTGACAGGTGCCTCATAGCCAAGTTTTACCCCGGCAGAGATTACTGTTTTCTCCCCATAGATACGGCAGCCCGGGTAGAGCGTAACATCATGGGAAGAGATATTCTCTAAATTTACCTCATCACCCAGATGGATTGTAAGGGGATTCGGTATATTCACACCCCTTTTTATGAGCCCTATTATTTTGTTATATCCTGATGGCTCTAGCTCCATTTTCTCCTTAAAGATTTTATAAAAATTATCAGCTTTAAGGAGGGGTGTCAATAAGAAATTATTCCCTTATTCTTCCTTACTCGCACCCAGGCGGCTAAGATTATTGACCTCTTTGTAAAGGGAGGTCTGTCTTTTTTTGTCAAAATCGAGAAGGGTATCCACAAAGGCAGAGAGGTATCCCTGCTGTTTCAAGACTGACAGGATACTGTCAGACATTAGGAATATTGTCACATCAGGGTCATGTATCGTATTGGTCATCTCAATAAGGCTGTCATACCTTTTGGAGAGCCTTCCCGATAAAAAGCTGGAGGTGAAGCCAAGGACATCAAAAAAACTTATATAGGCATCTTCGATCATATTGGTTATCTTCTCTTTCCGTTGCGGCTATGATACCTCTAAACATAGAAATATAAAAGAGGGGTTGGGAAGGGAATATCTAACTATGCCTTCATTGCAGATTAAAAACAGGCATTCATGATATTCTGTTAGAAATAGGTTGCCCCCACTATAAGAAAAAAGGTTAAGCAGTTCGCCTAACCTCTTGATTTCATTGGTTGCGGGGACTGGATTTGAACCAGTGACCTTCGGGTTATGAGC
>JAGPMK010000041.1:18511-20670 GCA_018052995.1 Syntrophorhabdales bacterium | reverse complement strand
TTTTGTAAAACCTATATTCCCATAAAGCCGACGGTGAGCTTTTAGAATTGGTTAAAACAAACCAAAGTGTGCACCTTTAAACTTTAAATCCATTAAAAACGGTGCAGTTTTAATTCTTAAATGACATTTTTTACAGAAATGCTTGACAAGTTTTAAATCAGTTTCTAAAATGAGATATAATGGGTTATAAGCTATCAAAATTTTTTAAGGAGGTGAGATAAAAGTAATTTTGAAAAATCTGTTAAATCGGTGAAGGACAACTTAAAAACTTATGTAGAGGTTACCAGATTCCCACGGCTTATATAAAATTTGTTAATTTTATAATAAAAATATAACAGGGGGAGGGGGAGGTTATGTGGGAGAATATAAGTTTTAAAAAATGTGAGTCTTTTCTAAAGCTTCATTTTTATCTCAAAAACAGGGATATATTATATATCAGACCCACCATCACAATATCAAGGCAGGAGGGCGCGGGAGGTCATACTGTAGCCTCAAATCTCGCTGAATACCTAAAGAATAGGTCCTATTCTCATGAGGAATGGACTATTTTTGACAAAAACCTTGTAGAGAGGGTTATTGAGGAATATAACCACCAGAAAAATTTAGCAGATTTCATGGATGAAGCCCATAAATCAATGATAACAGATGCCTTTGAAGAGCTTATAGGTTTACATCCATCCACATGGAAGTTTATTGAACAGACCAATATAACTATCCTGAAGATTGCTCATAGGGGTAATGTCATAATAGTAGGCAGGGGTGCAAATGTTATTACAAAAGACCTGGATAATGTTTTCCATGTCCGTCTTGTAGGATCATTTGATAAAAGGGTAAAGCAGGTTCAGAAGGTTTATAGTCTCAATGAAAAAGAGGCTATAGATTATGTAAAAAAAGAGGATGAGGGAAGAAAACGTTACTTAAAGGATAATTTTGGTAGTGATATAGATGACCCCCTATTGTATCACCTGATTATTAATACTGACCATATTGCATTTGACGAGGCGACAAAACTAATAGGTGATGCAGTGATCCATAGGTTCAGACTTGATAAACCTGAAAAGACCGTGTTTAAAAAGGAGCCGCTTTATAAAGGATTAGAAGCCCGTCAATAAAAGAGGTTATATTATGCGAGATGTGATTGAAAAGATCGTTTCAGCAGAGGGTGAGGCCAAGGCGATTATAGAGAAGGCGCATTCAGAGAGGGAGCAAATCATTGCTGAGGCAAGAAAGAAGGCAGAGGAGATCATTGAGCATGCCCGTCTGGAGGCGCGTAATGAAGCTGAAAAAATAATAAATGCGGCGGTTGAAGGCGCTGAGATGGAGAAACAGATGAAGCTTACACAGGCATTAAAGGAGATAGAAAACAGGTTTAATCTTAAACAAGAGGTAAAAAAACAGGCAGTAGAGTTTATAATTAGACAGGTATGCAGACTACCATAATGAACGATAATAACAATAATCTGGTTATTACAAAGAAACAGAGGATAGCCAGTGACCTTGATTATCTTACTGCCCGTTTGCATGCCAGATACAGCACGATGGCAGTGGAAGAAAGGCTTATAGAGCTATGCCATCTTCAGAATCTTGTTGATTTATTTCAGGCAATATATCCTGATGAAGGAACCACAGATATAACAGTCTTTCAACGTAGATGCGTGTTTAATCTTGCCTCTGAGATCTATAATTTCAGAATGTATCTGTCTGGTGTCAGCGCCAGCTTATTAGACTGGGTTTTAGTGCACTTTCAGGTGGAAAATATTAAGATTTTGCTAAGGTCTCTTTTAACGACCACGCCTTTTGAAGGACTGGGCAGATACATTATCTATCTGCCCGGGGAATTATCTCTAAATGTCACAGGTCTGGCAAATGCACAATCTATTGATGATTTTATTAATATTATGCCTAAAGGCATAATGCAGGAGAGCCTGAAGAAGGCATTTAAGCTATATGGTGAATATAAAAAGCCTTTTTTCTATGAAGCTGCCCTGGACAGCGCCTATTTCAATGAGCTTGTTGCCCGTGCCCATAGCCTACCTGAAAAAGATAAGGAATCTATCAAGGCAATAATAAATCAAGAGATTGATATATTCCATCTTATGCTCATTCTAAGAGGAAGATTTATATATAATCTGCCATCAGATTTATTAAAACCATTACAT
>JAGPMK010000041.1:0-18411 GCA_018052995.1 Syntrophorhabdales bacterium | reverse complement strand
ACCTGAAAAAGATAAGGAATCTATCAAGGCAATAATAAATCAAGAGATTGATATATTCCATCTTATGCTCATTCTAAGAGGAAGATTTATATATAATCTGCCATCAGATTTATTAAAACCATTACATATAGAAGGGACACAGATCCCTAAAAGATTTTTTTCATCAATGTTAAATGACCCGGATGTTTTTAGCGTGGCAAACCATATAGAAAATCGCGTTATAGATCGTCTACCAACCGAATTAGGCAAAACTGAAGAGGGGAGAGATACTGATATATCTATACTAGAGAGGTTGGCATGGAGGCATTATTATAGATTATCAAACCAGACATTTCGCAGTAGCCATATGGGATTAGGTGCAGTAATCGGTTATATTGGTATCAGACGGACCGAGGTTGCCAATCTTATAACCATATCAGAGGGCATAAAAAGCAAGGTCACCCCTGAGATAATAAAAAGGCGTCTAATTATAAAGACAGATTCAGAAGGTGCATATGTTTAGCGCAGAGCCTATGATGCAAATACAGGCTATCATACTCGCAAAGGATGAGAGGGATGTCCTAGAGGGCTTGGGACAACTTGGCGCTGTTCATCTAACAAGGGCAAAATCAGAAACCGGCGATGTATTCGGTGAAAAAACCGACGTTTCTTATAATATAGCCCGTTTAGAGCGTATCCGTAACCGCATAAACGAACTCAGACAGTCCATAGACCTTCATGCATATTATAGAAAATCATCACCCACTAATATGACCATAGAAAAGGCAGAGATGATTCTTAAAGAAATGGAACAGCAAGCTAGGACGGTTCTTGAGGAGAAGCAGGCTATCAGTCAACGTGAGAGGGAATTAATAGATGAAGTCAAGACGCTGTCTTCCTACAGCGGATTTTCAATCCCCCTTGAGGGAGCAGATAGATTTAGCTTTCTCCATTTTATTACAGGCATCATGCCCCAGCAGGGTATTGACAATCTCTTTAAAGAGATTGGTGAAAAGGCGGCCTTTGTTACGTTGTCCCAGCAAAAAAATCAGCAGATCCTCCTGGCAATGACAACCAAAGATTATAGCCAAGAGCTTGAAAAGATACTTCAGAAAAATGGATTTCAAAAGGACGTCCTGCCTGTGGTAGAGGGTGCCACAGTCGATAGTCTTTTAGAGGAGAACACGGCAGAGCTTGATATACTCTCTTCTCGTCTTAAAGAGATAAACAAAAAAATTGAGGATATGAGGGAGAGTTTTAGAGAACCCCTTGCTGAGATTGAATCATTTATAGACCGGGAACAAAAACTCAATGAGGTAAGTCAAAAATTTTCCCGAACAGATACTACAGTTATGCTTTCAGGCTGGACGCCTAGCCGTGATATTCCATTGATAGAGCATAAACTGGATGAGATTACAGGGGGCAAATACATCCTTAGTGCCATACCCCCTGATAAATCAATAGAGGAGCAGGTTCCAGTTCTATTGAGGCACCCCTGGTATTTAAGGCCCTTTGAGATGCTTGTGGCAGCCTATGGTCTGCCAAGCTACAGGGAACTAGAACCAACGCTATTTGTTGCCCTAAGCTATATTGTCATGTTCGGGATGATGTTTGGCGATGCAGGTCATGGTTTGGTCCTTGCCGGATGCGGAATCGCCGCACTTATCATGGGACGTTCCAGGGAGATAAGGGATTTTGGGGTTTTATTAATTTTCGTGGGTATATCGAGTATTATCTTTGGCATTATATATGGGAGTTATTTTGGCATAGAGGAATTAAAAAAATACGCTATCTGGCATGACCCTATTGACTGCGATCCCCTGATACTCATGTATGGGGCAATCACTATAGGGATTGTCATGATAAGTCTTGGCCTTATCCTCAATGCTATCAATCATTTTAAAAGGGGTGATTTTATAGCAGGGATACTGGATAAATTTGGCTTGATTGGCATTGTGTTTTATTGGGGTGCACTCTTTATATTGATAAAGGCTGCTGCCATAAAGGCGCATGGGCTTATGGGACTGTTCATTGTGCTTTTTCTTGGAATCCCTATAATAGGTTGGTCCATCAAAGAGCCGATAGAGCACATCCTTAGACACAAAAAACAGGGGCACCATGAGGGCGATGAGGGGCTGGGGGCAGCAATCATGGAATCATGCGTTGGTGCCTTTGAGGCAATCCTCAGTTATCTTGCCAATACCATAAGCTTTGTCCGTCTCGCCGCCTATGCCATGAGCCATGCAGCCCTGCTTTTTGCAGCATTTATGGTCGCCAAAGAGGTGAAGGGTATCCCCTTTGTAGGCGGTGGAATCAGCATCGTGATTATCATTTTGGGAAACTTTGTAGCTATTGTTTTGGAGGGTGTTATTGCCTCAGTCCAGGCATTACGTCTTGAGTACTATGAGTTTTTTGGTAAATTTTTTTCAGGCAGCGGCAAACCCTTTGAACCTTTTTATATTGCCATAAAAGATGAAGGAAGGGGTTATGATGGGAAAAATTGAGATAGAGGACCTCGATCTAATGAATGGAGGATCCAAACCAATTAAATCCTTTTGGAGGTGTTACATGATGAGGTTGCCATTATGGCGAATAGGATTAATAGGAGGTTTTATTGCATTTGTATTATTGCCTGATGCTGTGGTTTTTGCTCAGGAGACCACCCGTAACAGCACTTCGACTGATCTGATAGCAGCTTATAAAACTATTGGCTTGGGTCTTGCTGCTGCCTTTGCTATAGCGGCAACAGTTTGTGGTGCAGCCTATGCGGTTGGTCGTATTGGGTCTGCAGCCCTTGGGGCAGCAGCAGAGAAACCAGAGCTTTTGACCCGCAGCATCCTTTTTGTGGCATTGGCAGAAGGACTTGCTGTGCTTGGTTTTGCTATTGCTATGATGTTGATACAAAAGATGTAGGAAAATACCAATGAAATTTTTTTGTGTTGCCGATAAGGATACGGTACTGGGTTTCAGGCTTGCAGGCATTGAATCAAGGGCCGTAGAGACGCCTGAACAGGCTCAGAAGGCAATAAGCGAGGCATTGGCTGAGCCTAACTGCGGTATAGTCATCCTTAATGAGCAGGTGGCAGGCTGGATAAGGCCTCAGATAGACAAGATCAGGATGGAGGTTGGTCGTCCTCTTATCGTAGAGATACCTGGGCCTGAGGGCCCTATGGAAGGCAGAAAGAGCCTGCGTGAATTTGTTCAGGAGGCTGTGGGTATAAGTGTTTACTAAAGGGGCTTAAGATGACAACAGAACAAAACTCTACTGAAAGATTGCGGGAAGAGATTCTTGCAGATGCAAGAAAAAAGGCAGAGGATCTGATTTTAAATGCCAAGAAGGAGGCGGATGCCATATTGGCAACTGCCAGCGCTGAGGCTGCAAGAATAAGACAGGAGATTATAGATTCGGCACATAAAGAGGCTGACAGAAAAAGCGAATTGGTATTAGCCACTATCCCTGTAGAGATAGGTAAGTTTAAGGCAGAGCGTATAGAATTTATCCTTGAGTCTATATATGAAGAGGCCTACAAAAAATTACAGGACATTAGTGATATAGATTATACAAAGGTACTAATAAATCTTGCCACAGATGCCATCAATAGAATGGCAGGAGATTTTTTCAATATAAGGGTTTCATGGTCTGATATAAATGTTGACGGCAATTTTCTTGTTAATGAGATCTCAAGGCATGTTGGCCGTCCAGTTACGATTACCATATCAGAAGAGACAGACATAAAGGGTGCAGGAATAATCATTGAAGACAATGAGGGTCGGCAGATATGGGATAATCGGCTTACAGAGAGATTAAAACGCCTATGGCCTGCGATGAGACGAAAGATCGCAGTGGATGCAGGTTTTGCCTTGTAATACGGTTAAAGGAGGGGTCAATCCATGACGATTGCTTATAAGATACCTGAACCAGTAGCTACCCGAATCAGCGGTCCTATTGTAACAGCTATAGGGATGCACTCAGCACAGATGTATGAGGTAGTCCAGGTGGGGGATTTGGGTCTTGTAGGTGAGGTGGTAAGGTTGGTAGGTGATCAGGCTACAATCCAGGTCTATGAGGATACAACCATGTTAAAACCAGGTGCACCTGTCAAGCGGACAGGGGCACCATTGTCTGTATGGCTTGGACCAGGGCTTGTGGGTAATATATACGATGGTATTCAACGTCCCCTACCAGGTATTCAGGCACACAGCGGGGCATGGATAAGAAGAGGGGAAAAGGTTGACCCTCTAACTACAGAAAAAAAATGGAGATTTGAACCAATGGTCTCCCCGGGAGACGAATTATTCTCTGGACAGGTAATAGGAAAGGTTGTTGAGACTCCACTGGTGAATCATCTGATTATGACGCCACCTGATATGTCTGGAAGGCTGAAAAAGATCGCCGATGATGGTGATTATAGTATACTTGAACCTATTGCTGTTATTGAAAAGGCAGGTGAATTTCATGAGCTTTCAATGGTGCAGCACTGGCCAGTTCGTCTTCCCCGCCCTATACGTGAGAGGTTGCGTATTGTCCAACCCCTTATTACAGGGCAGCGTATAATAGATACATTTTTCCCTATTGGAAAGGGCGGTGCGGCAGCTATACCTGGTGGATTCGGAACAGGTAAGACTATAACGCAGCATCAACTCGCCAAGTGGTCAGATGCGGACATAATTGTCTTCATTGGCTGTGGGGAAAGGGGAAACGAGATGACCGAGGTGCTCCGTGAATTCCCTGAGCTTACAGACCCCCGCTCTGGCAGACCCTTGATGGAGCGGACAATACTTATTGCCAATACCTCGAATATGCCTGTGGCGGCTCGAGAGGTCTCCATCTATACAGGTATTACCATAGCTGAATATTACAGGGATATGGGTCTCAATGTAGCTGTTTTTGCTGATTCTACAAGTAGATGGGCAGAGGCATTAAGAGAGCTTGCGGCCAGACTGGAAGAGATGCCCGCAGAGGAGGGATTCCCTGCATCCCTGCCCACAAGGCTTGCACAGTTTTATGAGCGTGGTGGTGCTGTTACAACCCTTGCAGGTAACCAGGCGTCAGTGAGTATTGTAGGTGCTGTAAGCCCTCCGGGCGGCGATTTTTCCGAGCCTGTTACCCAACATACCAGGAGGTTTATCAGATGTTTCTGGGCACTGGATACAGAATTGGCAAATGCCCGCCATTATCCCTCTATACACTGGCTGCATTCATATTCAGAATATGTGGAGGATGTAAGCCCATGGTGGCAGAGACAGTCACCAGACTGGATAGAACTAAGAAATGAGGCAATGACTCTTCTCCAGAGGGAAGAGCGTCTTCAGCAGATAGTAAAGCTTGTAGGTCCTGATGTCCTGCCTGACAGTCAGAAGTTAATACTCTTTGTTGCTGAGATGATAAAGGATGGTTTTCTTGCCCAGAGTGCATTTGACGAAAACGATATGTATTGCACCCCAGAAAAACAGGTTACCCTCATGCGTTTGATCCTTAACTTTTACAAAAAAGGAAGGGATCTGATTCAGGGAGGGGTTCCATTAATGAGAATCCGACAGTTAGGATGTGTCTCACAGATTATAAGGGCAAAGATTGCTTACAGCAACAAAGAGCTTGATAAGATTTTAGAGCTTGAAAAGTCGGCCATGGAGGAGATGGGGCAGTTGGGGAAGGAATTACTTACAAGTAATGAGGGGTAGATAGTATGCAGAACAGCATAGATTTTGAAGATAAGGGCTTACAGTATGTAGGCGCCACCAGAATTGAAGGACCCCTTGTGGTGGTGGAGAGGGTTAGGGATGTGGGGTATGATGAGGTAGTAGAGATTATTGATGCAGCAGGTCGACCCCGTTTTGGACGTGTTCTTGACATATCTGACAGGCATGCAGTGGTTCAGGTTCTGGAGGGGACAACAGGTTTGTCTAATAGAAATATTAGAACCCGTTTCCTTGGTGAGAGTTTTCGTCTGCCTGTTTCAAGGCAAATGCTTGGCCGTGTCTTTGATGGACTGGGCAGGCCTGCTGATGGGGGGCCCCTACCTCTCTCTACTGAACTGAGGGATGTAAACGGTATGCCTATAAACCCTTATGCTAGGCGGTACCCCAGAGAGTTTATCCAGACTGGTTTATCCGCCATTGACGGTATGAATGCATTGGTAAGGGGCCAGAAGCTGCCCATTTTTTCAGGAAATGGTCTACCCCATGACAGATTGTCAGCGCAGATAATGAGACAAGCAAGACTTTTGGAAGAGGAGGTAGAATTTTCAATGGTTTTCGCTGCCATGGGCGTTAAACATGATGTAGCAGAATTTTTTATAAGGAATTTCAGGGAGTCTGGCGCCCTTGCGCGGGCTGTAATGTTCTTTTCCCTTGCGGATGCCCCAAGCGTTGAAAGGCTTCTAACCCCTAGGGTTGCCCTCACCCTAGCTGAACACCTCGCCTTTGACTGCGGACAGCATGTTCTTGTCCTTCTCACAGACATGACAAATTACTGTGAAAGCCTTCGTGAGGTAGGAACAGCAAGGGGAGAGATACCAGGACGTAAAGGCTATCCAGGCTATCTTTACTCAGATCTTGCAAGCATCTATGAGAGGGCAGGCCGTATAGAGGGTTCTCCTGGCTCAATTACACAGATGGCTATCCTCACCATGCCGGCAGATGATATAAGCCACCCTGTCCCTGACCTTACAGGATACATTACAGAGGGTCAGATAGTTCTAGACAGGGATCTGTTTCAGAGGGGTGTCTATCCACCTATAGCAGGTCTGCCAAGCCTATCCCGACTTATGAAGGATGGTGTGGGTAAGGGTTACACAAGGGAGGATCATCCTATCCTTGCGAGCCAGTTATTTGCCTGTTATGCCTATGTGAAAAGGGTAAGGGGGCTTGCAGATGTAATAGGTGAAGAGGAGTTGAGCAGTCTTGATAAGCAATATCTGAAGTTTGGCGAGGCCTTTGAGATGCGTTTTTTAAGACAGGGGGAATACGAGAACAGGTCCATAGAGACCACCCTTGAGCTTGGCTGGGATGTATTATCCACCTTGCCCAGGGACGAGTTGCATCGTGTAAGTGATGCCCTTCTTGACCAGTATTACAGGGAAAATAAGGATACTACTCTTTATGAGGTAGGCACATAGAAGTTTAAAAATTGAAGAGAAAGACGATATGGGAAAATTAAATATTGCCCCTACTAAATCCAACCTTCTTACACTCCAGAGGCAACTTGAGTTTGCCGAGGAGGGCTATGACCTTCTTGAACAGAAAAGGCAGATCCTCATATTTGAACTCATGAGCAGACTGGAGCGTGCCCGTGAGACAGAGCAGCGTGTATTTGAGTTACTCAAAAAGGCATTTATTGCATTGAAGGATGCCTCTATGGATGTTGGGTCTGAGGCATTAGATAGGGCATCTATTGCCGTTAAGATGGACCACAGTATTGAGATAACAGATCAGCATCTTATGGGTATGAAGATCCCACGGGTCACAGCAAAGACAGAATTAACTGGGATCCAGTTTGGTATAACAGGCACCTCTGCCAGCACTGATGTGGCTATGGATGGATTTGTTAAGGTTCTCCCAGTTATTGCCGAGCTTGCCGAGTTATCTAATGCAGTAATAAGACTGGCACAGGAATTAAGAAAAACCCAGAGAAGATGTAATGCCCTTTCAAAGATATTTATGCCCAGTTATAGAGAGACAATAAATTATATAATCGGGACCCTGGAAGAGAGGGAGAGAGAGTCTTTTGTTATTATGAAGATGATCAGGGATCGTCTTGAACAGGCACCACCAGATAGTGGTTAATACTGCATTTGCATAGATTAATTAAAATATTATGTTGTTAACTGGCTTAAAGGTAATGACAACAGTTTATTTGTATGCTATATAAAAGGGTAAAATTAATTTCATAATCGTAAGGAGGAATAAATGGAAGCACAAGAGATTACCAATACATACTGTCGCCTCTTTGACGAAGTGGTGCCAATTTTAACAACCATATACAAAGGCTTTGTAAGTCAAAAGATTGATCTCCTCAAAGAGAGCAGGACAAAGTTGAGAGAGGTTTGGAAGAGCCGTTTGCCTGCTGTAGAGGAGATTATTGGTGATAAAGAGAAAAATGAGGCAGAAAAACGTTTTGTAATGGCACTGCCACATCTACAGCGCGTTGCCCTTGCCATAGATAATCTTATAGACAGAATGGAGACCAAGATCCAGGCAGACGTCCTCTTTTCACCTAAGGCCATTGAAGAGATAAAACAGCTTATGCTTGCAGTAGGCGCAGAGTTTACAGATGTAAAAAATTACTGTATTACAAGGTCTCAGGAGGACAAGGATAAGATAAAAGCGGATTTTGAAAGGGTATGGAAGCTTATATCCGACTATGAGATAACCCACCAGAACCGTCTGATTATGGGTGTCTGTGTGCCCAAGGCATCGTATCTTTACATTGATATAACAGATTCACTTAAAAGGATAGGAAAAGAGCTTGTTGATTTTGTTGAAGTGGTATAGCAAAGAGGGTTATCCCAGATAACCCTTCCAACATCTTTATAGAAAATTTAAAAGCCCCTGGCATATTTCTGGTGAATTATTTGAGATATGAAAAAAAGCAAGGTTTCAAAGAGTTTTGTCTTGATTGTTTTTTATGACCTTTTGCTTGCAGGGCATATTTTTGTGAACAAAGGTTTTCTTTAGGTTGCAGTATATGGCAATAAAGGTCCTGCAACTGCCTGAACCATCTAATCCCTGTTCCTTGGGGATACTGGCGTGTTTGCATAAAAGATCACAGAACTTTAGAATATTATTAGTCATTTGTTAGCCTTTTTGTCGTCTCATAGGCTTTTTCCAATACATCAGGATGCTTTAGTATCTCACCTTTTCTATCTATGCCAGTGAATCCCAGGGTTTCATGATAGGGAATACTTATGGACCTAAAAAATGCCGTGGCCTGTGCCTCTCCACATCTTATACCTGTATCCTTCTTCATACCCCCAACAAGGATTAAAAGCCCCCTCCTTCCATATATGCCCTGGGGGATCTCCTTTTTAAGGAGATATTTTTCACACCAAAAAGCCTGGCATCTGTCTATCATTATTTTTGATTGGGCAGACAGTCCTGAAAAGAATATAGGGGAGGCAAGGATAATCCTGTCTGTCTCCCTTATTGCCTTGTATATGGATTCCATATCATCTTTTATGATACATACCCCTGTGTTGTCGCACCCACCACAATCCTGACATGGTTTTATATCCATTTCATTTAACCTGAAGAGCCTTACAGTGTGTTTTGGCATGTCTATGGCTTTTAACGCCTCTTCAAGGAGTATCTCTGTGTTGCCCTTAATCCTGGGGCTTCCATTAAAGACAGTTATTTTCATTTTATGCCTTTGTATTAAGCTCAATATAAATAGCCATTAATTAATCTATCTTATAAGAGGCAACCTTTTTTGCGCCACTTTATTTTAATTAATTATTCTCTGTATGATATTCTTTTACTTTTTTTGCAAACTCCCTGCCAAAATTATAGCATTTGTCTTTATCTTCCCTCGTGGGCTTATACTGGAGTTGCATCCCTGGCTCAAATATCTCAAGCCCCATCTTTTTAAACATCTCATATGCCTCTTTCACGGCTCCACCACCCCAACCAAAGCTTCCGAAGGCACCGACGACCCTGTTTTTAGGTCTAAGACCACCAAGATGATATAAAAATTCTGCAACTGAGGGAAACATGACATTATTTATTGTTGGTGTTCCTATAAGGCAACCCCTTGCCTTCCAGAAGTCTTTGATAGCAACACTCATGGGTGTTGCTCTAAGCTTTATTACCTTACAGTCAATCCCTCCGTCTTTTATACCCTGCATTATGGGGACTGTCATTTGCTCTGTGCTGTGCCACATGGTATCATATATTACTACAACGCTGAGACCGCATCTGCCACTGGCAAGGTCAAGATAGGTCTGTATAATCCTTCCTGGGTCCTTTCTCCATATAACACCATGGTCAGGGGCTATCATATCTATCTCTATGCCGAGTTTTACAATCTCGGCAATCTTGTTTTTTATAAGCTGTCCGAAAGGCATTAGTATATTTGCATAGTAATCTACAACAGCGTCCTCGAGTTCAAACTGGGATGCGCAATTAATAAACTCATCATCAAACCTTGATGCTGTGGCAATATGTTGCCCGAATGCATCCTGTGATATTAAAAGCCTTGCCTCTTTCACATATGTTACCATAGAGTCGGGCCAGTGCAGCATAGGTGTCTCAAGAAAAATAAGGGTGTATCTTCCCGTGCTTAATGCCTCCCCATTTTTTACAATTTTAAATTGCCAGGGCGATGTGTCAAAGTATCTATCAAGCCCCTTTTTCCCCCTCTCTGATATGTATATTGTTGCGTTTGGACAAAGCTCCATTATAGATCCTATGCTGCTTACATGGTCAGGTTCTATGTGATTTATTACAACATTAGCAATCTTTGTAGGGTCAACAATATCTTTTATGTTCTCTATGGTTATATGGCTAAAGTCATGTTTCACGGTGTCGATTAGGGTAATATCCCTATCTTTTATAAGGTAGTTGTTATAGGTTGTCCCGTTTTGTGTTATATAACCGTGAAAATCCCTTATAGCCCAATCAATTGCCCCTACCCAGTATATATCTGGTTTTATCTCCACCGCCTTCATAAAACCTCCTATTTTTTATTAATATTTTTTATATATACATCTCATGGTGAAGGGAAATATAAAAAAATATACGTTAAAATTCAAGGAAATATTTGACTAAATAAAATTGGATGTTTAATTTATATCAATTAAAAATGCCGAAGACGGGACTCGAACCCACACAGGCGTATTGCCTACTAGATCCTGAATCTAGCGCGTCTACCAATTCCGCCACTTCGGCATTATATTAAGACAATAGATATACCATAATTCTGTCAAGAGGTGTATATGAAAATTTTTAATTCTGTTGACGAGATTAAGAGATTTCCTAAGCCTGTTCTGACAATAGGAAACTATGATGGTGTCCATATAGGTCATCAGAAGATAATAAAAAAGGTAGTGGAGGTAGCGGGCTCAATTGGTGGAACACCCATGCTTATGACATTTAATCCTCATCCTTTAAGTATATTAAGGCCTGAGAGACATTTAGGACTATTGATGCCCCTTTATGTAAAAAAAAGGTTATTAAAAGAATATGGTATAGAGGTGCTTATTGTCATGGAGTTTACAGATGCATTGAGACAGACGCCACCGGAGAATTTTGTCAATGACATCCTGATTGAAAAACTTGATATAAAGGCGCTTATTGTGGGATATGACTTCAAATTCGGACGAGGTGGTTCAGGCAACACAGAGATGCTGAAAAATATCTGTTCCTCAAGAGGGATTTTCTTTGATGCTATAGATGCTATTACCCTTGATGGTGATAAGGTTGGCAGCAACAGAATCAGGAGATTGATCCTTGAGGGGAATGTCCATAGGGCATCACAGCTTCTTGGAAGGACCTACTTTATTGAGGGAAGGGTTACAGGCGGAGAAAAAAAGGGAAGGGCATTAGGGTTTCCTACTGTGAATCTTGATACATCCTTTGAGATCATACCAAAACAGGGGGTATATATAAGCGAGATAGGTATTGAGTCAAAAATGTTTTCGTCAGTTACAAATATTGGATATAAACCTACATTTGATGGCAATAAACTTACAATTGAGACATTTATACTTGATTTCAATAATGACGTCTATGGTAGGGATATAACACTATATTTCCATGAGCACATAAGGGATGAAAAAAGATTTGACAGCCCGGAAGAGCTGAGAGAACAGATCCGCATAGATGTAGATAAGGCAAGGGAATTTTTTAATAAAAACAAAAAGGTGATGGAGGTGCCTAAAGTTTAAATGTAACCTGTCTTACAATCCCTGTATCCTCTTCTTTTATCTGTATTCTTAATTCCTTTGGTTTTTTTGATTCACCAGGGAAAAATATAAACCCGTGTCCCACCTCGCCTTGTTTTATAGGTTTATTCTTAAGGCTTCTGGTATGGAGATCCTGTCTTATCCTATCCTGGGATTCTTCATCAGACAGCCCCTTTGCACCACCTATTGTCATACCAGCAGCAGCACCGGCTGCAGCACCCTTGCCTGCGGTATTAAAAACATTCTGCCCTGTAATGATCCCTATAGCAGCGCCCAAAGCACTACCCGCAAGACCTCCAAGAACAGCCCCTTTTGCCCCCTCTGATACCGTAGGTCCATATTTTGTTTTGGAATAGATCCTTTCGTATGCAAGTTTTGAATCAAGGACAGGCCATAGATTATTGTCTACATCTACAAGAAATGTCTGATTAGGGATAATAATCAACTGATGCTGCCCCTTATTATCAAAAATCAACTGAACAGGTACTACCCCAGCACCCAATATATCAAAACCAAAAACATTTTCAGCATCCTTCCTGTCTTCAAAGACCCTTACAGCAACATCAGCGCCTGAGACATTTACCATATTTGGATAGGCAGAGGGTAGTTTGAATGGAACAATTTGGGTCTGATAGCTTTGACACGATGTCATAAAAAATATTAAAAAGGGTATAAAGGCAAATACAATTGACCTATTTATTCTCACTTTGATCTACCTCGGTATATTATATGAATTTGGTAATCAGTTTAGTTGATAGTAACGATATTGTCAATATTAAAACTATTTTTGTCCCCTCTGTTTCTATTCACAAATTTTTATTGAATTCATTTTTTTAATTTCGGATAATTAAGAGGTCATTTTTCCATAGAAAAGAGAGGGCTAAATTATGAGAGGGACTATAATTAAATTAATATGTTGTATAGTTTTTATACTTTTTTTGTCAGTGAGTGTTATCCATGGGCAGGAAAAAAAAGATTTTAGGGACCCATCAACAGGTATTGAATTTATATCTATAAAGGGAGGTTGCTATGACATGGGGGATACCTTTGGTGAGGGTTTTAATAATGAACAGCCTGTCCATAATGTATGTGTCAAGGATTTTTATCTTGGTAGATACGAGGTGACCCAGGGTCAATGGAGGGCTATAATGGGCGATAATCCTGCAAAATTCAAAGAGCAGGACAATTATCCAGTGGAAAATGTTAGTTGGGATGATGTTCAGGAGTTTATAAAAAGGCTCAATAACAAAACAAAGAGGCAATATCGCCTGCCATCAGAGGCTGAATGGGAATATGCATGTAGGGATGGTGGCTTGAAACAGAGATTTGCCGGTGTATCTGAGTGGTCGTCCCTGTATTTATACGGAAATTTTTGCGATAAAAACTGTGAGTTTAGCTGGAAGACCCCAGACCAGGATGATGGTTATAAAAATACTGCACCAGTAGGCACATATAAACCCAATAACCTTGGGCTCTATGATATGACAGGTAATGTCTGGGAATGGGTTATGGATTTCTATGATAAAGATGCATATAAGAGACATGGAAAAAATAATCCTGTTAATCTCATAGTTAGTAATGAAAGGGTTGTCCGCGGTGGTGGATGGAGAAGCGAGATCAAGCGTTCAAGATGTTCTTACAGAAGCAGGGATACCCAGAATGACAGAAACATGCTCATAGGTTTTCGCCTTGCAATAGGAGACCTTTAAAAAGGCTCACTTACTCTGGGACATTAATCTGGTTTATCTCGTTTAGCGTTTTTATATATCTATATTAGTTTATTTTCTTTTGATGTAAAAATATCCCTCATGGTGCCTGTAGGGGAATTGACCTTTGCAGCCCCAGACATAAAATGTATACCATTCCATATCTCTGTCTGATCTGATTTAACCCGCCCTGTATTTCGGGCATTCTCTATAACAGACCTGGCTTTTTTCTTTTTATATTGTATGCCATCATTGCATCGGAATCATAAAATTCCCTTGATGTAATAATGGACTGGTTACTAAAAAACGAAGACATTATGAAAATGCTCTTGACATATCGTTATTTTTAGTGATATATAACGACCGTTATTTACAATATAATATAACGAAGCCTCTATGAGAATGCATGTTTGGAATAATAAAAGTGATGTTTCTTAATAAAGATATTACGGAGGGAGTCATGAGAAACCAGGGTATCAAGCAGTTGCTTATCGTGTTTACATTAACACTATCGTGCTTACTTTTTGTGTTTCATCATAGGTTATCTGCCGCAGAGAATACCGGAAAAGAGAGCAACGTCTTTACCCTTGGAGAGATTGAGGTGAGGGACAAGACCGAGATAAACAAAAACACAACGGTTGAAAAGATAAGTAGTAAAGAGATGGAGGAATTCAGTAGAGATAGACTTCCCGATGCATTAAACCTTATCCCTGGTGTAACCGTTACCGGCGGGGGAAGAAGAAACGAAAAGGGTATCTATGTGCGGGGGTTCGGCCCCTCAAGGGTACCAGTTTTTCTTGATGGTATCCCTATTTATGTTCCCTATGACAGGACCTTTGATTATGACCGATTCATTACCTTTGATCTGTCTGAAATTGTGGTCTCAAAGGGGTTTACATCTGTTCTCTACGGTCCAAACACCATGGGCGGGGCGATAAATATGGTGTCGAAAAAACCTGTAAAACCCTTTGAAGGGAACGCAGGGGCAGGATTTGGAAGTGGAAACACCTATTATGGGTATACCAATGTAGGGACAAACCAAAAGAAGTGGTATCTCCAGGCAGGTGCATCCTATTACAATCGTGACTATTATCCAATGTCCAGCAGGTTTAGCTCTACAACAAGACAGGGAGGAAGTGAACGGAAAAAATCGTATTCAGAAGACGAGAAGGTAAACTTTAAAGTAGGTTTTACCCCTTTCGAAGGCCATGAGTATGCCTTTGGCTATATCAATCAGCAGGGTGAAAAGGGATCGCCCCCTGATGTAAGGCCAAATGGCGACAACAAATTCTGGCTGTGGCCCAAGTGGGATAAGGAGACATACTATCTTACGACGAATACACCCCTCGGGGATAAAAGTTATGTAAAGGCAAGGCTCTATTATGATAAGTTTGAAAACAGGCTCGATTTTTTTACGGACTCTAACTACAGCATACCCGACAGAAGTTTCGGAGAAAGAAGCTACTATGACGACTGGACAGTGGGTGGTTCCATCGAGGGAGGTACTACTTTTATTCCAAGGAACAACCTGAAGGCCGCCTTCCACTATAAGAGGGATACCCACAAGGAGCGTAATAGGGTCGGTGCAGACGGTGCGACTGAGCCATGGCAGAGATCCGATGACCTAATAATGTCTTTCGGGATTGAAGATACCATAGATATTACCAAGAAATTTTATGCCATAGCAGGTGTAAGCTACGACAGAATAGAAGGGTTAAGGGCAAGGGAATGGATTCAGGATAAAAAAGGGCAACCCTGCCACTGGTTCAATTTTTTGACCGATACCGTAACCTCATGGAATCCCCAGTTGGGGCTTTTTTACCTGGTCTCCGATACCGGGAAACTCCATGCCAGTGTTGCAAAAAAGACAAGAGCCCCCTCAATGAAGGAGAAATTTTCAGGCGGTTTTGGAACCAAATTGGCAAATCCTGGTTTGGAACCGGAAGAGTCTATCAACTATGAGATAGGCTACGAGGATGTGTTCCAGAAAAAGCTACGCGTTAAGACCACGGTTTTTTACAATGACATCACCGATGCCATTATATCATACAAGTTTACAGCAGGACCCAATGCTGGGATGACCCAGAATCAGAATCTTGGAAGGGTCAAACAGTATGGTATAGAGGCTGAGGGGATAATCTCCATCACAAAAGACCTTGAAGGAGGCCTGAACTATACATACCTTGATAGGAACAATGCGACCCCATCCTCAAGGGGGCCATCAGCCTTCACCAAGATGACTGATGTGCCAGAACACAAGTTTTTCAGCTATGCAAAATATATGACCCCTTTCCTAGATGGTCTCAGCCTATTTGGTAGCCTTGAATACAATACATATCGCTGGAGTAGCGATAACGATAAGGCAGGTTGCTTCGCATTGGTAAATCTGAAGGCATCATATAACATAAAGAAAGGATTAACCGTTGAGGCTGGTATAAATAATCTATTTGACCGGTATTATGAGTATACGGTGGGTTATCCGGAACCGGGAAGGATATTGTTTGCAAACATGAGATATTCCTTTTAAACATCATCTTAAGGGGTTTTGTTATGATACTGACAGAGACGATAAGCGCTATTGAGGATTTATACGGCGAGAGCGTAAAGGGTATTGCCATCGAGAGGATAGTAATAGGCATATTCTATAGTGGTATTAAGCTTTCTAATGGTTGTGCGGGTGTTTCTTATACGCCCGTAGCCGAGATACATGGGGATGTAAGCCATGCCAGTCCGATATTTACAAAAGAGATACCTATTAAGATAAAAGGCATGACCCCCTATGAAGCCCTTAACAACCTAAGCAATACCCCCCTGTATAAAACAGTAAAGATTGTCTTACTCAATGCACTCTCTACACCTTTTCTTACCCCTGAACGATATTTGATTGTCAAAGATAGGGATGTCTTAGAGTGTATAAATCTGGATATCGCAAAAAAAGTTGGTATGGTGGGTGCATTCCCACCCTTTATTAAGAGGTTAAAAAAGCTCAGAGATATTCAGCTCCATGTGATTGAGAGGAAAAAGGAAAGCCTAATAGGTGATGATGCCCAATATTTTGTGCCTGCAGAGGATGCAAAATCAATGCTCCCTCACTGTGATACGGTAATCATTACAGGGGCATCTATTGCCAATGGGACTATAGATGAGCTATTGGGCTATACGAGGTACGATGCCCGGGTAATCGTTACCGGGCCCACAGCAAGTTTTCTACCTGATGCCTTTTTTAAAAGAAATGTGGATGCAGTAAGTGGTGTGGCAGTAACAAGACCGGATGAAGCCCTTGATATGATATCAGAGGGCGCGGGCGCATACCATCTATTTACTAATGCATGTGTAAAAAAGATAAATGTCCTGAGTAAAAAAGGCACCAACAGCAGTAACAATAAAGACGGGAAATGTGGAAAGGAGGAAGGCTATAATGGAATGGCTTCATTACGTGATTGATTATGGCATCATCGGCGTCCTCATTGTGATGAGCGTGATAGCCGTGGCTGTAGCCATAGAGAGGAGGTCTTTCTACAGGAAGGTTCAGATTGCAGCATTTACAGATAAAAAAGACCTGGAGCTACAACTGACTAAAAGATTACACCTTATTGCCACCATAGGGAGTAATGCCCCCTATGTGGGACTCCTTGGAACAGTAATGGGTATTATGCTCACATTTTCTACTATCGGGAGCCAGGGACTTGTCGATACAGGGCGAATCATGTCTGGTCTCGCCCTTGCCCTTAAGGCAACTGCTGTGGGTCTCGCTGTGGCTATTCCGTCCGTCGTCATGTATAACCTTCTTTTAAGGTCGGCAAAAGAACTAATCTTTCAGTGGGAGATAGACAATGGAAGAGAAGGAATTTGACTATATGAACGTTATCCCACTGGTAGATGTTATGATGGTGCTTCTTACCATTGTCCTTATGACATCCACATTCATCGCCAGCGGAGCTATACCGGTGGAGTTGCCCAGGGTTACGCATGACCAGAAGGCTGCACTAAAAACAGTAACGGTTGTTGTTGACCGTCAGGGGACAATCTATTTTGGGTCAACACCGACTACGCTTCGAGGCCTTAAAGAAAAGATAGATACGCTTGGACGGGAGACGCCTGTATTGGTAAAGGCGGATCGTTTTGTTGCAGTTCAGGCATGTGTTGATGTGCTTGATCTGTTTTCAGGTAGCGGGTTTAAGAAGGTTGGTCTTCAGACAGAAAGAAACAGGCAGTAGGAATATATGTCATATGGATAGGAAAAACAAAGCATGAAGAGATATTATGCAATCTCTATTGTTATTCATGTGATGCTGATAATGATGGCCATTGTTGTAGGGGCATCTGGTATTCAGAGATCATCTGAAGTGGTCACAGTTGTTTTAAACAATGAAGAATTTATGACAGCATTTATGGCGGGTGGTTCAGGTGGTGATGGAAAGATACCAGGGTCTCAGAAAATGGATAAGGTTGAAAAAAGGATAATAAAAGAGGGCTCAAAGGTTAAAAGCCACCCTGTGGCACAGACAGCAGGGAGGATTGAGGAAGTCAATCATAAAACCACCCTAAAAGAGGCAGAAACGAATAATACGATACCATCGAATGAGTCATCTGAGGTAGCCATGCTCGGTAATCCTATGCAGGCAGATACAGTTTTTGATATGGAGACATCAGGGATAGGTTTTGGAGGAGGTGGAACAGGCACAGGTGGGTATGGTCGAGGATCTGGTTTTGGGGGTATCGGTAAGGGAGGCACAGGAGGAACAGGTAGTGGTTATGGTGTAGGCAATTCTGAAGAATTTATGAGAATGAAATATCTAAGAGAGCATTTTAATTATATCAGAGAC
>JAGPMK010000040.1 GCA_018052995.1 Syntrophorhabdales bacterium | reverse complement strand
AAGGTATAACTGGCCTATTGTTATCCAGACAAAATCTCCTCTAATTTTACAGGATATCGAGCTATTGAAATCCTCATCCGATATAGATGTCTATCTTACAATCACCACAGCAGACGATAAGATAAGGTTTTTCATCTTATAAGAAGATATTCCACCTTGACATAGGTTGGAGAGTCTTATAGAGTAAAGAGAGCAGATGAAGGATTATAAAAGGGCTGTTCGTATAAAATCGGATTTAGTGTTCGAGGTGATGGGGGTTACACACATCCATGGTCAGAATATCTATAACAGAATCAAGAGGCATTTGGCATTGAATTATGTATTTTCTTTGGAATATAAGAGAACATATGGTAGTCTAACTGTGTGTTCATAATAAAATAGGGGAGGATCAAAATTTGGAGGGAAACATTGGCTACAATTGACTTCGATATGGCCCTTGAAGAATATAACCTTCCTGAAGTCTGCCATTGCCTCTTCTTCCCAAGAAGGGAGTATGTGGAGGATAGGGAGCACCCAAAGGCAAAAAATTATTTTATAAAGGCAACAGATGACATCTCCATTGGCTGCCGTTTCTACCCTGCACACAACGAAGGTCCTAACATCCTTTATTTTCATGGAAATGGGGAGGTTGCAGCAGATTATGATTACATAGCACCACTCTATCAAAAACGGGGTCTCAATCTATTTGTAGCTGACTACAGGGGGTATGGTGCCAGCGAGGGTAAGCCAACATGCCTCGGTATGATAAAGGATGCCCATCCCACATTCCATGGGTGGAAAGAAATCTTATACACTGAAGGGTATAGGGGGAAACTCTATGTAATGGGTCGCTCCTTAGGGAGTGCCCCGGCCATTGAAATAGCCTATCATTACCAGAACAATATTGTCGGGCTCATTATAGAAAGTGGATTTGCAAGCTCTTACAATCAGATCAGACGCCTCGGGGTAGCCCACCTCTTCCGTAACAGGGAAAACCTTGTGGGTTTTGGCAACGACCTTAAGATAAAAGAGATACATATCCCTACCCTCATCATTCATGGTGAATGGGATGAGATTATACCCGTGACTGAAGGAAGGACACTCTATGAACTCTCAGGGGCAGTTAAAAAGACCCCCCTATTCGTCAATGGTGCTGGCCATAATGACCTCTTACTGGTGGCACCTATAGTATACATGAATGCCATTGAGAGATTTATCATCTCTACCTCTTCGTCGTCTCCTTTGAAAACAGAGTTGAGATAGGAATGACTATATAAAATAGGAGATAGAGCGCATGGATACCACATCTGAATCAAATAAACCCAAGGCATCAAAGATTACTGCCTTTGACCTTATAAGGGCAGCATCCACTATCATAGTCTTTGGCATCCCCCTTATAGTTGGTACTACAACTATACTTGGTTATGGGATATACAAGGCATATAAGAGGTTAAAGGGGCATCCGTATCCCTATAAATGATGTCTGGATAGCTGCAGGCTGTATGAGTGTGGTGGGCATCTTTCTATGTCTTTTAATATCCCATACTTCTATCCTGCTATGAACATTCTTTTTGGTTTCTTAATTGCCTCGTTCATGGTTCTGATTGTCCTCCTTGTAATGGATATTTTATTACAAAGGTGTTCACACAAAAATATCTATTTTTGTCTAATAACATAAAAAAACAGGTCATGTATGGGGGTTGTGGAGGATCCGCTAAAATAGATTATTCTGCATCTTTGACGTGGATAATCATCTTAAGGTAGGTTCCCTTGCCAACCTGTGAGGTTATAGAGAAGGAATCGGAAAAATTTTTTATATTGGATAGCCCCATTCCCGCACCAAATCCCATCTTAACAATCGTTTCTGTGGCAGTAGAATAACCCTCTCTCATGGCTAATTCAATATCTTCAATCCCCTGTCCCTCATCTATTGATTCAATTATAATCTCATGAGGGGATACCTCGATTATTATATCCCCCCTGTCAGCATAAGAGCATATATTTATTTCAGCCTCGTAGGTTACTATTGCTGCCCTGCGGATAATATCTGGTGGGAATTTCATGGCCTGGAGGAGTGTCTTTACCTCTCTTGCTACATATCCTGCATTCTCAAAGGTTTTTCCCTCTACATGGAATGATTTTTTATAGACAGGGTGGCTATGAAAAGTCACGTTTTTTCGAGACCCTTTCAACGCAACCGACAATACCATTTGCATAAAGCCTGCCAGCAGTTTCAAAAAGAATATATTTTGTCCCGAGGATCGGGATCCTCAATTTTTCTGCAAGCATTATTGTTTCAGGTAATGGCTGCTTGCCTCTGACTATTACAATTGCAGCAATATCAAGGACATCAGATGTTCGGACAACCTGTGGATTTGTAAGCCCTGTCAATAACAGACTACCTGCCTTGGCAAAGGCAAGAACGTCACTCATTAGGTCAGCACCAAATGCGGTTTTAACCTCCATATCAAGCTGGTCATGACCTACAAAAACCTCTGCATCAAGAATATCTCTCACCTCTTTTAGTGTCACGCTACTCTCCTTCTCAAAAATGTTGACAATATTGTCTTGGAACAACTAAACCATTCATTAAAATACCCTAAGGCTATCTTTGTCCTGCCTGTTTCCATTTCTATATCCTTTCTATATCCTTCGTTTTGTCAAAAGTTTTCCCTCTCCCCCTGTGAGAGAAGAGGACCTGGGGAGGGGTTTAATCCCCTCTATTTGCCGTCTATCTTGAGTTTAAAGGCAGGTTCTTTTTTCTCTACCTCTTCTTTTGATATGCCTGCCATCTTGATCTTGAGCCTTAGATCATTAGGACTGTCTGCATTTGCAATGGCATGGTTATAGTCTATTATGCCGTTTTTATAGAGTTCAAAGATATGCTGGTCAAATGTCTGCATGCCCTCATTATAAGATGCCGCCATAGTCTCTTTTAAGAGCCCCACCTCACCCCTTAAGATAAGGTCTTTGACCCTTGCGCTATCAAGGAGTATCTCTATGGCTGCAATCCTCTTTCCATCCACAGTGGGAATGAGCCTCTGAGAGACTATTGCCTTTAGATTGAGCGATAACTGCATGTAGATCTGGAGGTGTTTTTCTATGGGAAAGAAGTTTAAAATCCTTTCAATCGCCTGGTTTGCATTATTGGCATGGAGTGTCCCGAGGGCAAGATGTCCTGTCTCTGCAAATGTTATGGCATCCTCCATAGTCTCTGTATCCCTGATCTCCCCGATTAAAATAACATCAGGTGCCTGTCTGAGTGTGTTTTTAAGGGCATTAAAAAAAGAATGGGTGTCAAACCCCACCTCCCTTTGTGTTACAACGCTCATCTTGTGCTGATGGACATATTCAACAGGGTCTTCTATCGTTATTATATGACCCCTTTCATTGGAATTCCTGTAATCTATCATAGAGGCAAGGGTTGTGGATTTACCGCTACCTGTGGCGCCCACTACAAGGACAAGCCCCCTCTTACTCATAACAATATCCTTTAAGACGCTGGGGAGTCCCATCTGGTCTATGGTCTTTATCTCAGTCTTTATCTGCCTTATTACAAGTCCTGCATAGCCCCTCTGACGAAAGATGTTTACCCTGAATCTTCCCAGCTCAGGGTAATAAAGGGCAAGGTTCATCTCCAGTTCCTCGGCAAACTGTTTTTTCTGTTTTTCATTCATTGTGCTGTTTGCTATCTTCTCTGTGTCTTCAGGGGTTAGAGGGGGTTCATCGTATGGCTGGGTAGACCCTTGAATCCTGAACATGGCTGGAATACCAGCTGTTATGTATATATCTGATGCATCCTTTTCCACCATATATTTGAGATAATCTAATAGTTCTCCCATATACATCACCTCGGCTGATTTGATTGGGGAAGCCAGAATGCCACCTCATCCCTTGTAACGAGGTTTTTCTGGAGGAGTTCTGTGACCGATGACTCCATGGTCTGCATACCTACAGCCTTACTTGTCTGCATAATAGAAGGGATCTGAGCAATTTTTCCTTCTCTTATAAGGTTACGGACTGCTGGGGTTCCTATCATTATCTCAAACCCTGCAATCCTGCCTTTTCCGTCTTTTCTTCTAAAAAGTGCCTGGGTAATAACCGCCTGGATTGACTCAGAGAACATAGCCCTTACCTGTGCCTGTTGCGCTGCAGGGAATACGTCTATAACCCTATCAACAGTCTTTGGTGCGCCACTTGTATGAAGGGTTCCAAAAACAAGGTGCCCTGTCTCTGCAGCCGTTAGAGCCAGGGATATGGTCTCGAGATCCCTCATCTCGCCCACGAGTATAACATCAGGGTCCTCACGGAGTGCACTTCTTAGGGCATTAGCAAAGCTCTTTGTATGGGGTCCCAGTTCCCTTTGATTGATAAGACAGTTTTTAGATGGATGAACAAATTCTATAGGGTCCTCTATGGTCAGTATATGTCCTTTTTCTTCTGTATTTATAAAGTCAATAATGGCTGCAAGGGTAGTGGATTTACCGCTTCCTGTGGGACCAGTGACAAGGACAAGCCCCTTTTCAAGTCTTGATATCTCCATGAATACCTTGGGGAGGTTCAACTCCTCAAAGGTGGGAATCTTTGTTGGTATTGTCCTGAATACAGCAGCATCCCCCCTATTCTGTTTGAATACATTTACCCTGAAACGGGCTATATCACCCAGGGCAAATGAGAAGTCAAGCTCAAGGGTCTCTTCAAAGACCTTTCTCTGCTGATCGTTTAGTATCTCGTAGATCATGTTATGGACATCATCTTTATCAAGAGGAGGCACCTCTATCTTTCTCATGTCACCATGAATCCTTACAACCGGTGGCTCACCAGCACTCACATGAAGGTCTGAGCCTTTATTTTCAACCATAAAGATAAGCAATTCTGATATATCCATAGACTTCTCCTTCTTTTTTTTATTTTTCTAAAGCCTCTATCTCTTTAAATGTGGGCAGGTCCTTTAGGCTGTTGAGACCATAGACCTCAAGAAATCTGTCTGTTGTTTTAAAGACCATAGGCCTTCCAAGCTCATCATTTCTCCCTGCAATCTCAATCAATTTTTTGTCAAGAAGCTGCCTTATTGCCCTTGATGAATCAACACCCCTGACTACATCTATCTCCCTTTTACTCACAGGCTGTTTATAGGCAATAATAGCAAGGGCCTCAAGCACAGACCTTGTAAGCTCCACATCCCTTTCCCTTATAAACCTCTTTACCCAATCCTTAAACTCTATTTTTGTCCGCATCTGATAACCACCTGATACAGGGATTATCTCTATAGCCCTGTCTGACCCCCTGTATTCATCAACCAGCTCCTTCATGGCATTCTCAATATCTGATAAGGAACAATCCTCGATTTTTTTGAAAAGGCTTTTTGTTGTGACAGGCCTTGGCGATATGAACAGGATAGCCTCTATTATCCTTTTAAGCTCCATCTTCTATAAAATGCGATACCTCTTCCTTTATTTTTTCCATGTCCTTTGGGGATATATACCATCTCATATCCTTTTCCCTTGAAAACCAGGTAAATTGACGTTTTGCATAATGTCTTGTTAATCTCTTAATATCTTTTACCATATCTTCAAATGTAGTTAAATCCTTTAATAAAAGCAGTATCTCTCTGTAGCCTATACCTGAAAAGGGCCTATGATTTTCATTGTATCCCATGGCAAGGATGTCTTTAACCTCATCTATCCAACCTGATGCAAGCATATGGTCAACCCTTTTATTGATTTTTTCATATAGCTCGCCCCTGTTTAATGTAAGCCCTATCTTCATCATGTTATAATGATTTTCACGAAAGCCATGTCTTTCCTCCCATTGGGACATATTCAGCCCTGTTAACCTGTAGACCTCTAAAGCCCTTACAACCCTTATTTTATCCCTATAGCCTATCTTCATCGCATATCTGTAATCTATGGCCTTGAGCTCCTTATACATCCCCAAAGGGTCATCCCTGTATTGCCCCTGTAGGGATTTCCTGAGAATAGGGTCCTGAGGGGCATTAAATATCCCGTATAATAAAATCCGTATATATAAGCCAGTCCCCCCTACTACTATAGGTATATGACCCCTTGAATGTATATCTTTTATTGCCCTGTCTGCCATCTCCTTGAAGATAGCTGCATTGAACTCATCTGATGGGTCTACGATATCTATAAGGTGATGCGGTATCCTTTTCCTTGTAATCTCATCTGGTTTTGCTGTCCCTATATTAAAATATCTATACACCTGCATAGAATCTGCATTAATAATCTCACCATTGAAGGCATCTGCAAGATGGACAGCAAGGTCAGATTTGCCTGTGCATGTAGGTCCTGCTACTGAGATAACCTTTAACTTTTCATTGTTTTTTAAAGACATAATCAGTATAAAATATAATATATTCTTATATGTATTCAAGGATAATAAAATTTGTTCTATTTCTGTTTCTGGTGCCGGCTATTTTAGGGACTAGTTTTGGGTATGCCCTGGTAAACTATCTTGAGATACCTGACGTCAAGCAGCTTGAGTTATATAAACCCAAGTCTGCAACACGGCTCTATGCAGATGACGGAACACTGTTTGCAGAGATTTTTGTTGAAAAGCGTATACCCATCCCTATAACCCAGATGCCAGAACATCTTAGAAATGCCTTTATTGCTATAGAGGATGTGAGATTTTATAAACACTTTGGTATTGACCTAAGGGGCATTGGAAGGGCTGTGTTCAGAAATATTTTCAGTGGGCATATAACAGAGGGGGCATCTACCATCACCCAGCAGTTAGCAAGAAACCTCTATCTTACCCGGCAAAAAACCTTAAAGCGAAAAATAGAGGAGGCAATACTTGCTATCCAGATCGAGAGGACATATTCCAAAGATGAGATACTCAATATGTATCTTAATCTCATATATCTTGGCGAGGGCGCATATGGCGTTGAGGCTGCAAGCTATAAATACTTTCATAAAAAGGCGTCAGAACTTAGCCTTGAGGAATCTGCAACCCTTGCAGCCATGACAAAATCCCCTTCCAGCCTGTCACCATTTAAAAATATTACAAAGGCAAAGGAGAGAAGGGATATTGTCCTCTACAAAATGTTCGACGCAGGTTTTATAGATGAAAAGACATATCTTAAGGCAGTACAGAAACCCATAGTTCTTGCACCCTTTAAGACATATGAACAGAAGACCGGGTATTTTACTGAATACATAAAGCAGGTACTGGAAGATTATGTGGATGAGCCACAGGAGATATACATAAAGGGTTTTAATATAAATACCGCCTTGAGTCTCAAGATGACCGAGTTTGCCTACGAGGCTATTGAAAAAGGCATGGAGGGATTTAAGGCAAGGAATCCTAAAAAGGCTGTTCTTCCTGAGGTTGCATTGATCGCCATTGAGGTAAAAACTGGTGAAATAAAGGTGCTGATAGGGGGAAGGGACTTTAGGCTATCACCTTATAACAGGGCAGTTCAGTCAAAAAGGCAGCCTGGTTCAGCCTTTAAACCTATTATATATCTAGCTGCCATTGAACAGGGATACACCCCTGATTATATGCTTCTTGATGCCCCCATATCCTTTGTAAATCCATATACAAAATCTGTATGGAGTCCGAGAAATTACAAAAACGAATACCACGGAAGTGTTTCTATGAGAAAGGCCCTTGAGTTATCACTTAATACCGCAACCGTTAGGCTACTGGAAAAGGTAGGGGTAGATAATGTTATTGAGCTTGCCAGGCGGCTTAATATAAACAGCAGGTTTGAGCCTAATCTCTCCTTAGCCCTCGGTGCAATAGAGGTTGTTCCATTAGAGCTTGCAGGTGCATATGCGACCTTTGCAAGAGAAGGGGTATATATAGAACCAGCAGCTGTAAAGAAGATTGCAACGACAGAAGGGGAACTGATCTATGAACATGAGCCCCAGGAGAAAAGGGTTGTATCTGATGAACATTCGTATATGCTTGTAGATATTATGAAAGGGGTTATAAAAAACGGGACAGCAAGGGCGGCCTCAAAATTGCCATACTACCTTGCTGGAAAAACCGGAACAACCAATGACTTCAAAGATGCCTGGTTTGTTGGCTTTTCGCCAAATCTTTTATGTCTTGTATGGGTTGGATATGACAGGGGTGATAATCTGGGGGGACGCGAATCAGGTTCTACCGCAGCATTACCTATATGGATAGATTTTATGTCAAAGGCACTGCCTTTATATCCCAACGAGGACTTTAAGAAGCCGGCAGAAGAAGATCTCAGCCCTTGAAAACAGAAAGACTGATCAATTTTATTATCTTCATAATCATAACAGGTCTTGGAGGTATCTTTGCACAGATAATCCTACTGAGAGAGATGTTGATCCTTTTTTCCGGCAATGAGCTTTCCATAGGCGTTATAATAGGCTCATGGGTCCTGTGGGAGGCAGGGGGCGCATACCTTGCAGGTAAGAGACGTGTGGTCGGTAGGGTAGCAGTAAAAACCCTTGTTTTTTCTACACTTACCTTTTCATGTCTTTTACCTGCCGCTATCTATGCGACAAGGATATATAAGATTATTGCAGGTATACCACCTGAAATAGGGACTGGTATACTCTCCATATTCCTCGCATCATTTTTTATCTTATTCCCTATTAGTTTTCTCCACGGGATGCTTTTTACCCTTCTATGCTCTTATTATGATGAATTAACAGAGGATCATAGCCTATCGATAGGGAAGGTATATTTTTATGAGATGCTGGGGACAATAATAGGGGGGTTACTATTAAACTATTTTTTGATAAAGTTTTTTAATTCCTTTAATACTGCTGTTGCCTTGAGTCTTATTAATGCCCTTACATGTATATTGTTTGTTTTTTCATGTTACGATGGAAAAAAAGCAGGTCTTTACATAGGGGGTATAATAATTTTTTTTCTGTCCTTAACAATGATTGTAGGGGGTGTAACAGATTATTTACATGATAGCTCAGTAAGAAAGCAGTGGATGGGAAGAGATATAGTTCATTATAAAAACTCTCTGTATCAGAATATTGTAGTGGCTAAGGATAATGAACAGTTTACCTTTTTTGCAAATAGTGTCCCAGTAATAACCACACCAAACCCTGATATTGGCTATGTTGAGGATTTTGTCCATATAACAATGCTATCCCATAATAGGCCTGAACATGTCCTTGTTTTAAGCGGTGGCGCAGGTGGCGTAATCCATGAGATACTTAAATATAGGTCAGTAAAAAGTATAGACTATATTGAGTCAGACCCTCTTTTTTTAAAAACTATCCAGAGTTTTTCCACATCCATAACAGAAAGGGAATTAAAAAGCCCCCTTGTCAATCTCCATTTTATCGATGGGAGGTTGTTTGTCAAAAATCCACCTACAAGATATGACGTGATCTTTCTTGGTGTGCCATTGCCTTCTACCTTGCAGACAAACCGTTTTTTTACAGAAGAGTTTTTTCAGCTTATTAAAAGGGCATTAAAGCCTGATGGTCTGCTCTCTTTTACCCTGCCTGCCACGATTACATACTACAGCAAAGAATTAAAAAATATCCATGCATGCATATTAAATACTGCCAAGACTGTTTTTGACTATGATTTTATTATCCCAGGAGATTTCAATATCTTCATATTTTCCAACAACATGAATCTTCAGAATAACAATGCATCCGTAATATCAGAGAGATTCAAGAAGGCAGCGATTGATACAAGGCTTATAAATATTACGCATCTAAACAGCAGGCTTGATATCAGAAAAAAGGGGTGGTATCTGTCTAACCTTAGAGGGGTATCTATTGAGGTAAACAGGGATCTTTCCCCTTTTGCCTTTTTTTACACTATTGCCTATGATAATACGATCTATTCCCCCTATCTAAAAGGCTTTCTCTATGCCATAAAAGGGATGACCCTGTTCAGGGTGATGTTTCTTTCTTTTTTTTTCTTTTTGGTTTTTGTTGTATTAACTATGAGAAAAAAAGCTACGCCAATTGTTTATACCATAGGCTCTACAGGCTTTACGTCTATGGTTATTGAGATTATCCTTATTCTTAGTTTTCAGATATTCTATGGGTATGTCTTTTTCGAGGTAGGCGTCCTCGTTACGGTTTTTCTCTTTGGTTTAGCCTTGGGGGGTATTGCTGTATCTACTCAGTATGCCAGTCGATTTAATGAAACGAAGATGCTTCAAGTCATAGATTTTGCCATAGTAACACTGATTGTTACTGTTTTCTTTGTATTAAAATATCTTTGCCCCTATATACAGTCTCATGTTTTTTTAGTCCGGGCATTATTCTTTATGTTACTTTTTATCTCTGGCATATTCACAGGCGCTGAGTTTCCGTTGGGCAGTAGGATCTTCAGGGCAGTCCATGGAAAGGGGGATATAGGCAGGACAGTAGGGCTTTTATACGGCGTTGACCTGATCGGTGGTTTTGTAGGAGGGGTTTTAGGGGGCCTATTGCTCTCTGTCATCGGTATCCTTGAGGGGTGTATTGTTCTTGCCTTTATAAAGATAGGAAGCCTTGCACTTCTGTTGACTTGTAAAAATAAAGTGCTATTATCATAGAGATATGATGGGACTGAATGATTTCAGCAGGAGAGAGTTTTTAAAGATTGCCCTTCTAACCCCTGTTGCCTTACAGTTTAGGACAGACGAGGTATTCTCAAGGCAGGATAGTGGAGCTAAAGAGGCACTATATTACAAGATATATGATGAAAAGACAAGGACAGTAATCTGTCATCTGTGCCCAAGGGGATGTATTATTGCAGAGGGTGAAACGGGTTTCTGTCGGGCAAGAAGGAATATAAAAGGTAGGCTCTATTCCCTTGGTTATGCCCAACCATGTGCAGTGCATATAGACCCTATTGAAAAAAAGCCTTTTTTTAATGTCCTGCCAAAGACACTGAGTTTTTCCATAGCCAGCGCAGGATGTAATCTAAGGTGTAGATACTGTCAGAACTGGCAGATTTCCCAGGTTTCCCCCGAGGATACGATGAATGAAAATCTCCCCCCTGATAAGGTAGTAGACCTTGCGTTAAAAAATGGATGCAAAAGTATTGCCTATACCTACACAGAGCCTACAAATTTTTTTGAATACATGATTGAGACTGCAAGGATTGCCCGTAAAAAAGGACTATTAAATATTGAACATTCTAATGGCTACATAAATCAGGAGCCCCTTAAGGAGCTGTGTAGATACCTTGATGCAGTAAATATTGATCTAAAGGGTTTTAATCCCTCATTCTACAAAAAATATTGTGAAGCAGACCTGCCGCCTGTACTTGAAACCTTAAAGACATTGAAACGTTCAGGGGTATGGGTGGAGGTAACAAATCTTGTGATAGGTGGACATAATGACGATGACCAGATGATAGAGAGGATGTGCGACTGGATTAAAAAGGAATTGGGCAGCGAGGTCCCTATCCACTTTTCACGGTTTTTTCCCATGTATAGAATGAGAAACATCGGCCCGACACCAGTTAGCACCCTTGAGAAGGCAAGGGAGATAGCACAGAGGGTAGGGCTCCGATATATTTACATAGGCAATGTTCCAGGTAATCCTGGAGAAAACACCTATTGTCCAGGATGCAAGAGGGCAGTGGTTAAGCGGGTAGGATACAATATTGTGGATATGCATATTAAAAATAGAAGATGCAGCTATTGCGGGGAAAGGATAGATGGTATATGGAATACTTAAACAATTACATTAATTTTGATTTACAATATTATGAATTTAAAAGAAAAAAATCTTTTATATCCTTGATAATAATAGCATCCTTTTTAATTATCCTTCTACTAAATACAAACGCGGTAGCCCAGGATTCTGGACAGTGGTTCAGGGAGCCAGTCTTTGCAGGGATGTTTTACCCTTCTGATAAGAATACCTTGAGCAGGCAGATTGATGGCTATCTGATGGATGCAGAGAAAAGACAGGACAGGATAAAAGGACACATATTTGGTCTTGTATCACCCCACGCAGGATATGAATATTCTGGTGGTGTGGCGGCATATGGATTCAGCCAGCTTAAGGGTAGATCATACAAAACCGTGATCATTATAGGGACAAGCCATCAGGTTCCCTTCAGGGGTATCTCCATATATCCCAAAGGACAGTGGAGGACCCCCCTAGGGGATGTCCGTATTGATGAGGAATGTGTCCGTGCCTTATTAAAAGAATGTCCACAGATCAAGACCTATACAGCACCCTTTGTAAAGGAGCATTCCCTTGAGGTTCAGATACCTTTTCTTCAAAAGGTGCTTGGGGATTTCAGGATTGTTCCCCTCATCACAGGGGGTATAGCCAGGGATGAATATGCCTTGTATGTGAATGGAATAGTTAATCTTCTAAAGAGGAATCCAAAGGATATCCTCATAGTGGTTTCCTCAGATATGTCCCATTATCACGATTATAATACTGCCCGTTCTATAGATGATGTAACATTGAAGCATATAGAGAATATGGATGTAGAGAGGCTTATAGAGGACATGGATGCAGAAAGATGTGAGCTCTGCGGTGGTCATGGTGTCGTTCTCCTTACAATGATTGCAAGACACATGAATGGAAAGGCAGTCTTGCTCAAATATGCAAACTCCGGTGATGTTAAGGGGGATAAACAAAAGGTGGTGGGATATAGTTCATTTGCGTTTTTTTATAACGATGGCGAGAGGATTTTAAATAAAAAGTCACAGGAGGTGCTTTTAGGGATTGCAAGAAAGACCCTTGAGGAGTATGTAACCAGAGAGAGTATCCCGAGATTTGATGTGAGGGATAAGGAACTTCTTGAAAAGAGGGGTGCCTTTGTCACCCTTAAAAAAAGGGGGGAGCTGAGGGGATGCATCGGCTACATACAACCCTTGTTGCCTTTGTATAAGGCTGTGGTGGATATGACAGTGGCAGCAGCATCAAAGGATATGAGGTTTATTCCTGTCCACAAGGGAGAGCTCAGGGATATAAAGATAGAGATATCAGTCCTTACACCGCTGAGGCGTATTAACAGGCTCGAGGAGATAGAGGTAGGTAGGCATGGCATCTATATTAAAAAAGGTGATAATTCAGGACTACTTCTGCCCCAGGTTGCTACTGAATATAACTGGGATAGAGAGGAATTTCTTAGACAGACATGCATAAAGGCAGGCCTATACAGAAATGCATGGATGGATAAAAAGACAGAGATCTATACCTTCACAGCCCAGGTAATATCAGAATAGAGCCATTCAATAGACCTTAGGCCTTTTTTATCACCCACAGAACATCCAGGTTATGTTTTCAGAAAAATATCCTGCTGCTTTTATTTCTTTTTTGTCTGGTTGGCCACCTTTTGGATTGCCTTTTCAATCTCCTCTTTGTCACCTAGGTAAAACCTTTCAATAGGCATTAGGTTGTTGTCAAGGTGATATACAAGGGGTATCCCTGTTGGTATATTTAGGCCCGGTATCTCCTCATCTGATATATTATCCAGGTGTTTAACCAGCGCCCTCAGGCTGTTTCCATGGGCAACAATTATTATTTTTTTTCCCTCTAGTATTGCAGGGGATATGACCTCCTGCCAGTATGGCATAAACCTGATGACTGTATCCTTAAGGCATTCACTCAAGGGGATGTCCTTTTCATCAAGGTCTTTATATCTTGGGTCATTGCCTGTATATCTTGGGTCTGATTTCTCAAGTTTTGGTGGCGGGACATCATAGCTTCTTCTCCATTGATGCACAAGGTCATTGCCAAATTTTTCCGCCATCTCAGCCTTATTTAATCCCTGTAATGCACCATAATGCCTCTCGTTTAATCTCCATGATTTGTATTCAGGTATCCACATAAGGTCCATCTCATCAAGGACAATCCAAAGTGTTCTTATAGCCCTTTTAAGATACGACGTAAAGGCAATGTCAAAGACATAACCTTCTTTTCTTAGCATCTGACCTGCTGTCTTTGCCTCTTCTATACCTTTTTCGGATAGATCCACATCTGTCCATCCTGTGAATCTGTTTTCTTTATTCCATGTGCTTTCTCCATGCCTTAAGAGAACAAGCTTATACTTATACATTGTTTCTGCCTCCTCTTATGCTTATTTTAAATCGCCTCGCCTTATTTAATAATATCTATATATACCATATTCCCATAAACAGGGTGGAATCTTATTCCCTATAACAGGCATTATTATATTCATTTTGATTTTTTTTCACAATAAACATCTTATCGATTATGATAAAATAGATAAGTCATGGATATCCCTTATGGTATAAACAAGGATATAGGTATAAGAGATAGAATGGAGGATGAGCATGCCATATACATTATACCTGAGAAAGGCTTTTTTAGTGCTGAGGTCTATGATGGTCATGGAGGGGTTAGGGCGGCAGCCATTGCAGCGGAGATGGTGACGCCGTGCTTTCTCCATCTCTGGTCAGAAGAGACCCTTAAAGAGCCGTATGAACAGAGGCAGATATGTGAGATCCTGAGGGAGACATGCATAAAGACAGATGAATGTATTGTAAAAAAAGGGCTTGCATGCGGGACAACCCTTGCCAATTTTTATATTATCCATGATAGATTCTTTTCTGTAAATGTTGGTGATTCAAGGATTGCAATAGGTATTGAAGGTAGCGCTGAGCTTCTCACTGAAGACCATAAACCTGATATCCCTAAAGAGAGAAAAAGGATAGAGGCGGCTGGGGGTTTTGTAATAAGATTTGGTGTCTACAGGGTGCAGGGTGAACTGGCTATGAGCCGTGCCTTAGGAGATACCCATCTCAAACCTTATGTAATAGCAGAGCCATTTATAGTGGAGGGTTTTCTTGGCAGAGAGAATGACTATGTTGTAGTTGCCTGTGATGGTATATGGGATGTCCTGGATGAAAAAGAGGTAATTGAGATTGCAAGAAAGTGCAATGATGCGCAGAAGGCAGCAGAGACAATTATATCTACGGCAACCAAATACGGCAGCACAGATAATAAAACAGTTATTGTCCTTGACCTGAGAGGATATATAAGGGGTATTGGCATTAGAAAGATGAATATAATTAACAGGATAGACATGGCGGTTGACATAAGGTGATTGTCTTGATAGGATTTGATGAATATGTAGGCTTCATATTAACCTAATTATTAAAGGATGAGACAGAGATGTATGTAATGGATATGCACATCCATGTGGGGACAAATAGGAACTGGACCCCCTGGGTTGTAGAATTTTTCAAAAAAAATAACCCATATTTTCATGAAAACTTTTCGCAGCAGACAGACCCGGACAGAATCCTTGCATACCTTAACAGTCAGGGTATAAAAAAAGGTGTTATCCTTGCTGAATATGCGCCTCGGGCAACAGGTGTTGTAACCAATGAATATGTTACAGATTTCTGTAAAGGACATCCAGATCTAATACCCTTTGGCTCTATATGCCTCTACGAAGGTCCTGATATCCTTGAACAGGCAAGGTTTGCCTTTGAGGTTTTAGGGGTTAAGGGCTTTAAGATGCTCCCGAGCTACGCCCATTTTTATCCAAACGAGGAGAGGTTTTATCCATTTTATGGGTATTTAGAGTCTAAAAACCTTCCTGTAATGTTTCATACAGGGACCTCCATATTCAAGGGTTCCCTTGTAAAGTATGCCGACCCTCTATTACTTGATGAGGTTGCAGATGCCTTTCCGGAATTGAAGATCATCCTCGAGCACGGGGGGAGACCCTTCTGGTATAATATGGTTTCATGGCTTATAACCCGTCACAAGAATATCTATGTAGGGATAGCAGGCATACCTACACGACATATCCCTGAATATTTTCCTCATATAGATATCTATCAGGATAGATTTATATTTGGTAGTGACTGGCCTGGTGTCCCACACATAAAACCCCTGATAGATAAGGTTCTTGCCCTTCCTTTATCAGATACGATAAAGGAGAAGATTTTATATAAGAATGCCATAAGGGTAATAGGTATTGATAGATAGGTTATGGATAAACGCCATATGTCCTATAAACCAATAAATACTATAAACGAGATTGACAAAACAGATGCTTAAATGGGTTTAATACTTAAATGATGCAAGTCTTTTCATTGCCTCTTTTATCTTTTTCTCACTTATCGTGAGCGATATCCTGAAGTATCCCTCTCCTTCATCCCCAAAGCCATTTCCAGGTGTTACAACTATGCCTGTTTTTTCAATGAGTCTTTCGCAGAAGTCCTCTGATTTGTATTTTTTAGGCACCCTTGCCCATATATAAAAGGTTGCAAGAGGCTTTCTGACCTTTATGCCCAGGGATGTAAGACCATCTATGACCATGTCACGTCTTTTCTGGAATCTCTTTTTAAGCTCCTTCAGACTTGTCTGATCCCCTGTAAGTGCCTCAATCCCTGCCTGCTGGATAGCCTGAAATACACCTGAATCTATATTTGTTTTTAGTTTTCCGAGATTGTATATGGCATCGCTGTTGCCTACTGCAAAGCCAATCCTCCACCCTGTCATACAGTATGTCTTTGACAGTGAGTGGAACTCTACGGAGTATCTCTTTTCAGGGTCAAATTCAAGAAAACTTTTAGGTTTATACCCTTCATATGCTATCTCGCTATATGCTGCATCATGACATACGAGGATATCGAATTCTTTTGCTATGTGGATGACCTTTTTAAAGAGATCATCGTCTCCCTGGGCACCAGTCGGGTTATTAGGATAATTAATAAAGATAATCTTTGCCCTTTTAAGGACATCCTTAGGAATCCTATCAAGGTCTGGAAGAAAGTTGTTCTCCTCTTTGAGCGGCATTATGTACGGGGTTCCCCCTGCAAGGAGTGTAGATATTTTATAGACAGGATAGCCTGGAGATGGAACAAGGACGATATCCCCTGTGTCAACATACGCCCAGGGCATATGGGCTATTCCCTCTTTTGAACCAATAAGCGTTACAACCTCATTATCAGGATTCAGCCTTACAGAGAATCGCTTTTTATACCAGTCAGCTACTGCCTTTCTGAAGGCATGCATACCCTCATAGCTTGGATACCTATGGTTTCTTGAGTTGTCTACTGCCTCCTTCATCTTCTCTGTAATATTTGCTGGGGTTGGTATATCAGGGTCGCCTATACTGAAATCAATTAGGTCTATGCCCTTTTTTCTTGCCTCTTCCTTTTTCTTGTCAATCCTTGCGAACAGATATGGCGGTATTTTTTCCAGTCTTGATGAGGGTTTTACCATGTCTAACTCCTGCAATACGCTTTTGTTATTTTAAGACTATGAATTTACATGGATATTGGCTTAATGTAAAGCATTTTTTTTAAAATCAAAGAGATGGTTTTTATTTGAAAAAGATATGCCATGTATGTAAAATAGTGACCATGAATAAAGAGGCGGATAGATTATTTTTAAGGAATATACCTGATGATTTTCCACTGGTTCTGGAGCCTTACAGGGAAATCGGTACCAGATGCGCAATAGATGGTGATGAGATTGTGGAAAGGCTTAAAAAGATGATAAAAGAGGGGACAATAAGGAGGATAGCTGCTGTTCTCTACCACAGGAGGGTTTCGTATACCCACAATGCAATGGTTGTCTGGAGGATAAAAAAGGATGATGTAAGAAAATCAGGGGATATCATGGCAACATTTCCAGAGGTAAGTCACTGCTACGAAAGGGACACAGGGGGCTTCTGGGAATATAATCTCTATACAATGATCCATGGAAAAAGCAGGGAAGATTGTATAGAGATTGTCTACCGCATATCGCAAAAAATAGGGGTTAATGATTTCAAGATACTTTTCAGTAAAAGGGAGTTTAAGAAGACATCTATAAAGGTGGTAGATGAATAGGGATATATCTACCAGTCTCTTTGAAAGAGCAAGAAAAATAATGCCTGGAGGGGTAAATAGCCCTGTCAGGGCCTTTAAATCTGTCAATGATACACCATTTTATGTAAAAAGAGGCAAGGGTGCCTATCTGTATGATGAGGATGGCAACAGGTATCTTGACTATGTAATGTCTTGGGGGGCTATTATCCTCGGTCATGCCAACGATGGGATAATAGATGAGGTTAAGGAGGCGTTATTATGTGGAACAAGTTTTGGTGCATGCCATAGATACGAGATAGGGCTTGCTGAAAGAATCATTGAGGCCTTTCCCTTAATAGATATGGTTCGACTTACAAACTCTGGCACAGAGGCTACCATGAGCGCCATAAGGCTTGCAAGGGGCTGGACAGGCAGGCAGAATATTATAAAATTCAGGGGATGTTATCATGGTCATGTGGACTCACTCCTTGTAAAAGCAGGTTCAGGGATGGCAACATTTGGTATACCAGATAGTAAAGGTATACCGGCTGAGCTTGCAGGACATACCCATGTAGCTGACTTTAATAATATTGATTCTGTTGAGGACATTGTAAAAAAAGATACGGATATAGCATGTATAATTATGGAGCCTGTAATGGGAAATATGGGCGTAATACCCCCGGATAAAGGTTTTCTCCACGATATTGAAACAATATGCAGAGATAATGGTATTCTTCTTATATTTGATGAGGTTATAACAGGCTTTAGGGTTACCTATGGGGGCGCACAGCATTTATATGATATTAGACCTGATATTACATGCCTTGGAAAAATTATAGGCGGTGGATTTCCAATAGGTGCCATAGGTGGCAGGGCTGATGTGATGGGTGCATTAGCCCCCGAGGGAGAGGTATACCAGGCAGGCACGCTTTCAGGCAATCCTATAGCTGTTCGTGCAGGAATATATGTTCTTGATTATCTTAAGAATAACAAAGAGATATATCAAAAGATGGGGACATATGGGAAAGGGCTTGAGGATGCCATTATGGAAATAGCAGACAGATATGGTATACCATATCGAATCAATTCATTAGTAGGTATGTGGACAGGTTTTTTTACAGATAGGGATGTCCGGGATTATTTATCTGCCATGGATTCTAATAGGGTATTATACGAGAGATTTTTTAAATCCATGCTCCAAGAGGGCATATACCTTGCACCAAGCCCTTTTGAGGCGGCTTTTTTGAGTTCTGAACATAGAGAGAATGAACTCGCAGCAACAGTAGAGGCATTTGAGAAGGTATTCATGGATCTGAACAATCAATGAAGGTAACAGATAGTATCCCAAGGGCAACTGTGTCTATAAATCTTCGTTTCTTGGAGGAAAATTACAGGACTATAAAATCTCTCCTCCCTGAAGATGTAAAGATACTCTGCGTTGTTAAGGCAGATGCCTATGGACATGGTGCTATTCAGGTGACTAAAAGGCTTGAATTTGTTGGTGCTGGATACTTTGGGGTGGCATCATTAAATGAGGCACTTGGATTAAGAAAGGAGGGGATTAACTCTCCTTTACTGGTTATGAGCGGGATACTGCCATGGGACAGCACCATATCTTTTATCCATCATAGGCTTACCCCTGTGGTATATGACATGGATATCTTAAAGAGACTTGCAAAAGAGAGCATAGACTTTGATTCCCCTCTAAATGTCCATATAAAATTTGATACAGGCATGGGCAGGCTTGGTTTCAGCCAGGATGAAATACCTGAGGTCATCAGCACCCTCAAAAGAACAAAGAATATCTATGTAGAGGGGCTAATGAGCCATTTTGCATCATCAGAGGTCAGGGATGGTTATGGTCTGGAACAGATTGAGAGGTTTAAATATATCCTTAATGCCTTTAGCTCCCATAATATAACCCCACCCTATGTCCACATGGCTAATACCGGTGCTGTTTTAGTCTATCCAGAGGCCTGCTTCAACATGGTGAGATCAGGGATAGGTCTTTATGGTTCATATCCTGATTCATCCCTAAAAGATAAGATTACTCTAAAACAGGTTATGAGGCTATCATCAAGGATAGCGCTTATTCGCACGTTTCCTGAGGGATGTTCATTAAGCTATGGAAGAGTGTTTAGAACAGAGAGAAAAACCAGGATAGCCTATGTACCCCTTGGCTACTCAGATGGCTATCCAAGGGCATTATCGAACAGGGGATTTGTCTTGATAAAGGGAAAAAAATGCAGTATTGTAGGTAGAGTTTGTATGGACTGGACACTTGTTGACATAACGGGGCATGATGACCTCGTAAAAGGTGATGAGGTGGTATTTATAGGGGTTGTGGGAGAGCATTGCATAACAGCGGATGATATAGCAAAACTGGAGGGGACCATACCATATGAGGTCTTATGCAGGATATCAAGAAAGGTACAGAGGGCTTATGTTTATTAGTCTTATAGGCAGGTTATCAGAGGGCGTTATCTCTATCCTGAGAGAATTAGGCGGTATGGGGTTTATGTTCTTAAATAGTATCCTTCTCCTTTTTAGAAGGCCTTTAAAATTAAATTATATCTTTAAACAGATGGAGTTTATTGGCGTTAAATCAGCAGGTGTTGTGATTATTACAGGGACCTTTACAGGTATGGTTCTTGCGCTGCAATCATATTATGGCTTCAGAAAATTTAGCGCAGAGGGTCTTGTAGGAACAACAGTGGCATTAAGCATGACAAGGGAGCTTGGCCCTGTGCTGACAAGCCTAATGGTTACAGGGAGGGCAGGCTCAGCCATGGCAGCAGAACTTGGGACTATGAGGGTCACAGAGCAGATCGATGCCTTGATTGTTATGGCATTAAATCCAATAAAATATCTCGTCACCCCAAGGGTTATCGCATCCTTTTTTATGCTTCCCATTTTAACAATTATATCAGACTTTGTGGGTATAGTAGGCGGTTGGCTTGTAGGCGTAAAGCTCCTTGGTATAAATGAGGGTGCGTTTATAAACAAGATGATCAAATATCTTGATTTCGAGGATATATATAATGGGCTTGCAAAGGCAGCCTGTTTCGGGGTTATTTTAAGTGTTGTAGCCTGTTATAAAGGTTTTTACACAAAGGGAGGCGCAGAAGGGGTAGGAAGGTCAACAACAGAATCTGTTGTTATAGCAAGTGTTTCTATACTAATTGCAGATTATGTCCTTACCTCTTTGATGTTCTAAATGACAGATAACGGGATTGTAATAAGGATAAATAACCTCCATAAAGCTTTTGGAACCCAGAAAGTCCTTGAGGGCATAAATCTTGATATAAAACATGGGGAGATTACAGTTATTATAGGTAAAAGCGGAGGTGGCAAAAGCGTTCTCATGAAACACCTGATAGGCCTTCTAAAGCCTGACGAGGGAGAGATATGGATAGATGGCTCAGATATAACAAGGCTTAAGGAAAGGGACCTAAATGAGGTAAGAAAGAAGTTCGGTATGTTGTTTCAGGAGGCAGC
>JAGPMK010000039.1:3976-21529 GCA_018052995.1 Syntrophorhabdales bacterium | reverse complement strand
GTATCTTTTGCCTTTGCCCTCATTATCCTGTCACCGAACATGGCAAGCTTCCCAACTATGCTTACATCTGTCTTATATGTAACCTCAACGCCATCGGGTGTTTCCTTCAGATCAACTATACTCTTTTGCTTGAAGTGACCGAGTTTTGTTACATCCTCACCCTCACCCTCTATCTCTATGTGATGGGGTCTTTCAACCTTTGTGAGCTTGTTTACGAATTTTAGCTTTGCTGATATAGGACCAACCTTCTGCTTAACAACACACTCGTATGTTGTATCATCAATGAGTCTGACAGACTCAGCGCCAGGCAGACATGTCATTATTGTATCCGGTTTCAGCAGGAAATCAAATAGCTTATCAATCGGTGCATTCAGTGTAAAACCGCCTTCTATAATCATAAAATCCTCCTAAAAATAATTTTTTTCCTTACCATGATCCAAAATCAGGGATTGGCAGGCATTAACCCCAATCCCTGATCGATGACCCTTATTTTATAGTTTATCCTGTGCCTTCTCAATAAGGTCTGAGAGTATCTCGTAGCTCTTGTTACCTGGTTCTGAAACCTGTTCTAGAAGTAGGTCTATATATGAATAACCCTGTGATTCTATCCAGGCTCTGTGTGCCTTGTCGCCTGTTCCAAATATATGGCGTGCCACCTGTCTGCTCGTTGGCCATTCTTTTTTACATGCAGGACATTTATAGTTCACGGTCTACCTCCTTTTTGTGTTCTCCTTATTTGTTTGCTTCCTTTTCTTTTTTCTCTTTCAGTGCCTTCAATATCCTCTCTGGTGTAAGGGGAAGCTCCTTCAACTGTATACCCATGGCATGGAATATGGCATTTCCAAGGGCCGCTGCTGTCGGATTGGTAAGACCTTCGCCTGCCTCTTTTGCCCCATACGGTCCTTCTGCCTCATAGGTCTCTATATCTATCATGCCTGTTTTTGGCATCTCAGGTGCCTTAATTACCTTATAGTCCACAAGGTTCGGGTTGAGGAGTTTTCCTTCATCCATAGGTAGGTCTTCAAGATATGCATAACCGAGAGCCATGGATGCGGCACCCTCAAGCTGCCCAACAAGCCCTAGGGGATTGATGGGCTGTCCGCAGTCATGGGCTGTCATAATCTCGTGGATCTTAATCTTACCTGTCTCAGGATCAACCTCTGCGTCCACTGCCTGCATCATGTAACTATATGCAGGGGATATCATACCCTTTCTGTGAGGTGTATAATAGCCACGGCCAATAATCCTCTGACCATCCTTTGCCCTTATTGCCTTTCTAACAAGATCCTCATACTTCATACCCCTCTCGGGGCGTGCAATCACATGAACCCATCTGTCTTTAATGTCTAAATCATAGACAATATTTAGACCCATCTCTGCATATGCAAATTCAAGAAGCTGCCTCTTTGCATCCTCACATGCCATCTTAACAGCATTGCCTGCCATAAGGGTCTGACGTGATCCCCAGGCGCCTAGGTCTGCAGGGCAGTGATCTGTATCACCGGAGTGAACCTTAACATCCTCTATCTTGACACCAAGTGTCTCTGCGGCAATTATTGCCATTGTAGTGTTTGAGCCCTGTCCTATATCCTGACATCCCACATGAAGCTCAACTGTGCCGTCATTGTTGATTGTTACCACTGCCGATGAGAATGAGTATGGTGAGTCAAACCAATTAAATATCCCCCCTGACATAAATCCGCATGAGGATATACCTATTGCCCTGTTTGGACCAAGATCACCCTTTGACTTAACCCATTCCTCTATCTTATCTATACACTCTGTCATACCACAGCTCTGAATAAATGCCTGGCCTGGCACCTCGTAACACTCTGTATGGGCATTCTTTCTCCTTACCTCATATGGGTCAAGCCCTAGATCAGCACACATCCACTCTATCTGCTGTTCTGAACAGAACATAGCCTGGGGGGCACCGAATCCACGCATAGAGGTAGAAGGCATTGTGTTTGTATATACCCTATATCCATCATAGCGGTATGCCTTCCATTTATAGGGGAATGAATGGAAGAATCCTGATAGATATAATGCTGTGGCACCCATACCTGTATATGCACCGCCATTACTAAACATACGGGATTCCCTTGCCAGCAGCATACCATCTCTTGACATAGCAGTTCTTACATAATAATACATGGGGGTTCTTCTCTTGGATGCTATAAAATCCTCTTCACGGGTGAATACTATCTTGACAGGTTTACAGAGTTTCTTTGAAAGCACTGCACTGCAGAACATAGCGGCATCGAGCTCGAATTTGCCGCCAAAGCCACCGCCTACATATGTTGCAATAACCCTTACATCACCCTCCCTCATACCGAGGACACCCGCAAGAAGCGCCTGTGTATAATATGCGGACTGCGTTGATGCCCACACAGTGAGTTTTCCTTCGGGTGTATAGTTTGAAACCGCAGCTCTTGTCTCCATACACATATGATGCTGGCCTGAGCAGCGGAACCAGTCCTCTCTTATGTAGCCTCCATTTTTCTCTGCCTCGGCAAATGCATCATCCACATCGCCCCACTCTATATGTCTTGTTACATTGACATTTCTTTCAACGCCTTCATGGATAACCGGGGCATCCTTCTTAATGGCATCAAGGGGCTCATAAACCGCCGGAAGGACCTCATATTCCACGTCTATCAGATCAAGCGCTGCCTCGGCGGTCTCTTCATCCACTGCTGCCACTACCGCCACAGGCTCACCAATATATCTCACCTTTTCCAGGGGAAGAATCTGTTCATCGCAAAGCTCCTCGTATCTTCTCCAGATGCCCTGTTTAATGCCAAGGGTATCTTTACCGGTGACTATAGCCTTCACACCAGGAAACTCCATTGCCCTACTCGTATCAATATTGATTATCCTGGCATGGGGATGAGGGCTTCTTAATATCTTGCCATAAAGCATACCAGGCAGTTTTATATCAAATGTATACTGCGCCCTGCCAGTCACCTTTGCAATACCGTCTACATTATGAACCTTTGTATTTATAACAGAGTATTTAATATTGGTCTTAAAGGTTGAATATCTTAACTCTTTTATCTCTGTGCTCATATTACTCCTCCTTATATGTCCCTTTTGCCACTGCGTCTATTGCCCTCACGATACTGTTGTAGCCTGTGCAACGGCAGATATTTCCTTCTATACCCTCACGTATCTCGTGTTCAGTGACCTCTCTGCCCTCATTCTCTTTGAGAAATGCTGTAGCAGACATGAGCATTCCAGGGGTGCAGAAGCCACACTGATAAGAACCATTATCCAGAAATGCCTTCTGGATAGGACTCAGCTCCCCATCCTTCTCAAGGCCCTCAACAGTAGTTACCTCCATACCCTCTACCTGAACAGCAAGGATTGAGCATGATTTCACTGACGCGCCGTTAACCAGGACAGTGCATGCACCACAGGAGACTGTCTCACAACCCCTTTTTGTCCCTGTAAAGCCAAGATGATCCCTTATAACCTCAACAAGAAGTGCCTTGGGATTAATAAAAACCTCATATCCCTGACCATTTACGGATAATTTCAAAGCTCTCTTTTCCATGTATGCCATCCTCCTTCTTTAGGCTGCTGTCCTGGCTTGTTCCCAGGCCTTCTTAACCATTCTCTTTGTCAGGACACCGAGGATATGACGCCTCTGTTCTTCTGACGCATGTATATCCGCCACAGGCTCTGACTCCTCATATGAAATCTTACCAGCCTCAGCGAAGAGATTCTCATCAAACTTTTTCCCAACTAACAATTGTTCTGCATTCTTAACCCTTTTTGGTGTAGGGCCAGCATTGCCAAGCACAATCCGTGCATCCTTACATGTATCATCGCCATTGAGGGTAATGGATGCTGCGGCAGCAACGATCCCCATATCACTGTCCAGGAGATTAAATTTCTGATAAACCGTTGCTGTCTTTGGCTGGGGAATAGGGACATGGACCTCAAGCACCAGTTCGCCTTGCTCCAGTGCTGTTTCAAAATAGTCTAAGAAAAAATCTTCAAGCGCCATTGTCCTTTCACCATTCTTGCCACCCACCTTTATGCTGGCATTTAATGCAATAAGAACAGGTGCAGGGTCACCTGCGGGGTCAGCATGGGCAAGGTTTCCACCGATTGTCCCCCAGTTTCTGGTCTGAATGGATGCAAGTTTTGTCTCCATCGATGCAAGGACAGGATACCTATCTTTGATAACCTGAGACCTCTCGATCTCCCTATGTATTGTTGTTGCACCTATCCTTAAGCCATCCTTTTCATCAAACTTTATGTATCTCAGCTCGTCTAACCCTTTTATATCGAGGAGATACTCTGGCGCCACCATCCCCTGTCTCATAACAATCAAAAGAGACTGTCCACCGCATATTACCTTACAATCATCGTGCTCGGCATACATTTCAAATGCCTCTTTAACCGAGCCTGGTTTGAGATAATTAAAATCGTGTATCATAACCCTCTCCTTTCTATTAATTCTTCTACATCTTTAATACATCCGGCACTTATTGGAATCTCATCGGGCATACCGAATTTCTCGTCCCTGGTTGTGCCACCTTTATGTTTCAGTGTTTCAATCTGATTAGGATCCATAAGTGTCCCATGGTAATCCTTTGAAAAGCAAAGATAATAATGTCTGCCCCTGTATATAGCACAATCTACACACATACCACCTGTTATAGGGCAGACCATCTTGTATTTTGCCATAGTATACTCCTTTTTATTAAAATAGGTTACGAATTATTTATAATATTTGTTAAAAAGTCAAGGGAATTTTTGCAAAAAAAGTGCCCTAAATTTTTTATTATAATAAACCAATAATTTACAATTTATATTATTTTGATTAGTTATATAATATTAAAAAATTCACTATAGTAAACAATTCAAGATAACCCTAAAGTTTATATTTAAAACTTCTCAATAATTCCCTCCTTGCCTTTTTATCCTCATCAGCCTCTATACCTTTTGGTCTTGACCCATCAATAATACCCATAATACCACCTCCCTGTTCAGTCTCTGCAACTATTACCTGAAGAGGATTGGCAGTAGCACATATGATATGGCAGACCTCCTGGCATGATTTTAATGCATTCAGGACATTAATGGGAAAACCATCCCTCAGAAATATAACAAAGGTATGACCGCAGGACAGAGAAAAAGATGCCTCCCTTGCAAGCCTCATAAGCTCATCATCATTACCCTCAAAGCGGACAAGACAGGGGCCGCTTGCCTCTGAGAATGCAATCCCGAATTTAAGATGGGGGGATGAACCAATAAGGATCTCGTACATATCCTCGACGGTCTTGACAAAGTGAGACTGACCAATAATTATGTTTAAACCCTGCGGGACACTGATATTGATTGTCTTGATCTCCATAATCTTCTACCTCCTTAATATTATTTTTTAAATATCAAAATGGTTTTTCGAGTCTAAAATTCGGTATCAGGGTAGATGCGCTTTCAAGCTCCTGGATAAACACATTTTCGAAATCATTCTCTATGAGAATATTAATCAATTCATTATACTCTCTCTCTTTTATCCTTCTGTTAATCATAGGATATTGATATGCATTGTGTAAAGGGTAATATTGAGACATAAGACTTAAAAAGGTTCTGTTCCCCAGATTAGTCAGGATCCACTCAAGAATCTGTCTTGAGCCTGAAAGGTTATTGGGCAGGACAAGATGCCTCAAGAGCATCCCCCTTTCAGCAATGCCGTCTCTAATGAAAAGGTCACCTACCTGCTTTTTCATCTCCAGTATGGCAGAGGCGGCATGACGAGGATAATCGGGGGCATCAGAGAGACGTTTAGCTATATTATTATTCCAGTATTTAAAGTCAGGAAGAAATATCTCTATGTAACCATCAAGGCGTTCTATGGTTTTAACATTTTCATAGGCATTGGTATTATAGACAAATGGCACCATGAGTCCTTTTTTTCTTGCCTTTTCTATGGCAGGTAGTATCATGGGGACATAGGGTGTAGGGCTTACAAGGTTTATATTGTGGCAGCCCTCCATCTCAAGCTCAAGGAATATCTCTGCTAGGCGATCTATTGTGACCTCTATGCCTGCTAAAGTGTGGCTTATCTGGTAATTCTGGCAGTAGACACAGCGCATGTTGCAGGATGAAAAGAATATGTTGCCCGAACCCCTATTGCCTGATATGGGTGGCTCTTCACCTATATGTTTTCCGTAGTACGAAATGAAAATTTTATCTGTAACTCGGCAATATCCCTGCTGTTCCCTTGTCCTATCTACACGACACCTTCTTGGACATAATTCACATCTTTTAAGAAGGGAATACAACTCTTTCATATACAGGGCTCACGAGGGTATGCACAGACTAACAACCATTATAGCCATTCCAATCTCTGCTGACAAACCAGCAAATAAAGTAAGTAAAAAGGCTAAACCAAAATTTAAATCAAGCATTTATATATTTTAACATGTAAAAACTACCTTGTCTTTTAAAAATTGATACCTTGAAGGTTGAGCAACCTTTAAAAATAGTGTTGAGTTTTGGGTGCTGAGTTAAAACCCTAAATAACTTAAATAACCCAACGCTTCAAAGACAAAACAAAAATTTTGTTTCTAAAGAGATTGCAGGATTGTCATCTTGTGGCAAAATCAACTCTCCTTGAAATTATCTTTAACTTGATATTAAAGAAGTTTATAGTAGAATAGATAGATGAAACAAAAAATAGTCAAACAAAGGAAGGGAAGACCACGAATGATGAAGCATTCTCACAGGTTTGTGGAGGTCTTTGATGGCCTTTTAGGGTATGGCCTTGATAGAAAGACCAACGAAGATACGGTCAGATTCTATCTACAGAAGTTTTCAGATGACCATTTAATGGAGACAATACTCAATAGGATGACAGATGAGGACCTCGATGAGGTATTTAATATCACAAGCAGGATGCTCAAGAAATATCTCTCCGAACCAGAATACCACGAACTGTTTCTGAAAGAGGAAAAAAGGGAATAGAGGCTAATCCCTTATAGAGCCCTTTTATGGCGTAAAGAGGTTAAGTAGCTATAATCTCGGTATGGTGAAGGTCAGGATGTTTTTGTTTTCAATCCTCTTATATTCAATATCCTTTATAACCCTTTTCATAACCTTTGTTGAAACAGGCGGTACGTCTTTCTCTTGATTGGTTTCTCCATCAAGGAGAACCTCACTGAGAAGCATATTAAACGGTGCGCCATAATCTGATATAACAATCTGGAATCTCCCCAGATTATCAAGTCTGAAGGCTATTTTAACATCTGTATCCCCTGTAAAACTTCCGTGATAGAGGATGTTCTTAAGCGCCTCTTCAACAGCAAGGCAGATATTTTTCCTGTGCTCTTCCCTTAATTGCATCATTCCTATCTGACCCCCAACAAAATCCATAAGTGGTAATAATGATTCTATAACAGCCGGCTCTCGTATCTCACCCAATATCTCCATATGTGATTAAACCTCAACTATAAATATAGTATTTATGATTAATGAAATATTATTCAAAAAACCCATCAATGAAAACAAAGAATTCAACTATTATTATCTAATTGTAAATCACTGTCTAGGATAATCCCATAAACCCTTGTTAACCTTTTCGACAACCTCAACCATATTTTTATCAAATTTTAATTTAAGGTGAAAAAAAAAGCAAAAAAAATTTAGCAGGCCTTAATAACTAAAACTATTACCCACTTACCCCCTTGCCCCTTGGGATTTATCATCCCATGTATATAATGCACAACAATTTATCAACAGATAGGGCATAAATAGTTTTTATATGGATATGAAGAATTGCTGCAGGCTTATCTTTTTAATTTGCTTATATTTTCACAATCTGATATAAAATTAATCTGTTTCGGCTTATGAAAATTGAGGATTTTGATTATTTTTTACCAGAGGGTTATGTCGCCCAATATCCGGAAAAAGACAGAACATCCTCTCGTCTTCTTGTTTATGACAGGGCAAGACGCACCATTGAACACAGATTTTTCAGGGATATAACAGATTATCTCTACGGTGGCGATCTGCTTATCTTAAACAAAAGTAGGGTTCTGCCTGCACGGCTGAAGGCAAAAAAGCATACCGGTGGTGGCTTGGAAATTACCCTTGTGGAGCGAATAGAAAAAAATAGATGGTCTTGTCTTGTAAAAGGCATAAGAGGTAGTGTGTCATGGCTAACAGTTGATATAGGGGATACACAGGCACAACTGAAAAGGAACAAACAGGACCCGTTCTGGATCGTTGATTTTCTCTGTAAACACGACAGTATGGATATAATAAAAAGATATGGGATGATGCCACTTCCACCATATATAAAAAGAAAGGACAAAAATGACCTTGACTTTGAGATGTATCAAACTGTCTATGCCGATGAACCAGGCTCTGTTGCAGCACCTACAGCAGGACTACATTTCACAGAGGGACTGATGGAAACCATAAAGGGTAGTGGTGTCCATATAGCTAAGATTACACTCCATATAGGAATAGGGACATTTCTCCTTATGAAGACTCAGAATATCGAGGAACATAATATGCACAGGGAGTATTATACAGTCCCTGAATCCATAAAAGATATGATAAAACATGCAAAGTTGCAGGGAAAAAGAGTTATTGCGTGCGGCACAAGCTCTGTGAGAACTATAGAAACAGTCTTTTCTAATAATGGAGATGCACCTCTTCATGGTTATACAGATATTTTCATCTTCCCCGGATACAGGTTCAAGGTTGTGGATGCCCTTATAACAAATTTTCATCTGCCAAGGTCTACACCCTTGATGCTTGTGGCAGCCTTGATAGGTAAAAATGCCCTCTTAAGATGCTATAAGGAGGCAATAGATAATGGATACAGGTTTTACAGCTATGGCGATGCAATGCTTATAATCTAATAGGGTATAAAAATGTTATTAAATATTTCAAACAAGATGAAAAAGGACGTATTAGATGTATTATTTGACTTTGGATTTTAAATAAGGATTTCAAGGTCTATAACCTATAATCTATAGACCTGATTCTAATCTATGAAGGTTATTGAGATAATAAAAAAAGATAAGAATGCAAGGCTTGGTTTGTTAAGGACACCCCATGGTGAAGTGGATACGCCTGTTTTTATGCCTGTGGGGACCCAAGGAACCATAAAGGCTGCAACCCACAAGGATCTCAAGGAGATAGGCGTTCAGATGATACTATCCAATGCCTACCATCTATATCTTAGGCCTGGAGATGGGCTTATAAAAGAGATGGGTGGGATACACAGATTTTCTAGCTGGGATAGCGCTATACTTACAGACAGCGGTGGTTATCAGATCTTTAGCCTTGGTGTCTTGAGGAGGTTAAGGTCTGATGGCGTTGAATTCCAGTCCCACATAGATGGTTCTAGACACTTTCTGACACCAGAGAGGGTCATTGATATCCAGAGAAATATAGGTTCAGATATTTGGATGTGCCTTGATGAGTGTGTTCCCTACCCCTCAACATATGAATATACAGAAAAATCTATTGAGTTGACAGCGAGGTGGGCAGAAAGATGCAAGGATGCAAAAAAAAATGGGGATGGGATCCTGTTCGGGATAATCCAGGGCGGATTTTACAGGGACCTTAGAGCCAGGTCTGCAAGGAATCTGGTTGATATGGATTTTGATGGATATGCCATAGGCGGCCTGAGCGTGGGTGAACCAAAGAGCCTAATGTGGGAGATGGTAGATGGGATAATAGATATACTGCCCCATGACAAGCCAAGATACCTTATGGGGCTTGGGTTCCCTGAGGATATCGTGGAGGGTGTAAAAAGGGGTATTGACATGTTTGACTGCATAATACCCACAAGGGTTGCAAGAAATGGTGGACTCTTCACCTGGGATGGCAAGATCAACATAAAGAATGCAAAATACCAAAAAGACACAAGGCCTATAGATGAAAACTGCGGATGCTATACCTGCAGGACATACTCCAGGGCATATCTCAGACATCTCATTGTGTCTCATGAGCTGACAAGCTTTTATCTAAATACCCTGCACAATATATACTTTTATAATGAATTGCTCAAAACGATACGAAATGTTATAAGAAATAATACATTTGATAGATTTTATAATGAATTTAAACTAAAATGGGAAGGAGGTGAGCTTTATGATTAATATAGCCTATGCAATGGGTAACCAGGCAGCATCAGGAGGCCAGGACGGCTCTAAATGGATGGGGTTATTACCCCTTGTGCTCCTGTTTGTTGTTTTTTATTTTTTGCTGATAAGACCCCAGCAAAAAAAGGCAAAACAGCAGAGGCAGTTTATTGATAGCCTGAAGAAAGGCGATGAGGTTGTGACTTCAGGGGGTATTTATGGTAAAGTTACAGGGATTACAAATGATACTGTAACCCTTGAGATCGCGGAAAAGATAAGGATTAAGGTATTAAAATCTGCAATAGCAATGCTGGTACCGAAAGGAGAATGATGTGGGAAGGTATGAAAATGTTGTTATAATCAGCCCTGATTTATCAAAGGAAGAGGAGGAGGAGCTCCTCAAGAGGGTAAGGGCAAACATAGAAAAGGCAGGTGGTAATATCGTTAGGATGGATGACTGGTCAATCCGCAGGCTTGCCTACCCGATCAAAAAGAAAGATAGAGGGCACTATTTCTTTATCCTTCTTGATCTGGATGAAGGCAATCTTACTGCCCTTGGAAAATTTTACAAAAATATAGACTCTATCCTCAGATATATGTTTGTGAGGGTGGAGGATGACAAAGAGGGTCCTGAAAAAGAACCTGAACAGGTTGTCTTTGATGAATTGGAAGGTGAGTTTGTTTGAACAGGGTCTTCCTCTCAGGGACTATAAACTCTGATGTAAAGGTTTATTATTCACCCAGGGGAGAGAAGATATGTATATTTTCTCTTCTTGTGGATGACGGAATGTTCTCTGTTGAAGTTGTTTGCAAGTATAATAGGACAACCAATCTCCCTGAATTTAAAAAAACAGACAGGATAATGCTGTCAGGGGCATTAGCACGGACAAAAAAAGGCAGCCCGGAGGCCTTAAGGCTTGAGGCTGATAAATTATTTGTAATGGAGGTATAGATGCCAAGAATAACAAGGCCAACAAGGTCACAGGATTCACAAAAGAGGCGTGTTTACATGAGAAAGAGGGTCTGTAGGTTTTGCCAGGACCCTAATCTGACTATTGATTATAAAGATCCAAAACTCTTAAAGAACTTTATAACTGAGAGGGGCAAGATAATGCCAAGAAGGATGACAGGGACATGTGCAAACCATCAGAGGAAGCTAAGGGAGTCAATTAATATGGCACGGCATATTGCCTTTCTACCCTTTACAACGCTCTCAAGATAACGGAGGAAATACATGAAGGTAATACTTACAGAGGATCTGAAGGGGGCAGGCAAAAAAGGTGATATCGTAGATGTCCGTGATGGGTACGGCAGAAATTTTCTTCTGCCCCGTGGCCTTGCCCTCCCTGTTTCAGAGGGGAATATAAAGAGGTTTGAACATATCCTTAAAGGTTATGAAAAGAAAAAAGAGAGGAGTCTTAAGACAGCCAGTGAGATGAAGGCAAGACTTGAAGATACAGTCTTGACTATAAAGATGAAGGCAGGTCAGGATGGAAGGCTCTTTGGTTCAGTGACACCTGCTGATCTGGCAGAGACAATTAAGAAAACCACTGGATTTGATGTGGACAAAAGGGATATAAGGGTAGAAGAGCCCATAAAATCTACAGGGATGCACACCTTTTCAGTTCATCTTGAAAAGGATATCAATGCTACTGTAAGAATAGAGGTAGAAAAAGAAGAATAAATATGCCCAGGGTTAAAAAGATCCAGCAAGAACAACATGGCAGAGTGCCTCCTCAGAATATAGAGGCAGAGCAGTCTCTCCTTGGCGGTCTCCTTGTTGACAATGATGCAATAAACAGGGTTATAGACATGGTGAGCCCTGAGGATTTTTACAGGGACAACCATGGCAAGATATATAAGATAATCTCAGACCTTTATGAAAGGAACGAGGCGATTGATATCATTACCGTAAGTAGTTATGCCAGGGATAAAGGTTTGGTAGATGAAATAGGGGGTATTGCATACCTAAATACCCTTGTTGATATGATGCCCACATCGGCAAACATAACCCAGTATGCAAAAATGATAAGGGAAAAAGCCCTTGCAAGAAATCTTATAAAGGTAGCAACCCAGATTATAGAAAAGGGTTACGAGGCTGATGCAGACATAGATACATACATAGATGAATCAGAAAAGATGATATTTCAGGTTGCAGAACAAAAGCTAAGACCTGCCTTTTTTCACGTAAAAGATGTAATAATGCAGAGTATTGAGACAATAGATAGACTTTACCATAAAAAACAGAGCGTTACAGGTATCCCCACAGGATTTGTAGAGCTTGACAAATTAACAAGCGGTCTTCAGCCGTCTGATTTGATAGTAGTTGCCGGTAGGCCGAGCATGGGAAAGACAGCATTTTGCATGAATATTGCACAGAATGTTGCAACAATGGATGAGTCACCTGTCCCTGTGGGTATATTTTCCCTGGAGATGTCCAAGGAACAACTTGTAACAAGACTTTTGAGCTCAGAGTCTGAGATTGAACACTCAAGACTGAGAACAGGAACCTTTTCACAGAATGACTGGCCCAAGCTTGTCCGTGCAACAGGTAAGCTTACAAAGGCACCTTTATTTATAGATGATTCGCCATCCATGGGCGTCCTTGAGCTTCGGGCAAGGGCAAGGAGGATGAAAAAGGAACATGGTCTTGGTCTGATAATTATTGATTATCTTCAGCTTATGAGGGGCAGGTCAAATGCTGAGAGAAGAGAGCAAGAGATATCAGAGATCTCAAGGTTTTTAAAGGCCCTTGCAAAAGAGCTGACTATCCCTGTTATCGCAATCTCCCAGCTTAACAGAGCACCTGAACAGCGTGAAAAGGATAACAAGAGACCAAGATTGGCGGATTTAAGGGAGTCAGGTGCTATTGAGCAGGATGCGGATGTAATAATGTTTATATACAGGGATGAGGTCTACAACAAAAACCCTGATAATCCTGATAAAGGCGTGGCAGAGGTTATAATAGGCAAACAGAGAAACGGACCCATAGATACAGTTAAACTTGCCTTTCTTGACAGGTTTACCACATTTAAAAATCTATACAGGGAATGAATATACCTAATCTTTTTTCTGTTTTTCGTCTGTTCATCACTATATTTTTTATAATGGCTGTGAATCAAGGTAAGCTCAACATAGCCCTCTGCCTTTTTATCGCCCAAGGGATAAGCGATCTCCTCGATGGCTTTCTTGCCCGCGCTATGAAAGCAAAGACATATCTCGGGGCCATACTTGATCCTCTGGCAGATAAGATTATGCTTGCCTCGGCATATATTGTGTTATCCATTAAGGGTTTTATCCCCTTTTGGATTACTTTGACGGTAATAACAAGGGATTTTATTATAGCAACAGGTTTTCTGACTTTATATATGCTCTCTTATAAATCAAGACCATCACCGAGTATCATAAGTAAATTCACCACCCTTTGTCAGATCATTACAATCCTGTATATACTATGGTCAGATAAAAGGGAGTATAAGGATTGGTTCTTTTATGCGGTGTTTGTTTTTACAATCGTGTCAGGTTTACAATATATGGCAAGAGGGATTAAGGCACTAAGGTTTAAAGAAAATATTTGACAAGCATTAGGCTTTCAAATTAGTATTAATAATATATAAAAGAGGAGGGAGTTATGTCTTACAAGATTGCTATTAATGGTTTCGGAAGGATAGGAAGGCTTGTGTTGAGGGCAGGTATTGCCAATAAGGATATAGAGTTTGTTGCGGTAAATGATATAGCTGATTCTAAGACCCTTGGCCATCTTCTGAAATATGATTCTGTCCACGGGATTATGAATGCTGATGTAAAGACAACAGATAATTCTATTATAATTGATGGTAAGGAGATAAAGGCATATTCCATAAGAGAGCCCGAATCCCTTCCATGGAAGGATCTTGGCATAGATGTTGTCCTTGAAAGCACAGGCAAATTTACAGACAGGGCAGGTGCCGAAAAACATATTAAGGCAGGTGCAAAAAAGGTTGTCATATCTGCCCCTGCAAAGGGACCTGATGTTACATTTGTCCTCGGTGTCAACGAAGAGGTATATGATAATACTAAACATCATGTAATCTCTATGGGTTCATGCACAACAAACTGTCTTGCCCCGATAGCAAAAATACTTCAAAAGGAATTTGGGATAGAAAAGGGTTTAATGACCACTATCCATGCATTTACCAATGACCAGGTGGTACTTGATGAGCCCCATAAAGACTTAAGACGAGCAAGGGCTGCTGCCCTTTCCATGATACCAACAACAACAGGGGCTGCAAAGGCAATGTCAGAGGTTATACCCGAGCTTAAGGGTAAGCTTGATGGGCTCGCCATAAGAGTGCCAACACCGAATGTATCCATCGTTGACTTTGTTGCCACCCTTTCCAGGAATACAACAAAGGATGAGCTTATTTCCAAATTTAAGGAATATGCAGCAGGGCCCATGAAGAATATTCTTTTATGCTCTGAGGAGCCCCTGGTATCCTGTGATTTTAATGGCAATCCTCACTCATCAATCATTGATATACCCAATGTTACTGTTATTGGCGGTAATATGATAAAGGTTTTATCCTGGTATGACAATGAATGGGGGTTCTCCAATAGAATGGTTGAGTTGCTTTCATTTATAATGAAATAGAATCTCGTTAAATAATAAGTTCAGGTTAAGAGGTTGAAATCTAAGCCTTGAACTTTAAAAAATGTATATAAAGAAAGGTTGGTAGAGTATGCAGTATATTGACCAGATTGATTTAAATGGCAAAAGGGTATTTATCAGGGTTGATTTTAATGTCCCTATGGATGAAAATGGCAATATAACAGATGATACGAGGATTAGGGCACATCTGCCCACTATAAATTATGCCCTTGAGAAGGGCGCTAAGGTGATAATAGGGTCCCATCTAGGCAGACCAAAAGGTAAAAAATCAGAGAAATTCTCCCTTAAGGCTGTCTCAAAAAGGCTCTCAGAACTTCTTAATAGGGATGTGCTGTTTCTTGATGACTGTGTTGGTGAGACAGTTGAAAAGGCAGTATCCCAGATGAAAAATGGGGATGTGGCCCTTCTCGAAAATCTCAGGTTTTACCCTGGGGAAGAAAAGAACGACCCTGAATTTGCAAAACAGCTTGCCAGATTATGCGATGTCTATATAGATGATGCCTTTGCTGTATCCCACAGAAAGGCGGCATCGAATACTGCCATAATAGATTTTGTGAAGATTTGTGCTGCTGGTTTTCTTCTGAAAAATGAGCTTGCATATTTTGACAAGGCTATGGGGAATCCTGTAAGACCACTTGTGGCGATAATAGGGGGCGCAAAGGTCTCTGACAAGATTGGCGTCCTGAAAAAATTAGTTGAGAAGGTGGATAAATTGATAGTCGGTGGGGGTATGGCATTCACCTTCCTAAAAGCCCTTGGCTATGAGATAGGTAACTCCATATGTGAAGAGGAGATGCTTGATCTGGCTAAAGACATAATGAATAAGGCAAGGGGGAGAAATGTTAAATTCTACCTACCCGTAGACTGTGTGGTGGCTGAAAAGGCATCTGCTGATGCAGTAACAAAAATAACAACAGTCCAAGAGATACCTAAGACATGGATGGGTCTCGACATAGGACCTGCATCAGTCTCTTTGTTCTCAACGGCAATACAAGATGCAAAGACAATAATATGGAATGGGCCTATGGGTATGTTTGAGTTAGACCCCTTCAGTAGAGGAACGTTTGCCATGGTTTCCTATGTGGCTAATTCCCATGCCCTGACAATTATAGGGGGCGGGGACACAGATGTTGCTGTCCATAGGGCAGGCGAAAGCGACAAGATATCTTATATATCCACTGGTGGTGGTGCCTTTCTTGAATTACTCGAGGGCAAGACCATGCCTGCCATAGAGGCACTTGAAAAATCAGGGGGTGCGTGATGAGAGGATGGATAGTAGCGGGAAACTGGAAGATGCACAACGCAAAGGATGAGGCAGTTGCACTCTCAAGATACATAGTTGAGAACACAACAAATATTAAGGGGGGAGAGATTGTCCTTGCGCCACCCTTTACATCACTACATGCTGTAAACGATATTATAAAGGGATCACAGGTTAGGCTTGCTGCCCAGAATATGCATTATGAAGATAAAGGTGCATATACGGGTGAGATCTCGCCGTCTATGCTTAAGGATGCAGGCTGTAAGTATGTTATTATTGGCCATTCAGAGCGGAGAAAATATTTCTACGAGACTGATGATAACGTCAATCTTAAGACAAAAAAGGCTCTGTCTTCAGGCATTATGCCCATTGTGTGCGTTGGTGAGACATTGGAGGAGAGGGAAAAAGGCATCACAGAGTATGTTGTAGGCATCCAGACAAAAAAAGCCCTCTATGGCATTGAAGACATCAATAGTATAGTCATTGCCTATGAACCTGTCTGGGCAATAGGAACAGGGAAGAATGCAACACCAGAAGAGGCAGAGGCAGTGCATAGGTTTATAAGGGATATAATAAGAGGTATCTATGGTAGTACTGCAGATAATATAAGGATACTATACGGCGGAAGCGTAACCCCTGAAAACATAGGCTCATTAATAGAGATGAAGGATATTGATGGCGCCCTGGTAGGCGGTGCGTCCTTGAAAGGCGAGGGATTTGTTGGTATAGTAAATAAGGTTGCGGAGAAAAGATAATGTTGACTGTGATAGCGATTATACATATAATAATATCTGTTGCCCTTATATTGATTGTTCTTTTACAAACAGGCAGGGGTTCTGAAATTGGTGCAGCATTTGGTGCTGGTTCAAGCCAGACACTTTTTGGCAGTTCAGGTTCCAGTAGTTTTATGACAAAGCTGACAACTGCTGCTGTGATTGTGTTTATGGTTACAAGCCTGCTTCTTGCATATTTTTACAGTCATAAGGGATATACAATCAAGCAGGCGGTTCCTCAGACTGAGGAAAAATTGCCAGCAAAACAAGGTCAATAAGTGCCGATGTGGTGGAACTAGGTAGACACGCACGTTTGAGGGGCGTGTGGGGAAACCCGTGCGGGTTCAAGTCCCGCCGTCGGCACCATATAGCTTATTGAAATTATTAGGGCTGGCTACAAAATACCCCCCATTTTTACCGTCCCCAGAGAAAAAGGTGGTAAAAAAAATCATTTAGCGACAACCCTCCAAAATTGCTATTATTTTTGAATTTTATCTTTTTAAAACCCTAAGAGGTAAATAGATTACTAACACCCTCCTTGATAAAATAGCAGTATAGACTGGAAACAATTAGAGAGGCTTCTTAGATAAAAGGTATAAAGGGCTATCAAGTGCTGTGGAATATCTGCCTATCCCCATTGCCCACGTTCAAGCTTTTACTGAGACGGTATAGCTTGAGTAATCCTGGGATGGAAGAGGCGTTCAAGGTATAGCAAACCATAGAGACATTAAAGCGTGCCTACCGCTTTATTCATAT
>JAGPMK010000039.1:0-3876 GCA_018052995.1 Syntrophorhabdales bacterium | reverse complement strand
CTACCGCTTTATTCATATGATATACAAAGGGCTTGCAAAGGGGGAGATGACAACAGCTATGAAAGGTGAACAAAGATAAGGTAAACAGAAGAACCCCATCGATACAGGACAACACATAATCAGGCTTACTACTATGATACAAAAGGTATAAAAAAATAAGGATTAAGGCTATACAAAGGCCTTGAATAGGTAATGTCCTGATTTTAATAAAACCTGATGTGAGGATAAAAAAGGTGGTCAAATAGAGAGGAAAAAGAGCTTTCCATGTTTAAACGCTTAAAAGAGCTTGTTGTAGGCCCCCCGAGGGATGTAAAAGATACCTCTATTTTTCATAAGCTCTCTCTGATACCAATCCTTGCATGGATAGGGCTCGGGGCTGATGGATTATCCTCTTCGTCTTATGGACCTGAAGAGGCATTCAGGGCAATAGGTTCCCATCCTTATTTAGCTATTTTTTTAGGCTTGGGGACGGCACTGACTATATTTATTATCTCCTATGCGTACTCCCGCATCATAGAACATTTCCCTCATGGCGGCGGCGGTTACATAGTTGCAACACATACCATTGGCAGCCATGCAGGCGTAATATCAGGATGCGCCCTTCTTGTTGACTATATGCTCACTATTACTGTATCCCTTGCTTCATGCGGGGATGCGATATTTAGCTTTCTCCCTCTGGCCTTTCAAAAATATAAGATATTCTTTGTAGTCTCCCTTATTATCCTTCTTGTTATCCTTAATCTCAGAGGCGTTAAAGAGTCTGTTACATTGCTTGCCCCAATATTTATAGTATTCGTTATTACCCATGCCCTACTTATTGGCTATGGATTTTTTACTCACATACCAAAGGCAAGCCATCTTATAGGTGAGGTTAACAACAGTATAAGGCAGGATATGTCGACAATAGGTTTTTGGGGCATACTTGCTATATTTTTAAGGGCATTCTCATTGGGCGGTGGGACATATACAGGCCTCGAGGCAGTATCAAATGGTATGCAGATTATGCGTGAACCAAAGGTTCAATCAGGTAAACGCACGATGACCTATATGGCAACATCACTTGCAATTACTGCCTGCGGCCTTTTTTTCTGTTATTATCTTTTCAAAATAAAACCAGCTGAAGGCAGAACATTCAACGCCATACTTGCAGATGGTGTATTTGGGGAATGGCGGTTTGGCTATCTTATTTCTCTCATTACAATCTTATCGGAAGGGGCACTTCTTATTGTAGCCGCACAGGCTGGTTTTATTGATGGACCAAGGGTTATGGCTAATATGGCAATAGATTCATGGCTACCACGTAGATTTTCAGCCCTTTCGGAGCGCCTTACAATGCAGAACGGCGTTCTGGTGATGGGTATTGCTGCCTTGATACTCCTTATCTATACCCATGGGTCAGTCTCTGCGCTCATAGTTATGTATTCGATCAATGTTTTTCTCACCTTCTCTCTTTCCCAGTTAGGTATGGCTCGTTTTTTCTTTAAAAATAAGGATAGAGACAAAGACTGGAAAAAACATATTGTTGTGCATATTATAGGTCTTATTGTGTGTCTTACAATACTTATTATTACCATATATGAAAAGTTTGGAGAGGGTGGCTGGGTTACACTCCTGATAACCTTATTTGCAATAGGTTTATGCTATTTAATACAGCATCACTATAAAAAGGTTCAGTATGCAATGAAAAAGCTTGGCGAAACACTCTCAGATATACCCCCTTTTGCTAAATTTAACAGCGACCCATTAAATAAAAACGATATGACCGCCATATTGCTCGTTGGTGGTTATAATGGTTTTGGGCTGCATACCCTGCTTTCCATAGTAAAAAACTTCCCTAATGTATATAAAAATTTTATATTTGTATCTGTTGCAGAGGTAGATTCGGGTTCATTCAAGGGTATTGCGGAGATAGAATCTCTTAAAAAATCTGTATCAAAAGACCTCCAGAAATATGTAAAGATAACACGGCAACACGGATTTCCTGCGGATTACAGAATGGACGTAGGAACAGACGTGATTGAGAGCGTAACAGAATTAGTTAGAGCCCTGATAAAAGAATATCCAAAATCAACCGTGTTTACTGGAAGGCTTGTTTTCCGTCATGAACATCCATTTCATAAAATACTCCACAATGAAACTGCCAACGCTATACAGAGACGCCTGCAATGGGATGGCATCACAACAGTTATACTGCCCATCCGTGTGATTATCTAACAATCTTTTTCAGGAACAAGATTAAACAAGATAGATATAAAGTTTTTATTTATCACCATTAATCAGATCTTGCTATTTATACCTCCAGGGACCAAGCCTGGAGTGCCATCTGAATTTCAGATCAAATTCAACAGGGATATCCCCGCAAATTCTCTCTGCTATCTCCTTTATCTGGGGTATGTCCTCTTCATTATGCACAGCGGCTTTTACAATGAGTCCATATTCCACAAGGCCCTCTTCTTTGAATTTTACATCGAGTGATGAGACAAACAGCCTTGGATTAATTGCTACCTCTGCTTTTATTTTTGCAGCTATCAATTTCAGCTCAAGAACTTTTTTAGCCTTTTCTGTCTTGAACTGCTCTCTTTTTTCAAGTTCATTTTTTATTATACTGACTATCTCTTCATATGTCTGCAGGCTTGTATCAAATATCATGTCATACTGGGTTCTGTCATTCCAGGCAAAACCATATATAAGATATACTGCCCCTGCCATCTCTTTATCTGCTTTTTCTATTAGATAACGCGCATTTTCTATATTTGTGTCCCCCCATTCGACAACCCTCTCTATCCTATTTTTTATAGGCGCCTGGGTCCTTATCCTCAGGGCATAGGGGATGCCTTTTAGTAGGAAATTTCCCCCTCTTCCCACTATCACCACATTATCCTCCATGGCATAGCGCAGGATATGATATTGGATAAGGGCAACATATCCCCTAAATGACCATTTAAATCTCTCCCATATATTGGGATTATTCTCATCAAAATATTTCGCAAATTCCTCCCATTGTGGGCCAACCGCCTTCATATCATCAAGTATCTGTCTTCTATCCACATATCTATAATTCATAACATCTGCAACAGCCCTTCCTATCTCCTTGCCACCGCTACCATATTCTCTTGCTATTGTTAGAATAGCCATAAACACCTCCTATTTTGCGAAGGGGATAACCCAAATTAACATGGCAGGAATATAGCAGAATATCAAAGAGATCAAAACAAAAGGAACTGTAATACCGAGGAATTCCTTTAGGCCAACCTTTCTCTGGTCTTCTTTCTCTCCAAGGTTTTTTGCAACAAAGAGCGCTGGTGCCCCTGCTATTGTAAGGTTGCTGCCAAGCGTCCCTGCCCATAGAAGCATCCAGTATAGAGGCCATGGGTTTATGCCTGCATCCTTGCCCAGATCCCTTATGACATATAACATTGTAAGGATGTATGCATCATGCTCAACAATACCTACTATAGGCGCAGTAATCCAATATAACAATGTGCTTCCCAGGACAAGACTCTGTTTGATAATAGGCGTCATAAGATTTGCAACAGTCTTGATGACGCCTGCATGCTCAAGGCCACCGACAAGGGCAAAAAGGGATACGTAGAACCCTATTGCCCGCCAGTCAAGTTCTGACAGGACATGTTCGACATCCGGTGTCCCAAGTGTAAAATATTTGCCAAAGAGTTCGAATATAAGGATAAGTGCAATTGCACCCCAAAGTGCAATAAATCCAAGATGATAGCCAAAGATAGGCCTTAATGCCATTGCAATGATGGTAAGGACAAATACACCACATGAAACTATGGCAAATGGCTTGTCTTTTATGTGGTCAAGGGGACGGTCTTCCATAGACGCCACATCCATGCGTATGTTTTTATATTGGCGCGA
>JAGPMK010000002.1:69417-76399 GCA_018052995.1 Syntrophorhabdales bacterium | reverse complement strand
TCTATGTATTTGTCAACTGGAGGGACCAGGGGTTGCTTCAGTTTTTTGAAAGGATGGGCTTTAAAAAAGGTGACATGATAAACCTGGAGTTAGCTATATAACAACTTTTAAAAATATTCATTATAATAGACACAACCCCTATGACTTTAACCTACCTGATTTTTCAATCATATCCTTCAGCATATCACTGAAATCTTTATTGTTCAATAGTTCATCAAGGGTTATGTGCATACGATACCTCCATCGATGAAAAGGGTTAGCAGGATTATTTATCTGCTCATCCAGCGGGTCTCCCTTTCTTCTCAGGGTATTGCTCATGGCAAGCAGGTCCTGGAGAGGAAATATTGCGAGCATGGAGGGTGACTCAAGGTGCTGCATAACTATATCGCCTGCCACCTCAGGGGTGCATTCCTCAGGGGGCGTGTCATCTTTTTTCAGGATATTTTTATAAAAACGTGCTGCCCTCTCTGGGTCTTCCTCCCACCATCCCCTTAATGTGGGCATATCATGGCTCGATGTGGTGCAAACGGTCAGATAATGATAATCCCAGGGGTATCCGAACTCCCTGTCTGTTTCTTTGGGCATCCTCTGGATACGGAGACCTAATATACATAACTCCTTCATAACAGGGGGGACGCAGTCAGGTATCATACCCAGGTCCTCCCCACATATAAGCATCTTTGATGCCTCCTTGAGGACAGGAAGCTTTATCATCGCATTATTCCGCCACAGATTATCCTGACGGTGATAAAAATAATCATTATACAGGGCAATAAGCCTGTCCTGTTCCCACCTCTCAAGGGACTTAAAAGAGGTAGTGTGCATCATATTTATCCTGAAATGAAACCCCTTCCCCTTCTCATCCTTGAATAATATTAAATTGGACAAAAGCCCAAACAGCCCCTCCCTTATCTGTCCTTTATATAATGGAATAACTGCATCCTTATCGTCTTGAGATTCAAGGAACATATCTATCTTTTCCTGGTCTGAGAATCCAGGTTTTAACCTAAATAGCCCGTCTCCATCTGTCTCAAGAAATATCTCCTTTACATAATCCCTAAGGGGGCCAAATATCTCATCAATGATAGTTGATGTAATATACGGGTTGCAAAGCCTGGCGAAATCTTCTATACCCTCCCTTTTTAACTCATCCTCTGTTACAGGCAGGGCAGGGTTAAATCTCCCCATAATACCTGAATACATCCCCTTTGGTATCTCCCATATCCTGAAAAAACCAAGGACATGGTCGAGCCTCACCAGCTGGAAATATCTGGACATATTTTTCAGACGACCCCTCCACCACTGGTAATTATCCTCTGCCATCCTTTCCCAGTTATATGTGGGAAATCCCCAGTTCTGACCATGGTCAGAAAATGGGTCCGGTGGGGCACCGGCTGATCTATCCATGTGGAATATCTCAGGATACACCCAACAGTCATGGCTATTCGGATGGACACCAATAGGGATATCCCCTTTTAATGCAATGCCTTTGCCTTTTGCATAAAGCGATGCCTCCATTAGCTGACGGTGGAGATGATACTGAAGAAAATAATGAAAACATACGTCCCCATAGTATTCAGATTCAGGTGAGACAAGGATCTCTATTTCCTCATTGCTTATATCTCTATAACCCTTCCATGAGCTGAAGTCACCTGTCTTGAATGTGTCCCTCAGGGCACAGAAAAGGGCATAGGATTTAAGCCAGAAGGCATTTTCACTGAAAAACCACCGAAAATCCTCTGATTTCAAAAAATCGTCCTTTTTTTGACTGAACACTCTTCGGAGAATATCAATCTTAATCCTCATCACCTCTTCATATTCAAGAAATTCATGGTTGTTGAGGGCCTTCTTCCAATGCCCAAGCTCTTTTTTTATGTCTTCATTTATATTACCTATAGCATCTATATTGAGATATAACGGGTGGAGGGCAAACACAGATATACATGAATAGGGATAAGCATCCATCCATCCATACTGTCTTGTTGTATCATTTACAGGTAGTATCTGGATCACCTTAAACCCTGATCGGGATGCCCAGTCTGCGAGGGGTTTTAGATCAGTAAATTCACCGGTGCCAAGGCTATCTACGCCTCTCAGAGAAAACACAGGGATAGCAACACCAGCGCCTCTCCATAGTATCCCTGGCCGAAATATATTGTCATTGACAAAAATAAGATCGCCCCTTGTTAAGTCAAGGCACCTGTTTTTTCCCTCCTCCCACTGGATCTGATTTTTTTCTTCGTGTTTTATAATGTATTTATATTCCACAGATTTTATGTCATTATCTATAAAGACATGTGCTGACCACACACCAGATCCGACTTTTTTCATCCTAAATGACCTTCGTGTATCCCAGCCGCCTAACTCTGGAATATCGCCAGCAATAAAGACACCCTCCTCTCCCCGCACCCAAGGCACAAACACCCTCAGCTCTATCTGTATCCCATGCGCCGGCATTCTTCTATATATCCCTTTCTTTACTGATCCATCCTTAACATTGCAGCCAAAGACAACATCAGTAAAAAATGATGTAAAAAACAGGGTTGAAGGGTCAGAGGGGCTAAGCCATGTATCATTTAAAATAATCTCCCCAAGCCTTTCTTTGTGTTCAGGCATTATTGAGAGGATTCTTGTGCCTGCGCCATCCTTTATCCTTAAGCCATCTGAATCCACGATTATATATGAATATGCAAGGCCTTCTATGTCCTGATTTGAAAGTGTAATATCCCTTAGCCAGATATATTCCCTTGTATATTCCATCTTTATCATGGGTGCCTCTTTTTTCTGTGATGGAAATGTAATATAGACCTCCTGTCCCCATTTTGTATGACACAAGAGCCTGAAGACGATTTTCATTATTACTCCCTAACCTCCTGGGTAAGCCTTCTTCTGATATCCCTTTTTCTCTTGAGGAATCACCAAGTTAACCAATGCGCCTTATTTATTATCCCATATAGAGGCCATCCATGTTGTCCCTCTATGACCATTTATTATACGTTTTGCCATAGTTAAGTATAGCACAAGATTTTTAAACCTTGCTGTAACCTGACAGACATATAGATTCCAATATCCAATTTAATTATTCTTTTGGTATTTTAATATAGCCAATTATTTTTTTCAGTAAATTTATTATCAGTTGCATAAACTTTGTCCATATGTAATAATTAAAAATGTGATAAGGGTTATGATTATAAGCATGGTGATTGTATTTTTTCTATCAAGCTGCTGAGTTCCATAATAACAGACAGTTGTCTGTTATTCATAAATAGTAAAAAATTTCACATGCTCCCCATTTTAAAGCAAAATCCTGCTTGACAAAAAAACAGGTGAATTATATATTTAAAAAGAATGAAGCTAAAAACCCTGCCCTTTTAAAAACAAAAAAGGGCTTTTTTATATTCTGGAGATAATAATGAGCGTAAAAAACTTTAGTGAAATTAAACACTTAATAGATATGGGCATGGAAAAGGGTTATCTCACGCCGGATGAGATAAATGATGTCCTGCCTCAGAATATATTCTCCCCTGAAGACATTGAGGATATCTTTGATTTTCTCTCCGAGTCCAATATAGATATAGTAGAGACCATTAAGGAAAAGGTAGAGGCCCCCGAAGAGACAGCTCAGGAATGGACAGAGACAGAGAAATTTCCATCAGAAAGAACAGACAACATCATCTGGTCATATCTAAAGGATATTGGAAGGGTATCCCTTTTGACATCTGAAGAGGAATATACAATCGCAAAAAAAATAGAGGAGGGCGAGAGAAAGATAAGGAACCTTCTTTTTGACCTCCCTCAGGCAGTAAAAGAATTACAGGAGATAGGCATATTACTTAAAAAGGAAGGTATAAATATTATCGATATACTCAAAAACATAGATGAATTAAACTATACAAAGAAGGATGAGGAGAAATATAGGAAAAGGACCATCACGTTAATCAATAATGTGAAAAACCTCTTTGAAAAAAAAGAAGAACTTAAAAAAAACATCCTAGGGTCCGAGGGTGCACAACAAAAACAATATGAAAAGAAGTTAAAGACCCTGGAGGACAAGATAGATGAAAACCTGTTGAATCTCAACCTTAATAAAAAGGTCCTCGAGGAAATAATCAGAAAGATATCCAGGCAGATTGAATATCTTGATGAAAAAGAGGCAGAGGTTGTAAGGGAAAAATTAGGTGAAATAACAGAGATAGAGAATGGGCTTAAGGCTGTCAAGAACAGATTAATACAGGCAAACCTAAGACTTGTAATAAACATAGCAAAAAAATATCTCAACAGGGGCCTCTCATTCCTTGACCTCATTCAGGAAGGAAACATGGGGCTCATGAAGGCAGCAGAGAAATATGACTATCAAAAGGGATACAAATTCTCCACATATTCTACATGGTGGATAAGACAGGCTATAACAAGGGCTATTGCTGATTTTGCAAGGACAATAAGGGTACCTGTTCACGTCCTTGAGACCATGAACAAGATAACAAAGGTGACCATATCCCTTTTTCAGGAACTGGGCAGAGAACCAAGCCTTGAAGAGATATCCCTGAAGGCAGGGCTGCCTACTGAAAAAGTCCGCAAGATAATGAAGGTCTCCAATGAGCCTATATCCATAGAGACACCTATAGGGGATGATGAATCAAAGCTTGGCGACTTTATAGCAGACCCTAAATCACCCTCGCCATTTATAGAGCTTGTATCCATATCCCTTAAGGAAGAGATATCAAAGGTTCTGTCCACATTAACACCAAGAGAGGAAAAGGTAATTCGGATGAGGCTTGGTATTGGGGAAAAAACAGACTATACACTCGAGGAGGTGGGTGAGGTGTTTGGGCTTACAAGGGAGAGGATAAGACAGATAGAGGCAAAGGCACTAAGAAAACTCAAACATCCATCAAGACGTAAAAGATTGGAGAGCTTTCTCGAATAGACGTGCATTGATTGGGCGTTTATTGCGCTATTAAAATTATCCTGTTGAGGGTTAGAAAGGTTTAAGACGAAAAATAGGGGCAAACAGACAAGATATCTGTTTGCCCCTATTTTTTAGACCTTTATAAAAAAATATTATGAAAGTCTAAAGAATCGTATGGTCTCATCCAGTTTTGTTGCTATCTGCGATAGACCTATAGCGGCCTGGGCAGTCTCATGGGAGCTTGCAGTGGTATCCCTTGATGCATTGGCTATATCGACTATCTCCTTACTTATCTCCTCAGATGTAGCGGACATCTCCTCTGTGGCGGATGCAATCTGCTGGACCATGACCTGAAGCTCATCCGAACTCTTTACTATTGCCTTCAGCGCATCCCCTGCCTGTGTTGTGAGCTCCACACCTGACTGAACCTTTCCAGTGGCGCTATCCATAATCTCAACCGCCTTGGAGACCTCATTCTGTATTGCCTTTATCATATCCTCTATCTCTGATGTGGCTTGAGCTGTTCTCTCTGCAAGCTTTCTCACCTCATCAGCAACAACCGCAAAACCCCGTCCCTGCTCACCAGCACGGGCGGCCTCAATGGCTGCATTTAATGCAAGGAGATTGGTCTGGTCTGCTATATCATTTATGACGCTTACAATCTCGCCGATATGGGCTGACCTTTCGCCAAGGGACTTCACAAACCTTGCGGATTCATTAACTGTCTCATCTATCTCTCTAACCTCACCTACTGACCTCTCTACTATACTGTTGCCCTGCTGGGCTGTATCTACAGCCTTTTTTGCAGAATCAGCAATACTTGCCGTATTCTTTGCAATATCAACAACGGTCTGGGACATCTCCTCTGAGGCAGTGGCAACAGAGTTTGCCCTGGAAGAGGAGCTCTCTGCTGCCCTAGACATCTCCTCTGCAATGGATGAAAGCTGTGTTGCCGAGGAGGTGAGGGAGTGGACAGTGCTTATTATCTCATTAAAGATGTTTTTAAGATTGGTAAGTAAGGCATCCATTGCCCTGGCAATAATACCAAGCTCATCACCCCGTCCTATGGCATTCTGGGATATGGAAAAGGCAAAATCACCCTTTGACATGAGCTCAAGCTGCTCAGCAGCCTTCTCAACCGGTGCCTTTATGCTCTTTGTAATCCTTATAGACATAAAGATGCCTATAAAAATGGATATGGCACCTACAATGAGGGCCATAACAAGGAGCCTTCGATTGTATGATTGCAGACTTTTAGCATCAGCCTCAAGGCGGTCTTCTTGATTTTTTATAATACTAGCCGCTGCATTCACAAGGGTTTCTGTAGTCTGCCTTGTCTCATTCAGATAAAGAAGCTGTGCCTCCTGTTTCTTGCCCTCTTTTACAAGCTCAATAATTTTGTCATTTACCACTGCACCACTTTTTGACGCCTCTTTAAAGCGGTTGAGGAGATCCTTCTCCTCCTGGGTCTCTAGGAGCTTTTCAAGACTCTCTATTGCCTCTTTATATCTTCCTCTGTTAATCAGCATTTTATTTTGCTCCTCCTCGGCAATCTCCTGGGTTGCAAAGGGTAAGGCAGCAACAGACCTTGTTATGCTATCTATGGCATCCTTCATGATAATAGCATGGTTTATCTTTGGCATATTAATATTAATGAGCCTTGTAAGCAGGGAATTTGTCAACTGTGAGTTCAGAATCATAACAACACACAGGACTATCATTAAAATGACCGTTACGCCAAAACCAATCCCTAATTTCTTTCCTATCCTCACGTTATCAAACTTCATATAACCTCCATATCCTGACTGATTTAAAAGTAATCTAAAGACAAGGCAATACCACGTATTTATAAAACTATTATCGAATAAAAGCAATAGGACTTAAGTATAATTGTGAATAAAAGGGCAAGAGAGCTCAAAAAAATTTAATCCCCCGGGATCGCAGATAATAAAAAAGCCAGCCCTTTTAAAAGGGCTGGCTAAAAATTATTAATTATTAACCTAACTATGGTAGATTAAAGGGTCCTCTCGAGGTTTATAATCTTAGAGGGGCTAAACCTGTTTGCACTAAAAA
>JAGPMK010000002.1:53583-69317 GCA_018052995.1 Syntrophorhabdales bacterium | reverse complement strand
AATAAAAAAGCCAGCCCTTTTAAAAGGGCTGGCTAAAAATTATTAATTATTAACCTAACTATGGTAGATTAAAGGGTCCTCTCGAGGTTTATAATCTTAGAGGGGCTAAACCTGTTTGCACTAAAAAAGTGGATTAACCTTGCATCATCCCAGTCAACAAGGGTGTTCACCTTTTCTACGCCGAGCTTTTTAAGGTGTTTCATATACTCATTAATCAGCAATTCGCCTATGCCTTTACGCTGAAAGTCAGGGTCAACGCCTATTGTGTCGAGGGTTGCCTTTTCCTGGGATATGCCAAACTCCCCAATATAGAGTTCACCCATTACAAACCCTACAACCGTCCCATCCTCTGTCTCTGCCACAAGGGATGTGGGGACATAGTCCTTTGACTGAACAAATTTTTCAAACCTCAGCTTGTAGTATTCAGGTCTGTTGAGCCCAAGGACCTTATTGTCAATCCTCATAACAGCATCAAAATCATCACCCCTCATAAACCTTGTGTTGATCCGTAGCTCACCCATAACACCCTCCTTATATATTTATTGTTTTACATATATATAAGAAAGTGTAGCACCTGGGTGTCAGTTTATGCAACCTCTTTTTCTTTACCCTTTCTAACTATTGTCCTCTGGTCTTCAGGTATCGGGGGTGGAACAGGCACCCCTACTATCTTTGTAACAGCACCGAACCTCGGCGGGCATGCCTCAAAACATGTTCCACACTTAATGCACTTATCCTGATTTATTATATGAACCATGTTCTTCTTGCTGTCTATTGCCTCAACAGGACATCTCCTTGCGCAGGTCATACATGCCTGGCACTTGGCAGGGTCTATCCAATAGGATACAGTCTCGGTAAATAACTTCTCTACCTCTTCTTTAGTGAAATAATTCTCGTATTCCTCTGGATTTTCAAGTCGCTTTGCAAGTTTTTCATTCATCACGACCTTTATATATGGAACAAGCTTCATCACCTCTGCAAGTTTTGCCCTCATCTTGTCCTCATCAAGACCCTCTGCCTTACCAAGGGGTCCTATGCCCTTTATTGTCTTTGTAAAATCATTAACAGATTCAACAAAGACATTTGCCTCGGCACCGGACATATACTGTATCCTCAATCTCTCAGGGTTGATACCTATATATTCCAGCAGTCTCTTTGTCAGAAGCACCATGTTCTGTGCATGAAAATTACCATGGGTTATATAGTTACATTCATTCAAATGGCATGCACCTATAAAAACCCCATCTATTCCATTAAAGAAAGCCTTGAGCACAAAGGAAAGGTCTACTCTTCCGGAACACATAACCCTTATAAGTCTAATTTCACTTGTGTATTGCAGTCTGGAAACTCCAGCCAGGTCAGCAGCCCCGTAAGCTCACCAGTTACATGCAAATCCAATTATTCTTGGTTTAAATTGAAGTGCTGCGCTCATACCCTCTCATCTCCTTTTTTTAAAATCCAATATTTTTTAAAACTCATACCTCTATGCATCCTCTCCTACGGCCTTTAATGCCCCTACAAACAGGTCCTCAAGTGCTGCATCCAGCTCTGCCACAATCTCGTCATCTGTGTAGTGCTTCAGTTTTATGGCGCCTGTGGGACACTTTGAGTTACATAGCCCATCACCCTTACAGAGGACAGGGTTTATAAATGCCTTCTTGCCCTGTCTTGTCTCTCTGAGCTCAAGGGCACCATATGTGCACACATTAACACATGCACCACAACCCATGCACCTCTTCTCCTCTATCTCACATACAGAACCTGAGGCAGTAACCACATCATTGGAAAGCAGCGTCAATACCCTGCCTGCTGCACCATATGACTGATTAATAGTCTCTTGCATAAATTTCGGATAATGGGCAAGCCCGCAGAGATACACACCGTCTGTGGCAAACTCAACAGGTCTTAGCTTGACATGCGCCTCTTTAAAGAACCCATCAAGACTCAGTGTAACCTTAAACAGGTTGGCAATATCTTTTGTTGATTCCGATGGTATTATGGCTGCAGCAAGGGATACGATATCTGCATCAAGCTCAAGCTTTTTATTGAGTATGTAATCGGTGGCTGTCACCTTGAGCACGGGCCTTCCATCTTCTGCCTCACCTGGCTCAACCACAGGTTTGTCTTCAGGCTCATAGCGGATAAACCTTACCTCTTTTGATGCTGCCTCACGGTAGTAATCTTCATTAAATCCATATGTCCTCATGTCCCTAAAAAGTATATAGATGTCCGCATCAGGGTTTTTCTCCTTTAACATAAGGGCATTCTTTACAGAGCCACTGCAACAGATTCTACTACAGTAGTTCCTATCTTCATTCCTACACCCAACGCACTGTATCATAACAATGCTCTGGGCATTCATCACCTTTTCATCTTCCTTGACGATCTTCTCCTCGAGCTCAAGGTTGGTGAGAACCCTCTCATCCTCACCATAAAGATATTCTGTTGGTTTATATACATCTGCACCAATGGCTATAACAACAGCACCGTGCTTTATCTCTGTTGTCTCCCTGCCGGATTTCACTGTTGTAACAAAGTTTCCTATATAGCCTGTTGCCTCTATAATTGTTGCATCTGTATAGACATGGATAAGGGGATGCTCGTTGATTTTGCTTACGAGATTCTTAAGATATGCCTGGACATCAAGCCCCTGGAGGGTTCTGTAAACCCTTCTTGAATTTCCTCCAAGCTCTTTTTCCTTTTCAAGGATAAAAACCTCATGTCCCTGATTTGCAATGGACAGGGCACAGTTCATGCCTGCTACACCGCCACCTACAATCAATGCCCTTTTATCCACAGGTAGGTCAAATTCCTGTAATGGCTCTAAATGACATGCCCTTGCCACAGACATCCTGATCAGGTCATGCGCCTTCTTTGTTGCCTCTTCCTTCTCCTTTGAATGCACCCATGAGTTATGCTCCCGTATGTTTGCCATCTCATAATAGTACTGGTTGATGCCTGCCTCTCTTAGTGTGTCTCTAAATAGAGGCTCAAGTGTCCTTGGTGAACATGCAGCAACAACAACCCGGTTGAGGCCTTTTTCCTTTATCATATCGGTAATCTCTTTTGCCGAGTTGGTGGCGCATGAGAAAAGCTGCTCCTGGGCATACACGACATTGGGGAGTGTCTTGCAGTATTCTACTGTCTCAGGGACATTTACTACCCTGCCTATATTGGCTCCGCAGTGACATACAAAGACACCAACCCTTGGTTCCTCCTGGGAGAGATCCTGTTCAGGGGGATATACCCTCTCCTTTGCCAGATTGCCCCTTCTATATTTCAGTAGTTCACCTACCTGTGAACCTGCACCGCTTGCGCTGAAGACTGACTCAGGGATATCTATGGGACCCTGAAGTGCACCGCTTACAAATATACCAGGTTTGTTTGTCTCCATCGGGTTTATCTGATTGAGCTTGCAGAAGTTATGTTCGTTAAGCTCAATACCGAATTTTTTCACTATATCCTGAACATCCACAGGGGGGTTCATGCCAATGGATAGGACGACCATATCAAATTCTTCCTCTTTCACGCCCTCATCAGGGGTAGAATAGCGGATTGTCACATTCTTGGTAATCGGGTCTTCTTTGACTATGGAGACATAGCTTCTAAAGAACCTGATGCCAGGCAGTGCCTCTGTCCTCTGGAAGTAACGTTCAAAATCCTTTCCATAGGACCTTATATCATTGTGGAATACGGTGCATCTTGCATCTGCATCATGGTCTTTTGTAAGGATTACCTGTTTCTGTGTATATGTGCAACATACCGCAGAACAGTAGCTGTTACCTCCCTCTATAACCTGCCTTGAACCAACACACTGGACCCATGCGACATTATGGGGATGCCTCTTATCAGAGGAACGAAGTATCTCGCCTTGATAGGGGCCCGTAGAACACAGGAGCCTTTCATAGTCCATACTGGTTACCACATTCTGGAACTCCCCATAGTGATATTCCTTCATTACCTTGGGGTCAAAGGGTTCAAAGCCAGGGGAGAGTATAATAGCCCCTACCTTTATCTCCATCTTCTTTGGCTTCATTGTAAAGTCTATTGAATTATTCTTGCAGACTGCCTCGCATATCTTACATTTCTTTTCCTTAAGATATAGACAGCTCTCATCAATATATGCAATAAGTGGTATTGCCTGGGCAAAATAGATATGAACTGCCTTGTTAAGGGAGATCTCCTGGTTATACTGATCTGGATACTGAACAGGGCAGTATTCAACGCATACTGTGCATCCTGTGCACTTATCCTCTTTGATGTATCTTGGTTTCCTGATCAGTGTTACATTAAAATCACCTACCTCACCCTCTACCTCGTGGACCTCAGTATAGGTGAGAACCTCTATATTTGGATGCCGGCCGACCTCGACCAGTTTAGGTGCCAGTATTCACATTGAGCAGTCATTGGTGGGAAAGGTTTTATCAAGCTGTGCCATATGGCCACCGATACTCGGTGCCTTTTCCACCAGATATACCTTAAAGCCTGCTGATGCAAGATCAAGGGATGCCTGGATGCCGCTAATTCCACCCCCGACAACCATAACATCTCCAAAATTACTCTCGCCGAGTATTTCTCTTAAATATTGAATATTTTCCTTAAGCGATATTACGTTTTCCACTTTCTATCACCTCATTAAAAGTTTTAGTCTCTCCATGCCTTGACCTCATAATCCTATATTGAGCTAACCCTGTCTAATTCATTCTAAAGCCAAGCCTCTCTGGATGCGAGTATATAGATAAACGATTCCCACGCACTTGACCCACAAGGGCAATGCCCAACTCATCAGCAAGTCTTACAGCAGTCCCTGTAGGTGAATGACGGGATACAATAATAGGGACACCCATCCTTGCTGCCTTAAGAAGCATCTCTGAGGAAATCCGGCCTGTGCTTAAAAGCACACAATCCCTGGTTACGACACCCCTAAAAATACATTCACCCTGGATCTTATCCACTGTATTATGCCTGCCGATATCCTCTGCCATCATAAGCAGCTTATTCCTGTCAGCAAGGGCTGTGGCATGAACCCCACCGCTTGTCCGATAGAGGTCCATATGTTTTTGAAGCTGCCTTGCAAGTACCAATATCTCTTTTGGTGTTATCTCAAGATCAGATTCAACCATCTGGCTATGGGTTATAAAGGATGGCCCTCCGCCACATCCTGATGTGAGTCTCCTTCTTTTTGGCAGATCAAAATCAGCACTCGCCAGCCTCACATCTACCTTTGACTCCTCATCGTATACACGCAACATGGCTATATCTGTCATCCCTGTTATCACCCCTTCAGAATACAAAAAACCAATAACAAGAAAATTCAGCTTGAGGGGTGTGCATAATATAGTAACAAATTCCTTAAGGTTTATATTTATTGCCAGCTCTTTCTCTATGGGCACACGGACTATTGTCTGCGACCAACCTTCTTCTGAGTAGCGGATACACTCCGTCTCCAGTGATATCTCTCTTGTAGGTCTTACATCGACAGTATCCTGCATGTCCTGTTCTTTATTATTATGTAACCTCTTGCAATATCTCTGTAATATCCTTGACAATTATATCATCGGCATAGTTCATCACAAGCCTGCTATCCTCAAGGGCGGTAATACAGTATGGACATGCTGTTGCCAACACCTTTGCACCAGCATCCATTGCCTGTTCAACCCTGATATTGGAAAACCTCTCATGCTTTTCTGTCTCTGCCCAGACCCTTCCGCCTCCCATACCGCAGCATAGACTCTCCTCCTTTGCCTCCGGGAGCTCTGAAAGCTCAAGCCCGGGGATACTTTTCAATGTCTCCCTTGGCTCATCATACACACCATTATGTCTGCCAAGATAACATGGGTCATGATAGGCAACCTTCTGGTTTAATTCCTTGGAGATGTTGAGCCTCCCCTTTTTTATAAGCTCCTGGAGATACTGGGATATATGAACAACCTCAAAATTTACATTAAACATGGGGTATTCATTTTTGAAGGTATGATAGCAATGCGGTGAAGACACCAGTATCTTTTTTACACCGCTATCGATAAATGTCTTTATGTTTTCCTTGGCAAGCCTTTTAAAGAGGTCTTCATTTCCTGTCTTTCTGATGCTCTCCCCGCAGCAGTTCTCCTTTTCACCCAGTATACCAAAATCCACCTTTGCCTTCTTCAGTAGATTCACAGTAGCCTGGGCAACCTTTTTCAGCCTCGGGTCATAACTGCAGTAACAGCAAGGAAAATAAAGGATCTCCATGCCCTCTTTATAAGTCTTTACATTTAGCCCTTCTGCCCAGCTCGCCCTTGTCTTTCTGTCTTCATTGAAAGGGTTACCCTGTGATGCAAGGGCTGTGCCTATTGCCCTATAGGGCTTTACTGAACCTGGATAGACACCATAACCGGTTGCCATCCTCCGGAGGGCTACCATGTCATCGATCTGGCGGACATCCCTCGGGCATTTCTGAGGACACTTACCGCAGGTTGTGCAGCGCCATATCTCTTCCTTCTCTATCTCGCTAAGACCAAAGTTAGCCTCCCTGATGAGCTTGCGCATGCTAAATTTTCTTACCTTATTCCATGGACATACTGTATCGCATTTACCACATTGATAACAAAACTTGACAGCCTGCCCGCCTTTTTCCTTTACCTCATCTATTACCTCTTTGAAGGGTGCTAATGTTTCCACGGTATCCAAGCCTCTTTTAGTATTTATTTAATTTATTTTTAGATTCTTCTACGAAACCCTTAACCACTGTGTCTATTATCCTAATCTTCTCAAGACCACATTTAACTATCATGGACTGAATGCCTATCTCCACTTCCTCCAACCTTACCTCTTCATACATCTGTAATCACAATAATAAAACTGTAATGTTAACTTAATTTACAGAACCAAAATCTGATTGTCAAGGGAAAAATGAAATAATTCACAAGCCATTACCTAATAAAAACTTACTTGAGTATTTTTTTCTAATTGTGTTGTTATTATTCATATTTTTATCTTGACATAAACTCCTGCAAAAATATAATATTAAACTTATAAAATTTTTCACAAACAATAATCTTTATTTCTCAGTGAGGTGTCTATGAAATTAGAGGGAAAAAATGCTGTGGTTACAGGTGGCGGCAGGGGTGTTGGAAGGGCAATAAGCCTTGCCTTCGCGCAGGAAGGGGCCAATGTGGTAGTCAACTATGCAGGGAATCAGAAGGCGGCCGATGAGGTAGTTGAGATGATAAAGGGTATGGGCAGAAAGGCTGTTGCCGTGAAAGGTGATGTAGCTATGGAGGAGGATGCAACAAGGATAATAGAGACATGCGTCCAGAACTTTGGCTCCATTGACATCCTTGTGAATAATGCAGGTATCTCCAAGCCAGCAATGCTCCACAAGATGACTGTTGACATCTGGGACCAGGTTGTCAATGTCCAGATGAGGGGCCCATGGCTCTGCATAAAGGCTGCATCAAAATACTTTATGCAGCAGAACTACGGCAGAATAGTAAACGTTACATCGGTAGCAGGTATGGTAGGCACAATAGGACAGATTAACTATGCTGCAGCAAAGGGCGGGGTTGTAACCCTTACAAAATCAGCAGCAAGAGAGCTTGCAAAATTTAATGTAACCTGCAACTGTATCTCCCTCGGGATAGTCACAACCGAGATGACATCAACACTTCAGAATGATGAAAAATTAAGAGAGATATATACAAAAAGGATACTTCTTGGTAGATACGCAGAACCAGAAGACGTTGCACCAGCCTTCGTATTTTTTGCCTCAGATGATGCCCGCTATATCACAGGCCAGGTCCTGCCTGTAGATGGCGGATATGGCATGACGTAAAAACAATCGAAGGCAAGATTATAAAATCCATAAGGAGGTGTTTAATGGCAGATGTACCAAAAACAATAAAACAGTGGCAGATGGTTCAGCCAACAACATTTAACAAGGAAACAAAGGAAAAGATACCCGGGAAGCTTGAGGTGGCAGAGATACCTGTCCCTGAGCTCAAAGAGGGTGAGGTTCTTGTCGAGATCGCTGGCTGTGGCGTATGCCATACAGACCTTGGATACTTTTTTGATGGTGTCCCCACAGTAAGTAAACCGCCTCTGGCGCTTGGGCATGAGATAGCAGGAACAGTTGTTGCAGGCGACCCTGCGTGGATAGGCAAAGAGGTTATAATCCCAGCAGTTATGCCATGCAGAAAGTGTATCCTCTGCAAGACAGGCAGGGGTAACAGGTGCCTTGCCCAGAAGATGCCGGGCAACTCCATAGGTGTCTACGGAGGATTCGCAAGCCACATACCTGTGCCCACAATAGACCTCTGTCTTGTCCCTGATAAGAAGGGATTCGCCCTTGAACAGCTTTCTGTTGTGGCAGACGCAGTAACAACGCCTTTTCAGGCATGCAAAAGGGCAGCCCTTCAGCCAGGTGACAATGTAATCATTATAGGCGCAACTGGTGGGGTAGGTGTTTATATGGCACAGACAGCCAAGGCACTAGGTGCAAAGAGTGTAATCGGTATTGCAAGAAATCCTGAGAAGCTCCAGAGGGCATTAAACTATGGCTGTGATGCAGTTATAAGCACCATAGACAAAGACAACAAGACTATAGTGGGAGAGTGGAGAAACTTCTGCAAATCCAATGGCCTTGATAACACAGGCTGGAAGATATTTGAGGTAACAGGCACAAAGGCAGGACAGGAACTTGCCCTTGATCTCCTTTCCTTTGTAGGCAAGCTTATCCTTGTGGGATTCGGTATGTCAAGGAGCGAATACATGTTCTCAAGGCTTATGGCATTTGATGCCGAGATTATAGGGACATGGGGATGTCTGCCTGAGTACTACCCCATCGTACTCGATATGGTCCTCTCAAGAAAGATTCAGATAGAGCCCTTTGTCGAGGTAAGACCGATGAGCACAATCGCAGCAACATTTGAAGAGATACACAAAGCAGGTTCACCTGCAAAAAGAGTAGTATTAAAGCCGGATTTTTAACTCGGTGAACAAAAACTAAATTTAAGGAGGAAGACTATGGGTTTAGAATGGATGCCAAGAGAGCATGGATTAAAGGATCACTCAAGACACGGGACACAGTGGTGGGGTAAGGATGCACCCTGTACAGTCTACGAAAAGAAACCCTTGACAGACCCCAAGGGCAATGTAGTGCCGGGTCTCTATGTAGCATGGATAACACTAAACAACCCTGCACAGTATAACAGCTATACCACAGAGATGGTAAAGGGTGTTATCGCAGGTTTCGAGAACTCATCCACAGATCGTGAGGTTGTGGCAGTTATTTTCACAGGGGTAGGGCCATTTGCATTCTGCACAGGCGGCAACACAAAAGAATATTCAGAATACTACAGCATGAGGCCAGAGGAATATGGGGCATACATGGAACTCTTCAACAACATGGTGGATTCAATACTCATGTGCAAGAAACCGGTCATCTGCCGTGTAAACGGTATGAGGGTTGCCGGTGGTCAGGAAATAGGAACAGCATGTGACCTCACCCTTGCTTCAGACCTGGCGATATTCGGTCAGGCAGGCCCCCGTCATGGCTCAGCGCCTGTCGGTGGCGCATCTGACTTCCTTCCAGCATACTTAAGCATCGAGGATGCTATGTGGTCTTGTGTATCATGCGAGATGTGGAGTGCCTACAAGATGTGGTGGAAGGGCCTTATAACAAAGGCATTTCCAGTCCTGAAGAATGAAAAGGGCGAATGGGTAAGGAATCCACAGATAATCACAGACACATTCATCAGAAACGGTGAGATCGTATACGGTGAGAATAAGAGCGGCGACGAGTTCAAACAGGCAAGGGCATGGGTCCAGGAAAAACAGAAGGCAGGCGAGGTTGATTTCTCGCTTCTGGATGCAGAGATAAACAGGGTAGTATGGACATTTGCAAACCTCTTCCCTGGCTGCCTCATGAAATCTATCGACGGTATCAGGCAGAAAAAGAAATTCTTCTGGGATACCATGAAGAACGACCACAGATACTGGCTGGCAACAAATATGATGGGCGAGGCTTTCCTCGGTTTTGGCGCCTTCAACACCAAGAAGATCACCGGTGTGGACACCATCGACTTCATCAAGAACCGTCAGCTTATCGCACAGGGCAGACTTGTGGATATGTCCTTTATGGAAGAGGTCCTCGGAAAACCTCAGGCAAAGTAAGAACATTGATTTTTCAGGGGGGAGAAATCCCCCCCTTTTTTTATTAAATAACAAATTCAGGACTAAAGGGACTCAAGGGTTCAGGTTTTAATTAGAACCTATCAGGCCATAGGAGGTTCAAAATGGGTTATAATCTAATAGTTTTTGAAAAAAAAGATAAGATGGCAAAGATTACATTAAATGTGCCGCCATCAAACTGGCTCACCATCTCCATGATGAAGGAGATAAATGATGCCCTTGTAGATGTGAAGAAAGACCCGACAATACAGATGCTTGTATTTGACCATGCAGGAGAAAAGGCATTCTGTGATGGTGTGGATGTGGCAGACCACACAGAGGACAAGGTAGATGAGATGATAGAGGTCTTCCACAGGATGTTTCGCAACCTAGCAGAGATGGATATAACGACTGTGGCGGTGGTAAATGGTCGCTCCCTTGGCGGTGGCTGCGAGCTTATGGCATTCTGTGATATCGTTGTGGCATCAGAAAAGGCACGCATTGGCCAGCCAGAGATAGCAGTGGGCGTCTTTCCCCCTGTTGCCGCAGCATGGTTTCCAAAGATCATCGGGCTCCAGAAGACCTATGAACTACTTCTCACAGGAAAGGTGATAAGCGCAAAAGAGGCACAGGCAATAGGCCTTGTGACGGCTGTGCTGCCCGTGGAGAATTTCAAGGAAGAGGTGGATAAATACCTCGCTGATTTTCTCAATAAGAGCAGACCTGTAGCCATATGGACAAAGAGGGCGATAAAGGCTGGCTTGAGCCTTGATTTCCTCCAGGCACTCAAGGCATCAGAGATAATATACCTTAAGGGATGTATGTCTACTGATGATGCAAAAGAGGGTATCACGGCATTCATGGAAAAGAGAAAGGCTGTATGGAAGAATAAATAATAATAGTAGCGGTGACTAGCATAATCAGTGAAAAATTAAAAAGCTGGTCAGCAGCAGAAAGGTTAAATAGATAGTTAATAGATTATGCTTTATGCGCCAAAGGAAGAGATACATCTAAGGATAACAAAATTAAGACAGCTTATGGAAAATGCCTCGCTGGACGGGGCATTTTTCCATTACAAGATAGACTACTATTATCTGTCGGGCACAATGCAGGACTCACTCCTCTTTGTGCCCACTGATGATGAGCCTGTGCTTTTTGTAAAAAAAGAGGTCTCAAGGGCAAAAAGGGAGTCGCCCCTTGAAAGGATAGTATCCATACGCTCCATAAAAGATATTATACACCACATAAAACCCATGAGACGCATAGGGATACAGCTTGATGTTGTCCCCTATAATGATGTAATTAAATTCAGGGATATTATAGGGGATGGGGAGCTTATCAACTGCTCTCCCCTGACAAAGGAGTTAAGAAAGGTAAAATCACCATTTGAGATAGGCATTATGGAGAGGGCTGCTGCTATACAGAAGATGGTATATGAATATGTCCCCCAGGTATTAGAAGAGGGGATGACAGAGATTGAGCTTGGTGGCATTCTTGAGGCATACGCAAAGGCACTGGGCCATGAGGGACTCCTCAGGGTAAGGTCTCTCAACTATGAGGCATATACATGGCATATCCTAAGCGGCAGAACTGGTAGTATTGTAAGCCAGTCGGATTCGCCTATGGGGGGATTGGGGTTATCCCCTGCGTTCCCAGTGGGGGCAAGCATGAAAAAGATCAAAAGGAATGAGCCGATCTTGATTGATTTTGGTATATGCTATCATGGTTATCAGGCAGACCAGACAAGGATGTTTGCCATAGGCTCCATACCAAAACTCTTTTCAGATGGATACGAGGTATGCAAAGAGATCCATTATAGGGTTCTGGATAAGGTTTTGGAGGGCCTCACAAGCAGGGAACTCTTTGAATACTCAAAAAAGCTTGCAGACAAACTTGGTTACGGTGATTATTATCTTGGCTACAGGCCACACAAAGTGAGATTTTTGGCACATGGGATCGGCATTGAGCTTGCTGAATTACCTTTTATTGCCGCAACCCACGATTATCCCATAAACGATGGTGCAGTATTTGCCATTGAGCCCAAGATGGTATTCCCAAAGAAAGGCTCCTGCGGTATTGAAAATACTGTCCATGTGGAAAATGGCAGATACAGGATCCTGACTGACACGGATGAGCGCATCATTATTATATGAAGGTCCTCTTTTCCACTGGCTGTATATACTACCTGCCCATAAAAGAGATATTCATCCTTGCAAAAGAGGCGGGCTTTGATGGTTGCGACCTCGTTATAAATAGGCATTTCAATAGACCCGATTATCTTGATATTGTGAAGGGGTGTTGCCAAATTCTCCCTGTATACTCTATACATGCACCCTTTCTCAAGATAGATGCCTGGGGTAGTAAAACAAATGCCATTGTTCAGACAGTAAGGATTGCACAGGCATTAAATGCAGGCATTATTAATTTTCATCCACCTTCATGGTTTTCTGCAGAGCTGCTGTTTTTTCGATCCTTCAGAAAGATAGAGGATTTCCAGAAATCCCTCGGCTCTGAGGGGATAAGGCTTACTATAGAAAACATGCCCTTGGTGGGCAAGAAACTCATGCTCACCCCCTATATACTCAATGATTTTAAAGACCTAATAGAATACGGATTAAAGAGAAATCTTGATTTTACCTTTGACACAACACACCTGGGGACATTCGGTATTGACCCTGTGGTGGGTTTTTTAAGTTTCTTCAGGACAGAAAGGCTTAAAAATATCCACATAAGTGATTATAATGATACAGAAAGTCATCTCTTCCTCGGTAGGGGGGATATGCCCGTTGCAAGGTTTCTGAATACACTGAGGAGACTCAACTATGATGGCATGATTACCCTTGAGGTATCCCCAGAGGAGTTACCAAGGACAAGGGAGTGGATGATAAAGATGATGAGGTATCAGCTTTCCCTTCTTAGATTTCACCTGGGTCTGGATGTCCATGGGTAAAAAAACTGTTTTTGTATGCAGAAATTGCGGATATGAGACCTATAAGTGGTTGGGCAAATGTCCCAGATGTTCTGGCTGGGATACCATAGAAGAGGTCCAGCAGGAAAAAGAAGGGATAGCAGCAAACGAGATACCTGTAGTTATCACAGATGAGGATATCCCTGACGAGAGGGTCATCCTGGGATTAGAGGAGATGGACAGGGTCTTAGGCGGTGGCATGACAAAGGGCTCCTCCATCCTTTTAGGCGGAGACCCTGGCATAGGGAAGACAACCCTCTGTTTTGAGATAGCATCAAGGCTGATTGAACTTGGTTTTAATACACTATATGTCTCAGGAGAGGAATCAGTAAGGCAGCTCTCGGCACGGAAGAAGAGACTGAGCCTAAAAAACCCATTCCCCATACTCGCTACTAACAGACTTGATGATATCCTGGCCGCCATGGCTGCTAAAAGATATGACCTTATTATTATTGACTCCATACAATCCATTTACAACTCAAGGTTATCCATGCTTCCAGGGAGCACAAGCCAGATAAGGGATGTATCATCAAGGCTCATCATGGCGATGAAGGCAAGTGATACAACCCATATATTCATCGGTCATGTGACTAAAGAGGGTGTTATAGCAGGGCCAAAGATCCTTGAGCACATGGTAGATACAGTCCTGTATTTTGAGGGTGATAAGATGCTCCCCTACAGGATGCTCAGGGTTACAAAAAACAGATTTGGGCCTGTGGATGAGGTGGGTATATTCCAGATGAAACAGCAAGGGCTCGTAAGCGTTGAAAATCCATCAGAGTTTTTCGTTTCAGAGAGGGGCGGCCTTGGAAAGGGCAGTGCCATATTCCCATATATTACTGGCACAAGACCCATCATGCTTGAGGTTCAGGCAATAACCCCAAAGACAAGCTTCTCCATACCCAGGAGGCTGTCTCTTGGCTATGATATAAACAGACTCTTTATAATAATAGCGGTTATTGAAAAGGTAACAGGCAAACCATTTTTTGACAGGGATGTCTATGTGAATATAACTGGGGGGATGAAGGCGGGTGAGCCAGGGGTGGATCTGGCTGTCGCAGCATCCATACTATCCAGCTATCTTGATATTAAAATAGGTAGTGATACAGCCATATTTGGTGAGATAGGGCTCACGGGCGAGATAAGAAAGATAGTGAATATGGATATAAGGCTCAAAGAGTGCAGCAGACTGGGTATAAAAAGGGTATTCTGCCCCAGGGGCGTTGAGGATCTCCCAGAGATTGATATAATACCATTAAAAAATGTCAGGGTCCTCTATGAGCACCTCGTCTAAGATTATGCTATGCATCAAGATCTGCAGTATTAGTCTATATTAGACCACCTTGGCCTATACCCTTATTCACCATCAACTACATTTATGGCATGGCAAATGTCTTGCCCTTGGGCCTTATGGTCAAAACAGGGCAGGGTGATTTTCTCACAACCTTCTCTGCCACGCTACCTATGAGGATATGCTCAATCCCGCTTCTTCCGTGTGTCCCCATGACAACAAGGGATATGGACTCCTCTTTTATGTAATCTATGATCTCCACAAATGCGACCCCTGTCCTTACGACCTTCTTGAAGGGGATGTCTATCTTCTTCGTGATCTTTTCAAAATCCTTTTCTACCTCCCTTTCAATACTCCTCTCTAGTACCACGAGGTTCTCTGGGGTCATAAAAGACTCATAGGGTGTAAAATAACTAAGACTTGGGATTACGTGGAGGAGATACAACTCTGCATCGAATCTTTTTGCAATCTCTGTGGCATATACAAGTATCTCATCGGTGAATTCAGAGAAATCAACAGGACATAATATTTTTTTTATCATAATGACCTCCCTCTAAAATTTATAATGTTTTCATTCTATGATGTATATAATGTCTTATCAGTAGTCAAAGTATACATTCAATGCCTTTACTGGGCAAACCCGGACGCATAGCTCACAGGCAACACACCTTTCATAATCAAATTCAACCTTCATGGTCTCTCGATTAAGATAGAGGGCAGATGGTGCACATATACTTGTGCAGACACCACAATGAACGCACTTTGATTCATCCCTTTTTATATCCTGCTCTATAGGCTCTATATCACATCCTGTATTAATGAGATATTCAATGCCCTTCTGGTAATCCTCATCAGCACCCTCGAGCTCCACGACCATAATAGAATCTGCCTTTGGAAGGACGTTTGCCCTCAGGATATTAAATACAAGGCCAAAATCCTTAGCGAGCCTATACACTATGGGCTTATCAATCATACTCTTCTTAAACCTTATTATTATCCTCTTTTTCATGGACCCCTCATTTATCATTTAGTTCTTTATCAAAATAACACAAAAGCCCACCTGCTACTATGGAGTATCAGTTGTAGATAGTGAACAGGAGGAGCTCCTTTCTATGCCTTTTTGATTATCTCTTCTGTTATATATTCCTGTAATTTCCCTTTTACACTCCTAACAACCCCTCCATAGACTCTATCCTCCACTTCATTAGCGTTTTTGTCAACAACTTTAATAACATTATTATAAGTGGTTATAAGCTCCTCTATCTTTCTTATCAAATTAGATCTCATCTGCTAATAAACCCATTTTAAGCTTTAGGTCTTCAATCC
>JAGPMK010000002.1:0-53483 GCA_018052995.1 Syntrophorhabdales bacterium | reverse complement strand
CTTCATTAGCGTTTTTGTCAACAACTTTAATAACATTATTATAAGTGGTTATAAGCTCCTCTATCTTTCTTATCAAATTAGATCTCATCTGCTAATAAACCCATTTTAAGCTTTAGGTCTTCAATCCTTTTTTCCGCCACTTTACAATACTCATCAGATATATCTATTCCAATATATTTTCTTTTTAGCCTTTTTGCCACAACTGTAGTCGTTCCAACCCCATTAAACGGGTCTAACACAATGTCCCCCTTGTAACTAAAAAGCTTAAGAAAACGCTCAACTAATTCTTCAGGGAACATTGCAGGATGTCCATATTCTTTCATATTTCTTTCTGGCGCAATTGACCATTTTGCTACTACCCACTTTTTAAACTCATCTGCTGAAATATCTATATATTCGCTGTTTCCAGATTTTTTTAAGTCTCCTTTACAGTATATTTCTATAAATTCCCATGTATATTTTAGATATGGATTACTCGGACTTTTCCAGCTTCCCCATGCAGTATATTTGCAATTATAGTTATTTTTTTCCCATAGGATTTCGCCTTTCCAGATTAATTTTTTGGATATAAAAAAATTACTAACAATATGATGACTTGGGATATAATCAGAAAACAAAGGCTGTATATTAACTGCAACCCTGCCGCCATATTTTAGAACACGGATGCATTCATTAAAAATCCTAAATAACTTCTCAAAATAAATCTCCCAATAGTGGGCATCTTCATTAGATTCATATTCAAGACCAAAATTATATGGAGGGGATGTAAATATTAAATCAATAGAGTTATCGGGGATATTCTTTAATATAACCTCGCTATCACCAGCTATAATTTTATCTACAGATTCTTCTGGACAATTACTATTCTCTTTTCTGAAGGTGCTCCCTTGGGTATAATAATATTGAATCCTATCGATTTCTTTTTTTTCTCTGTTTTTTACTTTTCTTTCTTTATTATAATCCACATAGTTTCTTTTGTTCCCTTTGATCCCGTAGCTCTTTATCTGTTCTATCGAGTCAATCAAATCTCGAAAAATTGTTTTATCAGTATAAGAAGAAAAACGCGAGGCAACCTCTCTCAACCTTTCAATATCAATCTCTCTCAATAAAATTATTATCCTATTACTGTCATGCTCTAATGTTATTTCATTTTCATCAAATTTCTCGTTAAACAATCTGACTGCAAATAAATCTTTGTCATCTAAGTTTTTATCATAACTTAAGACAATCTCTTTATACATTATCTCATCTCCCAATCCTCGCTTAGGTGTATAATAGTTATATTTTTATAAGCTCTATATCACCCCAGGCACCCAGTTTATCCCCCATAACGATAAGCACACCCCTTATCCCCTCGAATCTCTTTGCCTTTTCTATGGCAAAAGGTATATCCTCCCTTTTTTTTACAATATTTCCTATGGAGGTTGCAAGGCCATCACAGAACAGGGATGACCCCCCCACAATGCATACTGCATCTGCCCTTCCTAAGCTCAATGAATGTCCTACACTCCCTGAAGATGTGCAGACACCATAAGGTTTATCGCTAGGCGTAATCCTTATGCCGAGCCTTTCGCTAAAAGGCGAATCCTTTGCATACACAAGGATGGTCCTATATCTGTCTGTCTTAAGAAATATATCCCCACCATTCTCTATGATAAACTCATCAGATAGCCTCTCTATATCCCTACCCACAAATTCAGCTATAGCACCGGCAACACATGCCATAGGGCCTACGCCAACAGAGGTAGATGCCTCTATCATCTCCCTTACAATATGAGGGGCGAATCTGTCATATTCAATGGGGCTGAGACTCTCAAGAAATTCAGGTCTCTGCCTTATATAACCCTCGAGCTGGTATCTGTAGTGTAATACCCTTTCCTCTATAAAGGCCTTTAGATTACCCTTTGTGCCGCAAAAAAGGTCTGTCTCTTTATAGATGACCTCAAAGCATTCAAGGTCGTCAGGCCTTGAGACCCCTCTGTAGAATCTCTCCTCATACAATTCCAAAACCCCTTGTAAATTCTGAATACAGCAATATAACAGCTTACATATGGACCTGTCAAAAAATATCTTTCCCTATTTTTTAAATATACTTGACATGATTTAAAAATTGTAATATTTTAAAATCTTTAATAAGTTCAACTATGGAAACAATATTAGAAAAACTCCAACAGAATAACATACAACCATCATTTCAACGCATTAAGATACTTGAGATATTGGACAGAAAAAGAGAGCACATGAATGTTAATCTCATATATGAGGAACTTATCAAAGAGATACCCACCATATCGAAAACAACAATATACAACGCCCTCAAGACCTTTGTTGAAAAAGGCATTGTCCAGTGTCTCACCATTACACCTGAGGAGGTAAGATACGACCTTGAGACAACCCCACACCATCACCTCCTCTGCAAAAGGTGTGGTAGGATTATTGATGTGAATGTTTGTTGCATCTACACAGAGACAATGGAGATTAATGGTCACGCTATTGAAGAGATCCATGGATATTTTAAAGGTATATGCAAGGACTGCCTCACGAGAGAGGCAGAAATAAAATAAAGATAGGGAGGTAGATTATGGCTGAGAGATTAGAGATTTACAAATGTGATGTATGTGGAAACATAGTAGAGGTTTTATTTGGTGGAAAGGGCCAGCTTGTTTGCTGCAATCAACCCATGAGGCATATAAAGGAAAACACTGTAGATGCATCCCTGGAAAAACATGTCCCCGTTATTGAGAAGGGGACAGGTGGGATTACAGTTAAGGTCGGGGGCGTGCCCCATCCAATGGAGGAGAAACACTATATCCAGTGGATTGAACTTATTGTGGATGGCAAGGTATATCGTCAATTTTTATCCCCAGGAGGGGCACCAGAGGCATTCTTCCCTATCACGGGCGAAAAGGTGACTGCACGTGAATACTGCAATCTCCATGGGTTATGGAAGGCATAGGTAGCAAGGTATCGCTGAACATGAACAGGTTATAAAAAATAGCTAATAGGGGCAAGCCTCGCTATTTTGCAAAATGGCTGGCTACCTATCCAAGCCATATGGTTTTTATCAGCAGAGGGACAGGCGAAATAAAATCCTGCCCCTCTTTTTTTAAGAAAATTTTCTTGACATAATTTTTTTGATTTATTAAAAATTTGTATACAAGGGGGGTTTCATAATAAAATAAGGAAATTTTTTCGTTGCTCCTGATAATATCCCCCGTATAGCAGATTCATACTGACCAATTATTTAAAAGAGGTTTTAAAACAAAAAAATCACGCCAGTGCGTGATCTCAGGAGATGGACATGACTGAAAAAATGCGTTCTATCTTTAAAAAATACGAAAGAACCCCTGACCAGTTAATCCCTATACTCCAGGATGTCCAAAGGGAATATGGGTATGTATCCCCCGAGTCTGTAAAGATGATATCAAGGCATCTGAGGGTTACAGAAAATCAGATATACGGGGTATCCTCCTTCTATGCCCAATTTCGCTTTACACCACCTGGTCGCCATTCAATAAAGGTATGTCTGGGGACTGCCTGTCATGTGAAGGGTGGGGCAACGCTCCTTGAAATGCTGGAAAGAGAGCTTGAAATCAAATGTGGAGATACCACTGCTGACAGGCGTTTTGACCTTGACAGGGTTGCATGCCTCGGATGCTGCGCCTTATCCCCTGTAGTCCAGATCGACAAGGAAATATCCAGTCGTATGACTGTAACTAAACTATCGGAGCTATTGAAAAAATATGAATAGACTAAAAAAGAAAATAACAATGGCAAAGGGTAAGTGGAAAGAATTACAGGATAACATATACCCTGTAATCTATGTTGGTGCCGCCTCGTGCGGAAGGGCAGCGGGCGCCCTTGAGCTCATTGCGGATATAGAGAGATTCATAGATGAGAACAACACCAATGCAAGGGTTATCCAGGTTGGCTGTATTGGACCATGTTATCTTGAGCCCCTTGTGGATATTAAGATGCCCGGGCAACCCAGGATAAGCTATTCCAATGTAAACCCAAAGGTTCTAATCCATATCCTCAAAAGCCACCTTATAGATGGTCAGCCCTTTGCAAGGGCATCCATAGGTAATTTCAGCAAAGAAAGATTCATGGAGATACCTCCTTTATTTGAACAGCCCATGTTAAAGCCACAGGTAAGGATCGTCCTAAGAAATTGCGGCATTATTGACCCTGAGGAGATAGATCACTATCTTGCTACAGATGGCTATCAGGGTTTTATGAATGCCCTTAAGATGACCCCAGAGGACGTCATAGGCGTTGTCCGCCAGGCAGGATTGAGGGGCAGAGGTGGTGCTGGCTTTCCAACCTTTAAAAAGTGGACGGTCTGCCGAAATTCACCGGGGGAACAGAAATATCTCATATGTAACGCAGATGAGGGTGACCCTGGTGCATTCATGAACAGGTCTCTTATTGAGTCTGACCCCCACGCTGTCCTTGAGGGCATGCTCATTGCCGGTTATGCAATAGGTGCAAGCAAGGGGATTGTGTATATAAGGGCTGAATATCCCCTTGCCATAGAGAGGCTCAAAAAAGCCATAACCCAGATGAGGGAATATGGGCTTCTTGGTAAGAATATCCTCGGTTCAAGATTCAGCTTTGATGTCAAGATAAAAGAGGGTGCCGGCGCCTTTGTATGTGGGGAAGAGACAGCTCTTATCGCATCCATCGAGGGAAAACGAGGCATGCCACGCTCAAGACCACCCTTTCCTGCCATATCAGGACTATTTGGCTGTCCTACCATAATCAATAATGTAGAGACATTGGGCACACTCCCCAATATCCTGAGAAACGGTGCAGAGTGGTATAACAGGTTCGGCAAGGAGGGAAACAGGGGCACAAAGACATTCTCCCTTGTGGGCAAGATAAGGAGGTCAGGCCTTATTGAGGTTCAGCTTGGGACAACGTTAAGGGAGATCATATTTGATATTGGCGGTGGTGTGCAGAAGAATTTTAAGGCAATACAGACAGGGGGTCCCTCAGGGGGCTGCCTATCCGAAGAGTTCCTTGACCTCCCCGTTGACTATGAATCCCTTGCATCTGCAGGTTCTATAATGGGCTCCGGGGGACTTATAGTTATGGACGAGGATACATGTGTCGTGGATGTGGCAAAATATTTCCTCGACTTTACCCAAAAGGAATCATGTGGAAAGTGTATACCCTGTAGGGTTGGGACAAGGCATATGGTGGAGATCTTAGAAAGAATTACCCACGGAGAGGGTAGCCCAGAGGACCTCCTGACACTCAGAAACCTTGGCGATACAATAAAAAAGGGGGCGCTCTGCGGACTTGGTCAGACTGCGCCAAACCCTGTATTAACAACACTCAGGTATTTTAGAAATGAGTATCTTGAACATATAAAGGACGGGCGTTGCCGTGCTGTTGTCTGTAAAGACCTCATTGAGTACAGGGTAATCAAGGAAAAATGCACAGGATGTCAGTCCTGCGTAAGGGTATGTCCAACCGGGGCAATATCAGGCCCTAGGTCAGAGCCCCATAATCTTGATCCCACAAAATGTATAAAGTGCCGTTCCTGCTACGAAATATGCCGTTTTGAGGCCATTGCCGGCGATGCAATTGTTATTCGCCCAGCGGAGAAGAGATCATGACAAAAGAAAAGACTGTAGGTATCACAATAGACAACATAAAATTAGAGGTAAAACCAGGGCTTACAATACTCCAGGCTGCCAAGGCAAATAACATGTATATACCATCCCTTTGTGCTATGGAGCATCTACCCTCTTATGGTGCATGCCGTCTGTGTATTGTAGAGGTGGATGGCATAAGGGGCTTTCCCACCTCATGCACAACCCCTGTAGATGAGGGTATGGTGATAAGAACAGATACACAGGAGATAAGGGGGCTGAGGCAGGAGATACTCAAATTACTCCTGAGTGAGCACCCTGCAAGCTGCCTTTTCTGTTCCGAAAAGGATGATTGTAGCCAATTTCAGGGAACCATAAGAAAGGTAGGTTATACAACAGGCTGCCATTACTGTCCTAATGACCACAGGTGTGAGCTCCAAACCATTACAGAAAAGATAGGTCTTACAGAGACATCCTATCCTGTATACTATCGTAACTTCCCCATAGAAAAATATGACCCCTTCTATGACCGTGACTACAACCTCTGCATACTCTGCGGTAGATGCATCCGTGTATGCAATGATATAAGGCTCAACGGCACCCTAAGTTTTAAGCAGAGGGGTCAGCTTACCACCATAGGGCCTGCCTTTGACAGAACCCATATTGAGGCAGGCTGTGAATTCTGCGGTGCCTGCGTCAATGTGTGCCCTACCGGGACATTGAGTGTGAAAACAGGAAAATGGTATGGCGCACCGGACAATGAAACTCTCACAACATGTAATCTCTGTTCAATAGGATGTAGCCTTATCATACAGACAAAGGACAATGCAATTGCAGACAGTGTCCCTGACTATGATTCACCCATAGATAAGGGTATTATCTGCGTAAAAGGTAGGTTCTGTATAACAGAATATACCCATAGCCCCATGAGATATAGTTCACCTATGGAGATGACACGGGTAGGCTACAACAGTATAGATTGGGAACAGGCACTAAATCTGGCTGCCGAAAAGATAGGGGGTGCAAAACCAGATGAATCCCTGCTGATCGTATCGCCACACATGCTCAACGAAGATCTCTATGTTGCCCAACAATTTGCAAGAAAGACAATGGGCACAGATAATATAATATCAACCCCCCTTATATATTTAGGTGATGATTATCTGCCTTACTGGAACATGACAGCCCGTTCTGATAGCCTAGATGCCATAGAAAAGAGCCAGGCAATCATTGCAATAGGTTTCAGCTCACTATACGGTTATTCGCCCATCGGGATCAATATAAAAAAGGCAGCCCGTCAGGGTGCATGTCTTGTCACTATAAGCCATAGGGATACAAACCTTGATATGTTGTCTTATGCCACAATACAGGCTGATCCATCCTTATGGCATAACATTATAGAGACATTGACAGGGGATAAAAAGAAGACAATTAGTAAGACTATCGCAGATGTATTCAGAGAAAACAATGTTGATATAGAAGGGATAAGGGGGTTGTTCTCCGCTGCCAAGGGCAGGCTTATAGTCCTTGGTCATGACTGCATTAACGATCCTGCAAGGTCAGATATCTTTGGGGGCATAGAGGATATGACAGGCAAAAAGTCCTGGGGTATCATAGTTGCCAATCCTTATACAAACCTCATGGGCATGATGCTCATGGGTGCATTTCCAGGGATCCAGCCAAAGGATATATTGATAGAGGATCCTCGAGACGGATTTTTAAGCCTGAAACCAGGGCTTTTTAACCCTGACCTTAAAAAGAAGAGAAAACTAATCTATATTATAGGTGATGCACCAGGTGATGTCCTCCCAAATTGTGATTACCTCATATACCAGAATGCAATCCCGGCACGATTTAAAAGACAACCAGACCTTATCCTGCCGGTTAGTCTTTTTCCTGAATCTGAGGGGACTATATTGAATATGGAACATCTTTTTATGCCTGTAAAAAAGGCAATAGAGCCCTATATGGAATCAAAACCAGACTGGTGGATCCTTCAGTGTATATCAGAGAGGATGAAAAAAGGTAGACTAAAATACAAAAACCTTCAATCTGTCCAGGGGGAGATAAAAAAACTGATAAAAGGATACCCGACAAGCAAAAAGAGGATGGAGTTTAAAAGGCTCAGCATATCGGGCACAGCAAAGATAGGGGCAAAAAAATTTATCCCTATACCTGATTTCATAAGGGCTACATACAGAGGCATAGCACTTTCAGATGTTGTTTCAGGTATGAAGGTTATCGAAAGGAGTATAGATGAATAAGATTATCGAGCGTAAGATGATAGTGCCCAACATGCACCTCATTGAGATCGAGACACCAGATATTGCAAAAAAGGTAAGGCCTGGACAGTTTGTTATTGTAAGGCCTGACGATGAGGGTGAAAGGATACCCCTATCAGTGGCAGACTGGGACCTCGAAAAAGGGACTATAACTATAATATTTATGGAGGTAGGGGCATCCACAGGCAGCCTTGCATCTCTAAATAGTGGGGATACTGTAGCAACATGTGTTGGGCCACTGGGCAATTATACAGAGATAAAAAAATACGGCACTGTTATGTGTGTGGCAGGGTGTTACGGTATAGGAAGCATCTATCCTGTTGCAAAGGCATTAAAGGAGGCGGGCAACAGAATCCTTACTGTCCTTGAGGCAAGGAGCTCATATCTCATATACTGGCTGGATAGGTTTGTCTCTGTATCGGATAAGATATACACCATAACCCGTGACGGCAGCCTTGGCTATAAAGGACATATGAATAGACTGCCTGATATACTAAACAGTCTCCCTGCCTTTCCTGAGATGATTATTGTCAATGGTTGCACATATCTCATGGCACACACCTCTCACGTAACCAGGGAAATGGGCATCCCTACCATTGTCAATCTCAACCCCATCATGATTGACGGGACAGGCATGTGCGGTGTTTGCCGCGTAACAGTTGCCGGCAACATGAAATTCGCATGTGTTGATGGCCCTGAGTTTAATGGCCATGATGTAGATTGGAATGAGTTTCTTGCAAGGAGAAAGGCATATATGGAGGAAGAAACCCTGTTCTTCAGGCGTAGTGAACCAAAACCAAAATTCCATAAAGAAGGGAAGTGCCAGGTATGAGCGAAGAAAAGATTGAAAAATCCTCAAAGATAGATCTAGATCGCACTGAGATGCCCAAGCAGCCCCCTGAGATAAGAAGGCACAACTTCAATGAGGTTGCCCTTGGGTATACAGAAGAGCTTGCCATAAAAGAGGCAAAGAGATGTCTCCAGTGCAAAAAACCACGATGCAAAACAGGCTGTCCAGTAGAGATAGACATACCGGATTTTATTGCGTGTATAGTAAAGGGTGATTTTGCAGCAGGCATCAAAAAGCTAAAGGAAAAAAACTGCCTGCCTGCTGTATGTGGAAGGGTCTGTCCTCAAGAGGCCCAGTGTGAATCCAAATGCATACTGACAAACAAAAAAGGTGAGATAGCCATAGGAAGGCTGGAGAGATTCCTTGCTGATTGGGAGGCAAAGCAGGGCAAGATCGATATACCGCCAAAGGCAAGGCCAACTGGAAAAAAGGTGGCAGTTGTAGGTTCAGGCCCTGCAGGTATAACCGTTGCAGGGGATCTGATCCTTTTAGGACACGAGGTCACCATATTTGAGGCACTTCACAGGGCAGGCGGGGTATTAACCTACGGCATACCTGAATTCAGACTCCCCAAGGCCATTGTGGCAAGGGAGGTTGAATACATAAAGATGCTCGGCGTAGAGGTCATTACAGACTTTGTGGTGGGAAAAACCCGCTCCATTGACGAACTCCTTGAGGACTTTGATGCAGTATTTGTAGGCACAGGTGCAGGTCTACCCTGGTTTATGAATATACCTGGCGAGAACCTCAATGGTGTTTATTCTGCGAATGAATATCTAACACGTATGAACCTCATGCAGGGCTACAGATTCCCCATGTCATCAACACCAGTGAAAAAACACCTAAAGGTGGCTGTTGTAGGCGGTGGTAATGTTGCCATGGATTCTGCAAGGACAGCGCTCCGCATGGGGGCTCATGAGGTAAGGATCATATATAGACGTTCCCATGCAGAGTTGCCAGCGAGGCTTGAGGAGAGTGAAAATGCAGAGGAGGAGGGTGTAATATTTAATATGTTAACCCTCCCAATAAGGTATATTGGTGATGAAAGGGGATGGTTGAAGGAGATAGAGTGTATAAAGATGGAGCTCGGGGAACCCGATGCATCAGGAAGAAGAAGGCCTATTGAGGTCCCCAATTCAAACTTCAAGATTGCCATGGATGCAGTGGTATGTGCCATAGGAAACAGCCCCAACCCCCTTGTCCCCTCCACAACGCCAGGGCTTGAGACAACAAGGCGTGGAACCCTTGTTGCAGACCCTGAGACAGGCAAAACCACAAGAGACAGGGTATGGGCAGGAGGGGACATTGTAACCGGTGCTGCAACAGTTATCCTTGCCATGGGGGCGGGGAGAAAGGCTGCGCGGTCGATACACGGATATCTCACATCTACATAGAGCCTTTGCAATCTGCAATAACCTATGCGGTGGAGATCACCATAATCTGTATTTATTTGTTATGGGCATCCGTCTGTCTTTTCCAAATGCCTTCGGCGTGATCTTAATACCCGGGGGAGACTGCCTTCTCTTGTATTCGCTTGTATCAACCATCTTTACAACCCTTTCAGCATCCCTTTCATCTATCCCATTTTTTATAATGTCCTCGACTGTCCAGTCGTCCTCTATATACATCTTGAGTATTGGGTCTAATATCTCATAAGGTGGAAGCGAATCTGTATCCTTCTGATCTGCCCTCAATTCTGCTGTTGGCTCTTTTTTCAGGATATTCTCGGGGATAACAGCGCCTTTTGTGTTTCTATGTGCACACAGTTTGTAGACCATAGTCTTGGGGACATCTTTAATCACTGCAAAACCACCTGCCATATCTCCATATAGGGTGGCGTAGCCAACACTCATCTCAGATTTATTGCCAGTAGTCAAAACAAGCCATTTGAATTTATTCGAGAATGCCATAACAATATTACCCCTTATCCTTGCCTGGATATTCTCCTCTGTTGCATCCTCTTTTAGACCCTCAAAAAATGGTTTTAATGCAACGAGATACATAGCGTAGATATCGTCTATGGGAACCTCATGGAGTTTTATACCAAGATTACTGGCAAGCCCTATCGTATCTTTCCGTGATTCCTCTGATGTAAAGCGGGAGGGCATGAATATCCCTATCACATTCTCCCTCCCCAGGGCATCTACTGCCAGCGTTGCCACCAGGGCAGAATCAATACCCCCGCTTATACCAAGAACCACCTTTTTAAAACCATTTTTCCTCACGTAATCAGCAAGACCCAGGACAAGGGCACTATAGACCTCTTCCTCCTGACTGGGTTCCTGATCCCATGTTGATGGTCTTTCTGCCTGTATCGGGATAAGTCTTCTATCTCTTTTAATGGTCTCTGTGATATTCAGTCTGCCGGCATAGAACCTTTCATTTCTGGTAATCTCTTTTCTTTGTTGTGATCTCAACTCCCTTTCCTGCATATCGATTACAAGGAAATCCTCATTAAATGCCGCTGCACGGGAGATGATCCGCCCCTCACAATCCATGACAAAACTCTGTCCATCATAAACAATCTCATCCTGACCACCTACAAGGTTTGCATAAACAATAAATACACTGTTTTCAATAGCAGCTCTTCTTATAACCTCCTCCCTCAACTTTATCTTCCCTGCATAATATGGAGAGGCACTTATATTGATTACAAGCCTTGCGCCCTTTTCAGCCTGAGAGGCAGCGGGGCCATGTCTATGCCATATGTCCTCTGATATACTCACACCAAAATCGAGCCCCCCGTATGAAGCCACGTAAGTAGAATCCCCTGGGGTAAAATATCTTTTTTCATCAAAGACACCCTGGTTAGTAAGAAATATCTTGTAGAATACACCCTTTATATCCCTATCATACAATACTGATGCGGCATTATAGATTCGAGCTCCCTTCCTGTCTACAAAGCCTACTATAGCAACTATATCCGGGACAGAAGCAGATAAACGTTTAAGATAGTCTATATTATCTTCTATAAATCTTGGCTTTAAAAGCAGATCCTCTGGGGGACATCCTGTGATTGTAAGCTCAGGAAAGGCAATAATATCAACATTCAGTGCCCTTGCCATCTCTATGCCCTCCAGGATTTTTTTATAATTACCCGGCAAGTCTCCAACAGTTGTATTCAGTTGGGCAACGGCAACCCTATATATCCCATTCTCTTCCATAATCTCTCCTTTTTTTATGACAGTTGTTGCCTTCTATATATAGACCCCTAAGCATTTCTTTATTGAGACCCAAACAAGGTTTTGCAACTTTCTTCCTCTGATAATAAGATAAGAAAGTTACCGTGTCAATAAAGGTTTTATGACGCTACATCATTTTCTATTGACACAGAAAAATTATATGGATAGGATAAAATAAAAATCTCTTAAAATATAGAAAGGAGTTATTATGCCTGAGATAGATGAATCAGAAAAGGAAAAACAATTTTATGTTGATATACCAGCAAAGAGTGAGGCGTTTTTCCTAAAAGGATGCAATAATCTTGACTGGGGTATGAAGAATCGATTGTCAAGGATATTCAACCCCAAATCAGGCAGGACGCTTATGCTTGCCATAGATCACGGATATTTTCAGGGTCCAACTACAGGTCTTGAGCGGATAGATGTCACCATACTCCCGTTACTACCTTATGCTGATACCCTTATGTTAACAAGGGGTATCCTGAGGACCATTATCCCCCCCACCTTTGAAAAAGGCATTGTCTTACGGGCAAGCGGGGGGCCTAGCATTTTGAACGAGCTGTCCAACGAACAGATCGCCATAGATATTGATGAGGCAATAAGACTCAATGTTGCTGCCATGGCTGTTCAGGTGTTTATAGGCGGGCAGTTCGAGACCCAATCAGTCCATAACATGACCCGCCTTGTGGATATGGGAAACAGATATGGCATACCAGTCCTGGGTGTTACGGCAGTGGGAAAGGATATGGCAAGGGATGCCAAGTATATGCGCCTTGCCTCAAGGATACTGGCTGAGCTTGGTGTCACATATGTAAAGACATACTATGTGGAGAAGGGATTTGATACTGTTGTGGCCTCATGCCCTGTCCCCATTGTTATTGCAGGGGGCAAGAAGCTTCCAGAACTCGATGCCCTCACCATGGCATATAACGCCATTCAGGATGGTGCTCTGGGTGTTGACATGGGGAGAAATATCTTCCAGTCCGATAACCCTGTTGCCATGATAAAGGCACTGAGGATGGTGGTCCATAATGGTGAGAAGCCAAGATCTGCCTATGAATTCTTCCTTGAAGAGATGAATAGGGCAAAGACAAAAAGAAAAAGGGCTAAAAAATAGATGCTTGTAGGGATGTATTACAACAATAAAAAGGTAGAGGTTCAGGAGCTTCCTATCCCTGAGGTAGGGGCAGACGATGTCCTCATTAAAATCATGGCAAGCGGGATATGCGGAAGTGATGTCCTTGAATGGTATAGGATAAAAAAGGCACCCCTTGTCTTGGGGCACGAGGTGGCAGGGGAGGTTGTAGATGTGGGTAGCAATATAACCCATCTTAAAAAAGGGGATAGGGTCTTTGCCACCCATCACGTCCCGTGCGAGGAATGCTATTTTTGCAAAAAGGGTCATGAGACAGCCTGTGAGTTCTTCCAGACAAAGAATAATTTTGCACCAGGGGGGTTCGCTGAATACCTGAAGGTCTCGGGTAAAAGTGTCCATACAGGGATTTTAATACTCCCTGACACAGTATCCTATGAAGAAGGGTCTTTTATAGAGCCCCTCGGCACTGTGGTAAGGGGGTTAAGGGTTATCGACCTGCAAAAAGATGAAACCGTTGTGATCCTCGGCTGCGGTATTGCAGGACTTCTTATGATAAAACTTGCCAAGGTCTATGGAGCGGGAAAGATTATTGCAACAGACATGGATGATTTTAGGCTTGATGCAGCAAGGAGGCTCGGTGTCTCAGCAGCCTTAAAACCCCATGAGGATGTAAGGGGTATATTATCAGAGATAAATGAGGGGAGGCTGGCAGATAAGGTTGTTGTCTGTGCTGGCACATTATCCGCTGCAAGACAATCCCTTGGTCTTGTAGACAGGGGCGGGACAATACTCTTTTTTGCAGTCCCCAATCCCGGTGAGACGGTAGATATAGATTTTAATCCCTTCTGGAGAAACGATGTCCTTATCAGGACATGTTATGGCGCCTCGCCAAAAGACAACCAAAAGGCATTAGAGCTTATAGGACAGAAGATCATTGAGGTAGGGGATCTTATAACCCATAGGCTAGGACTTTTTGAAATAGGCAAGGGTTTTGATATTGCCTCGAGGGGAAGGGATTGCCTCAAGGTTATAATAAAACCATTTATTTAGCCTGGTTATTTTTCGTTATGACAAAAACATGCAAGGCAGGAAAGGTAGGATTATTATAATAAAAGACAAAAAAGAAAACATTACAACCCCAATTTTACAAAAAATAGCCCCTGAAGAAAAAACAAACACCTGTATAGATACAAGGGAACAGTTAAGGGCATGCCAGGAGCGTTATCAGGAGCTTCTCAACAATATGAAGATAGGTGTTGTCATATATGAGACCCCGGATAAAGGTAAGACCTTTTATGTAAAGGATTTTAACAGAGGGGCAGAGTTCATAGAAAAGGTAAAAAGTTCAGAGGTAATAGGCAAAAGAATAGACGAGGTCTTCCCTGGGATACACCAATTCGGTCTTGTAGAGGTTCTTCAGCGGGTATACAGAACAGGGCTACCAGAACATCACCCGATTGGTCTTTACAGCGATGAACGGATAAGGGGATGGCGTGACAACTATGTATATAGATTATCATCCGGGGAGGTAGTTACTGTATATACAGACGAGACAGACAGAAAACAGGCCGAGCAGGCCCTCCAGAAAAGCGAGGAAAGATATAGGAATATCTTTGAGAATATATCAGAGGGTATATTCCAGACAACGCCAGAGGGACGTTATCTCCTGGTAAACCCTGCCCTTGCCCGGATGTATGGATTTACAACACCCGAGGAGATGATTACTACTGTTAAGGATATACAACACCATTATGTCAATCCAGATGACAGGGATAGATTCAAGAAACTCATTGAAGATCAAGGCTATATAAAGGGCTTTGAGGCGAGCCAATATCGTAAGGATGGTTCCACTATATGGATCACCATTAATGCCCATGTTGTCCGTGATGAAAAGGGCAATATCGTATACTACGAGGGGACCACAAAAGATGTCACTATGAGAAAAAAGGCACAGAGGGAGCTTCTGGAACAGCAGGAGCAACTCCGTGCACTATCGACGAGACTTGTGGAACTCGAGGAGACAGAGAGAAAGAGGATATCACAGGAACTCCACGATAGTGTAGGTCAAAACCTCACAGCACTGAGTATCAATCTAAATATTATAGCCTCACAACTACAGGATAATGCCCAGGATACTATCCTATCACGCCTTAAGGACTCTCTTAAAATCCTTGAGCAGACAACAGAGAAGATCCGTGATGTCATGTCTGATCTGAGACCCTCTGTCCTTGATGATTATGGGCTCTTAGCTGGTCTTCGATGGTATGGGAGGCTCTTTAGTTCAAGAACAGGCATAGATGTGTGGATCCATGGTGATGATCCCACTGAAAGGCCAAGTCTCTCTATTGAAAATGCACTGTTCAGGATATCACAGGAGGCATTGACAAACATAGCAAAACACTCAGGCGCAACAGAGGTAAACATACATCTCCATAAAAAAAATAGTATATTACAGTTATCCATAGAGGATAATGGCATTGGTTTCGACATGGATGATGTAACCTATTATAATAAGGGGATAAGAGAGGACCGAAATATTAGTGAAAAAAGGATTAAATGGGGATTGACAACCATGAGGGAGAGGACAATATCTATAAGGGGTAGTATACATATTGAATCTCAGAAGGGAAAAGGGACCAAGGTTATTGTAAGTGTCCCGTTATAGAGGCTTACGATAACAGTATTTTATAGTCTTTTAGATTCAAGGGGAGCGCATACAGTAAAGTTATGTCAAAAAAAGGTGTTGAAAGGATAACTGTATTTATTGCCGACGACCATGCTGTGTTAAGGGAGGGGTTAAGACTTCTTATCGAGTCAAAAGAGAATATAGAGGTCATAGGTGATGCGGAAAATGGGAGAGAGGCAGTTCGGAAGGTCAAGGCCTTAAAGCCCAATGTTGTCATTATGGATATTGCCATGCCAGAACTGGACGGCATCGAGGCAACAAGGCAGATATGTGATATATCCCCATCAACCCGCGTCATAATACTTTCTATGCATTCATCCCCCGAATATGTCCAGAGGTCTATAGAGGCAGGGGCAACCGGATATATCCTCAAGGAATCAGCAGCAGCAGAGATTATCAATGCCGTTATAACAGTAACGTCTGGAAGACGCTATCTGAGTAAAAAGATATCCGAACAGGTAATAGATGAATATTTTAAACAAAGAAGGACAGGAGAAAAAGATAGTATCCTCGACCAGTTAAGCCCGAGGGAGAGGGAGATCCTAAAGCTTGTGGTTGAGGGAAGATCAAGCTCGGAGATCGCAAATACTATATTTATCTCTCCTAAAACAGTTGAGACCTACAGAAGCAGGATTATGCAAAAGCTCGGGGTAAATGATATAACCGGGCTTGTGAAGTTTGCTATAAGGCATGGTATTACCTCACTGGAATAATATTTGGGGATTGATTCCAGCTCAGCTATGCTCAGATAAGAACATCTGTATTGTCTTTATAAGCTCGCTGCACATTATCCTTTTTGAGATATAGGCACTTGCCCCTGCCAAAATAGCATCTTTTTTATAGACATCATCCTCATATATTGACAGGATTGCTACCTGGGTATGAGGGTCTATTCTTTTTATCTGTCTTGTTGCCTCAATGCCGTTTATCCCAGGAAGGTTTATATCCATTATAACAACAGAGGGTAAGATATCCCTTGCAATAGCCACTGCCTCTTCGCCTGTTTTTGCATCTATAATCCTGTAATCAGGAAATGTGGAACAAAGCCAATCGCTGAGGGATTTTCTTACAAAGTCATGATCCTCTACAATCAGGATGTTTTCACCCAAGTGATGCTCCTGTTTATGAAGGGAAGGCGAGACGTTTAAATCCTACTTTTTTAAGAAGGGGGGTTAGGTGGGGGTAAGATATGGCGTCTCGCCCGGTGAGTATTATCATATTCAGATATATACATTTCATGTGATAAATGTAACAATCTTTTTTAATCCTGTATGTAAGGAGATTTTGAATTTTTATGTCAGGAATATTTGATAAAAAAACCTCTATGGTAACCTTTAAGTGATTTCATAATAAACAGGGGCTGGAAGCCCCTGTTTATTAAAACCTAACCCTTATACCTTGTATATCTCAAATGATAGCTGTCCATCTTCGTATGTTATAGGCCTTACAGATACATCCATACCTACCTTTATATCTTCTGGTTTTAGATCCCCCGAAAGCCTTGCAAAAAGCTTAAGGCCACCATCAAAATCCACTAAACCCATTGTATAGGGGCAATCCTTTTCAAAACCAAAGGGTGCATAATAGGCAATAGTATAAGTCTCGAGCTTGCCTGTTTTGGGCATATCAAACCAATCCATATCCCTTGAAAGGCATGCAGCACAATCTGCCCTCGGTGGAAAATACCTTGCACCGCACTGTTTGCATACAGTCCCCTTTACCTTACCCTCTGCAAGGAAATCAACAAACTTTGCTGTCTTGGTCATCCCTGTAAAGCTTTTTCTTCCGAATTTCTCAAAACCCATGTTTCACCTCCCGAATATAGTTACATTTCCATAAAGTCCAACACCACCCACGTTGTGGACGAGACCGATATCTGGTTCACCAGGCACCTGCATTGGTCCTGCCTCGCCACGGAGCTGAAGCACTATTGTCCTTATCTGTGAACCGCCTGTTGCGCCAATAGGGTGCCCCTTGGAAAGGAGCCCACCATCTACATTAACAGGTATCCTGCCCTCCTTGTATGTTGCCTTCTCCCTAATAAGTTGCTTGCCTTCGCCCATTGGTGCAAAGCCAAGCCCTTCATATGCCATAATCTCTGCAATGGTAAAGCAGTCATGAACCTCAGCCACCTTCACATCGCTCGGTTTGATTCCAGCCATCTTATATGCCTGCTCTGCTGCCCTATAGCCTACACTTAGACCCTTAGAAAAATCAGGTCTTGCTGCCATGTTCACGGCCTCTGAGGCAGCGCCTATACCGAGAATCCATACAGGCTTCTTTGAGAATGCCCCTGCCTTCTCTGCATTGGCAAGGATTATACAAGAGCTTCCGTCTGCATTAGCACATGCATCACCAACCCTGAGGGGCCATGCAACAGGTGCTGCCATTCTTGCATCTGGATTGTTAGGGTCAAAATCCGCTGCCTTGACACCCTTTCTGTATACTGCCCTCTCATTGATCTGACCATAGGTCCCTGATTTTATCCTCACATTCATCAGGTCATCATGGGTTAAGCCGTTCTTTGCCAGATATGCCTGTGCATAAAGGGCATAATATGCAGGCATCATGGTCCCGAATGGTGCCTCCCACTGGATATCGGCACCACGCCCCATCCTCTCCTGAGATTCAGCGGATGTAATCTCCGACATCTTCTGAAAACCAAGGACAACAACTACATCGTGGAGACCAGCCTTGATCATGCTGTATGCCGCTTTTACGCCTGTACTGCTGGATGAGCATACTGTCTCCACGTAAAATGTGGGCTGGGGGATTAATCCCAGATACTCTGCCACAACACCAGCAGGTGACCTCTGTTTGTCATATTCAGGGGCTGAGCATATTACTGAGGCATCCACATCCTTTGTGGTTATACCTGCATCCTGCATGGCCTCTCTGAATGCCTCAAAAGCCAATTCCCTGATGGAGCCCTCATACCCTCTTACAAAATTGCTCTGGCCCACACCAATTACTGCAACATCTTTTGCCATAAATCCCTCCTTCACAAATGGTTTTTTTGTTTTTTTGCACGCTGATACAAATAAACAAAGTGGTTATGTTCTCGCATGTCCCTCGAGAAGACATGGGTTCCATCATTCTTTGATACAAAATAGAGATAATCCACAGGTGCCGGGTCGAGTGCTGCCTTTATGGATGCATATCCAGGGCTGCATATGGGACCCCTTGGTAGCCCCTTAAATCTGTAGGTATTGTAGGGTGTGTATGTATCTATATCCTTCTTTGTAATGGGTGTATTAAACCTTCCTGTCCCGTAGATAATGGTGGGGTCACAATCAAGGGACATGCCTTTTTTAAGCCTATTATGAAAAACAGCAGAGATAATAGGCCTTTCATCCTTAAATCCTGTCTCTTTTTCTATCATAGAGGCGATGGTGAGGGTTTTATGCATATCAAGGCCTGATTCAGCCATCATCTTTTTAATATCCTCTTTTTCAAACATGGTAATAGTCTTCTTTGCTATTAATCCTATGAATCTCTCCGGCTCCATCTCCTTACTATAAAAATAGGTCTCAGGCGCAAGATAACCCTCTATGGAATCAGCCTGTATGCCCAGGGAGCTCAAAAATTCAGGGTCTCTTGCTAAACTTATGAATTCCTCACCCTTCATGATACCTGCCTTCTCTATGCCCTCTGCAATATTATATATGTTGTGCCCCTCGATTATCCTCAAGACATATATCTTCCTTTCGCCATTACCCATCTTCCTTACAACGTCCATGGTAGACATATCCCTTGAGAGCTCATATTCCCCGGCAATAAGCCTTCCACCATACAGGAGTGAACAGAAGAAAAAAAGATATCTTGAATTTATAATGCGATTCTGTTTGAGTATGTACGATATATCATTGAGGGTAGTTCCGTTCCTGATAACTATATTGACCGTTTCTCTATCGAGGTGGTTTGGCACACTGGCAAAGATCACGGCCTGGGTTATAAGAAAAAAAACAATAGATAGGGCTACAGCTATAATACATCTATTCTGATTTCTTTGCATCAAGATACCCCTGGAGTATTATCTGGGCTGCCATTATGTCAAGGAATGGTTTTCTCTTTTTTTGTTTTACCGATGCCATGTCAAAGACCCTGTGCGCCTCATTAGTGCTGAACCTCTCATCCCAGAGGACAATAGGGACTGCTGTCCGCGCCTTTACAAAATCAACAAAATCGAGAACCCCCTGCGCCCTCTTTCCAATGGCACCACTTAGGTCCCTTGGGATACCGACAACGAGCTCGCTGACCTCGTATTCGTCCATTATCCTTTTTATCTCATCTGTGTCCTCCCTTATCGATACCCGCCTATATACCTTTAACCCCTGTGCGATTGACATGGTAGGATCAGACAAGGACATACCTATCTTTTTATCACCTACATCAAGACATAAGATACGCATTTTTGTCCTTGTATTATAACAGTTTATATTGAAGTTTCAAGAACAAAATTTGACTATGGTCTGTGTTTGTTGTGTCCAGAACCTTTTTTGGTTACATCGCACTCCAGAAGGCCTCTGTAGAGTCTTAACAATAAGACCTCACCCTCTGATACCATCTGGCTATCAGATATAACATCGCCTGTGCTTTTTTTCTGCGCAATGCTATAGCCCCTTTTCAGAATGCTGTCAGGATTCATGTCCTCTAACCTCTGGCTAACCCTCTGAAATACCTGCCTTTTATTCAAAAGATAGATTGAGATATTATGAAGCAGATTGTTTGTCAGCTCGTCAAGATACATCCTGTATGATACAATAAAATCCTTTTTATCCTTAAGCCTCACCATAACCTGATATAAAAAAAACCTCTTTTTCTCGAGTATACCGCTTATAGACTGGATAAGCCTGTCCTCCATCTGCTTTAACATATCCAGAAGCTCTTTTTTGTCCGGGACAGCCAAACCTGCTGCGGCAGTAGGTGTTGGCGCCCTTACATCCGCAACAAAGTCCGCTATGGTAAAATCTGTCTCATGCCCCACACCAGAGACAATAGGTATAAGGGAGACATGGATTGCCCTTGCCACTGACTCCTCATTAAAGGGTGAAAGGTCCTCCAGCGAGCCCCCTCCTCGACCCAGGATGATAACATCCACCTCCCTTGCCATATTAAGGTATGTTATAGCATCTACTATCTCATTACATGCCTCATCACCCTGAACCCTCACAGGATAGATAAGAACAGACATATTTGGAAATCTCTGAAAAATTATCTTAAGCATGTCCCTTATGGCAGCCCCTGCCGGGGATGTTATTATCCCAATCCTTCTGGGCAGCATGGGCAACACCCTCTTTTTAGCTGAATCAAAAAGACCCTCTCTCAGAAGTTTCTCCTTCATAATCTGAAACTTTAGCTGGAGAAGCCCGATCCCCTTTATCTCCATTACATCTACAAGAAACCTGTATTCACCCCTTTTCTCATATACATCCACCCTGCCCTTGCATATCACGGATGTCCCGTCCTTGAACATATCCTCAGGGTATCTCCCATAATAATTGAACATAACAGCCTTTATAATAGATTGGTCATCCTTCAGGGTGAAATACACATGTCCTGACGGGTAGAGTTTAAAGTTGGATATCTCGCCCTCCATAAGGATATCCCTGAACTGATTATTGATTAGATGTCTTATCTGGCTTGTAAGAGAGGTAACTGTATATACAACAGGCTGCCAGTTTAAGGGTTTTCTCATTGCCTGAGTGACTATTTCTTCTTGAAATAATCCTTTATTAGCTTCATAGAGCAGTATTCACCACACATACTGCATACATCATTGTGAAGTTGTCTGTCCTTTCTAAATTCTGTTATCTTCTCCGGGTCTATGGCGCATCTTGTCTGTCCCTCCCAGTCAAGTGCCTTTCTATACACAGACATGGCCTCATCCATCCTGAAGGCATCCCTATTGCCCCTTGCCAGGTCTGCTGCATGGGCTGCAATCCTTGTTACTATCACGCCATCCCTTACATCCTCAGGGTCTGGCAGACCAAGATGCTCTGATGGTGTTACATAACAGAGAAAGTCAGCACCGTAATAGGCGGCAATAGCACCACCTATGGCAGATGTTATATGGTCATACCCAGGGGCAATATCTGTTACAATAGGCCCCAACACATAAAATGGTGCCTCATTGCAGAGCCTCTTCTGGAGGACAATATTTGTCTCTATCTGATTAATGGGCACATGCCCGGGACCCTCTATCATAACCTGAACGCCCTTTTTTATTGCCTCAGAACATAATTCGCCAAGTATTATAAGCTCCTCTATCTGACCCCTATCTGTTGCATCGGCAATGCAACCAGGTCTCAGTCCATCACCAAGACTCAAGGTCATGTCGTATTTTTTTGCAATCTTAAGAAGCCTGTCGAACTGTTCGTAAAGGGGGTTCTCCTTTTTATTTACTATTATCCACTCGGCAAGAAAGGCACCCCCCCTGCTTACAATCCCTGTAACCCTGCCCTGCTGTTTTAACCTCTCCAGGGACCGCTGGGTTACACCACAGTGGACAGTTATAAAATCCACGCCATCCTGACCCTGTCTCTCTATAACCTCGAAGAGCTCATCAGGCTTCATCTTTGTTATGGTCTGCCTCTTCTTTACTGTCTCCACTGCCGCCTGGTATATAGGCACAGTCCCCAGGGGTATCCCTGCATGGGCTATTATCTCCCTCCTTATACTATCTAAGTCGCCACCTGTGCTCAGGTCCATAACTGCATCAGCCCCTGCATTTTTTGCCATCTCAAGTTTTTTAAGCTCTGTTTTTATGTCTGCCTTTTCCGGTGATGTCCCCAGATTGGCATTCACCTTCACCTTCATCCCCTTGCCCACACCCTTGGGTGTAAAGTCCTTATGTCTGCTGTTGGCAAGTATGGCAACCTTTCCCTCTGCTACATATCTACAGAGAGTGCTGATATCCATACCCTCATCCTTTGCCACCTGTAGCATTGCTTCGGTTGCCCTTCCTTTACGTGCCTCTGTAATCTGATTTTTCATGGTTTTATCTTCTCCATCTTTTTGATAACCTCTATGGGGTTTCTGCCAAAAAGCCTTATCATAGGTTCTTTGCCCATATCTCCTATGTCATATATAATATCTGGCGGTGCCTCTACCCCTGACAGGGCATGTTGAGAGAGAAAATCAAGGCTTTTGCCCTCTTCTTCCTTTATATCCTCTGGCTCCATCTGTCTGTCAAAAAATAGCACAGATAAATCATTTCTCTTTGCCATATCTATTATGGATTTGTCATACCTTATATTTGCGCATGACCTTATAAATGGATAATGCCTCATCATAGCTAGTATCAGGCGTGCCACATGGCTTGATGCGCCGAGGCATGGCTCGCCCTTGATATAAATCCTGCCATTGTAGACAGATATCCTTCCAGGGAATGCCGCCACATCCTCTATGGTCTTTGCGTTTTGTAATGCAAAACCAAGGTTCATCTGGACAGCAGGGACAAATTCCACTGGGTTCATCATTACAAGGAACGCGGCAGCCTGTTTCAGCATCTGAGTCACCTGCCACCTATCTGCATCACGGGAGTTCATAATGTCTGGCGATATATAATGATAACCAGAGTCTGTTATTATCCTGTAGCCCTCATAGAGAAGGTCTTTTATCTGGGATTCTGACGCATAGAATGCCTCTGTCATAGGGTATCCGAGACAGAGATAGGAGGTAAGAAGAGAGGAGAATACGCATCCTGTCCCGTGAACCTCCCTTTGAAGTCTTCCCTTTGTATATCTTATAAAATCTCTACCGTCAAAGAGCATGTCAATAGGGTCGCCCTCTATATGCCCACCCTTTATAACTACATACCCTGCCCCTATGGCGTTCAAGGCTACTGCTGCCTTCTCCATAGAGCCCTCATCCCTGATATCCATCCCTACTAATATACCTGCCTCGTCAATATTAGGGGTTATAGCTGTGACAAGGGGTATTAGATCTGTCTTCAATCCTTCAACGCCCTTATCTGTTAAAAGCCTTGTTTTGTTCTTTGATGAAAAAACAGGGTCAAGGACAATGGGTATCCCTTTTTTGTATGAACCTATAAAATCTACAACCCTATCCACATAGTCCTCATTGAAAAGTACCCCGATCTTGATGGCATCTATACCAATACTGCCAATAACATCAAGCATCCGAGAAAACTCATCAAAAGGGATGGGGTATACATCAGATACACCAAGGGGACCCTGATTTACTATGCAGGTTGGGACAGATACCCCATGGATGCCCCTTGACTGGAATACATCCATATCCTTTGTAATCCCTGCCCCACCTGAGGGATCAAATCCTGCTATGGTAAGGATTTTTTTCATCTCAGCCTTTCAATTATAAGCTCTGCCACCTTCTTTCCTGAAAGAAGCATGCCCCCAAAGATGGGCCCCATCCTGTATGAACCGAATGTGGCGTTTGCGCTCATACCAGCCACATAAAGCCCAGGGAATACCTCTTTTGTATTCTCCAGAGTCTTTGTCTCTGCCACATCAGCCCACATGGATTTCTCGCCCTCCACCTTTCCTGAGGGGGTATTAAGCCTTATATCCATCTTTCTCTCCAGGACCTTTACAACCTCAATAGGATGTCCTGTAGAATCAACAACACACCTTGACATGATCGTCAGGGGGTCAACATGCAGCCCTGCCATCTCCACGGCTGTCCAGTTTATTACAACACCGGTAACCCTATCCTGTCTCACCACAAGGTCCTCTATGCTGATAAGATTGAATATCTGTGCCCCTGCCTTTACAGCATTAAAACATATCCCTGATACTGCCTCCACAGAGTCCACAGTATAATAACCCGGTGTATAAGGTTTTGTCCTTATATTGAGCATCTCCAGTATCTCTCTGCTCTCCTCCTGAACAACTATCTCGTTGAACATCATACCACCGCCCCACATGCCACCGCCTATAGATAACTTTCTCTCAAAAACAGCCACCTTCATCCCGCCTCGGGCAAGAAAATATGCTGCCACAAGCCCTGAGGGACCTGCACCACATACTGCCACATCGATCTCAAGGTTTGATATAAGTTTCTCTGAAAAACGCTCAATAATTGCCTTTGTAACTATCCTCTCGTCTATCATCTGTCCACCTTACTGATTATTTTTGTTAAGCAATATAGCATATTTTGGACTCTAAAGGGTAATAAAAACAGAATCGCACCTTCCCCTCTTTGCCCTTATAAAAACAATAAACCTATCTGTTCTCTTTGCAACTACATCTGCCCATGATTAAAAAACCACCCCTCCAATATCTTCTCTGTTTTTTAAAATCAAACAAAAAGACAGGGGTCTTTAATACTCATGTAATCCCATAAATGAGATCATATCCTCAGGGACAGGTGCCTCCACAGAGATATATCTGCCTGTTACAGGATGCACAAACTCTATTCTGAATGCATGAAGCAGTGGCCTTGCTGTAGCATGTCTTGATCTTTTACCATAGGTCTCATCACCAACTATAGGGCTTCCAACATAGGCAAGGTGAACCCTTATCTGGTGTGTCCTCCCTGTCTTTGGATATGCCTCAATATAGGTATAACCTTTAAGCCTTCTCAAAACCTTTATAGCTGTCAGCGCATCCCTGCCTTTACCCTTCAGGACTGCCATCTTTTTTCTCTCCCTAGGATGCCTACCTATATTCCCCTCTATTGTAAGACTATTGTCTGATATACTACCCTCTATTATTGCCCTATAGACCTTATTCAGGCCCCGGCCCTTGAACATGGCAGACAACATCTCCTGCGTCCTTGTATCCTTTGCTACAAGTATCACCCCTGTTGTCCCCTTATCAAGCCTGTGGACTATGCCAGGCCTAAGATATGATACATCCTCGATATCTTGCGCTTTATATTCATTTAATGAGGGATACGACTCTTTCATTTGACCTAACTCCTTCAGGTATCCCAGGACAGCATTCACCAGTGTCCCCTCTCTATGACCAAATGATGGATGCACCACCATACCGGCTGGCTTGTTAATGGCAAGGATGAACTCATCCTCATAGAGGATATCAAGGCATATCTCCTGGGGTTTTAGGCTTAGGGGTTCCTCCTCCGGTATCCCCCCCTGTATGGACATCCCCTTTTTGATCTTTTGAGAGGGCCTTGTGGCCCTCCCGTTTACAATAATATATCCGTTCTCTATAGCGGATTTTATCTTTGTCCTTGTTAAGGAGAATGCCTCTGCAAGATAGACATCAAGCCTTTTATCCCCTGATTCCTGCACAATATGGGATACATCTAATTTTGCCATAGGGCTTTACAACAAAAACGGTTAATCCCCCCTGGAAAGAGCCTCTTCAATACCTGCAATCAGGTCTTTTTCATCCTGTCTCTGAATAGTCCTCATATCAAGTAATAGCCTATCCCTCTCAATCCTTCCTATTATCGGGATCGTAAGCTGTCTTAACCTCTCTTCAAATCTTTCTATTGGAAAATCAGGCATCAGGGCAATCCCATAAGATGGTATTGATGTGTCCGGCAGTGAGCCTCCACCAACCTCAGACAACATAGGAACAACCGAAACTGATAATGAGCCTTTAAGATGCTGTAATCTCTTTGATATGAGCCTTGCCCTTCTTTTTAGCCTCTCTTGGTCCTCAAAGAACATACGCATCGTGGGTATCTCCTCTTTTGCCTTTGTTTCATCAAGATACAGAAGGAATGTGGCCTCAAGACCTGCAAGTGTGAATTTGTCAGGACGCAGTGCCCTTGTCAGAGGATTTGATTTGCATGCCTCGATATACCTTGACTTTCCAATTATTATGCCTGCCTGAGGTGCGCCGAGAAGCTTATCACCACTGAAGGATAATATATCTATACCCTTTTTTATCTCCTGTATCACCGATGGCTCATATCGTGACCACTGACTCGAAAAAGGATACAAAAGACCACTACCTGCATCAAAATAGGTGGGTATGTTGTATTTATTGCCGAGGGATACCATATCCTCTGTTGTTAACTGGTGGGTAAAACCCTTTATGATATAATTACTCGTATGTGCCTTCATAAAAAGACCGGTTGCTGATGTCACAGCCTCTTCATAGTCCTTCAGGTAGGTCCTATTAGTGGCCCCCACCTCCTTTAGGATAGCACCGCCCTTTTTCATTACATCGGGGATCCTAAATGAACCACCTATCTCTATAAGCTCACCCCTTGATATAATCACCTCTTTACCATTGGCAAGGGTATTAAGAACAAGGAGGACAGCACCCGCGTTATTATTCACAATAAGGGCGTCCTCAGCACCTGTAAGCCTTTTGATTATCCTGAGACAGTGAATGTGCCTGTCCCCCCTTGTGCCTTTTTCTATGTTATATTCAAGGGTTGTGTAGGAAGAGGCCACATTTTTTATTGCCTCTATAGCCTTTTCTGCAAGGATAGACCTGCCAAGATTCGTATGTATTATAACGCCCGTGCCGTTGATTACCCTTTTTATGCCAGGGGCTGTCTCGGCTACGATATTACGTTTTACAGACTCTGTTATCTCCTCTACAGATGGGATGAATGATACCCTACCATCTCTTATGTCCTCCCTGAGGATATCAAGGTATGCCCTCAATGAGTCCTTTGCTATTGTCTCTGGATATTGTGCAATAAGGGCCTGCCACATCCTGTTTTTTATTATCTCATCAACCTTAGGTATATTTCTCAAAAGTTCAATGCCCATAGGTTATTTGTAACATACAGGGATGTTATAATCAACAGACTAAATTCTAAAAAAAAGATATTGACACAAAATACGCCAATGTGCTAAAAAAGAAACATTATGATGTATAATCTTTTAATAAAAGTAAACACAAACTGGTGGTGGCAGTTGTTATAGGTGTGAAACCGTAGACAACATGCCACAGGCGGTTTCACACCGCCTGTGGCTTTTTTTGTTTAAGGGGCCATGGGTTTAAAACTCATGACCCCTTTTTTATTAACTAAAATAACATAGGAGGACAAGATATGGAAAAAAAGATTTTTTTAAGGGAAGACGATATGCCTAGGGCATGGTATAATATCCAGGCTGACCTGCCCAATCCACTGCCGCCACCCCTTAACCCTGCAACGGGTGAGCCAATTACACCAGATATGCTCTCGCCTATATTCCCCATGAACCTCATAGAACAGGAGGTATCACAACAACGCTATATAGACATACCTGATGAGGTTTTAGAAAGGTTGCTCATATGGAGACCCACACCCCTATACAGGGCATATGGACTTGAGAGGTTTCTTGGAACCCCAGCAAGGATCTACTTTAAAAATGAGGGTGTAAGCCCTCCAGGGAGCCACAAGCCCAATACAGCCATCCCCCAAGCATATTACAATAAAATATTTGGTACAAAACGGCTCACCACAGAGACAGGGGCAGGACAATGGGGTAGCGCCCTTGCCTTTGCCTGTCATCAGTTTGGCCTTGAACTTAAGGTATATATGGTCAGGGTAAGCTATAATCAGAAGCCATACAGGAGGGTGATGATGGAGGTATGGGGCGGCAGATGTATCCCAAGCCCAAGCAATGAAACCAATGCCGGAAGAAAATTTTATGAGATGGATCCAGAGCATCCTGGCAGTCTTGGTATAGCCATAAGTGAGGCAATAGAGGATGCTGTAAACTCAAAGGATACAAAATACTCCCTCGGCAGTGTTCTAAACCATGTGATGATGCATCAAACCATAATCGGGCTTGAGGCACAGAGGCAGCTTGCATTGGTAGAGGAGTATCCTGATGTGGTGATTGGCTGTGTTGGAGGGGGTAGTAACTTTGCAGGGATTGCATTTCCATTTATACGGGATAAGATAAACGGGAAGGAGATAAAGATAATAGCCGCAGAGCCTACGTCATGCCCTACCCTTACAAAGGGACCCTATGTGTATGACTTTGGTGATACAGCAGAGACAACGCCATTACTTCCCATGCATTCTATAGGCCATGGATTTGTCCCTGCGCCCATCCATGCAGGGGGGCTCAGGTATCACGGCATGGCACCCCTTGTGAGCAGGCTTTTACTTGACGGGCTTATAGAGGCAAGGGCATATTCACAGCTCGAGACATTTGCCGCAGGCATCACATTTGCGAGAACAGAGGGCTTCATACCTGCCCCTGAGACAGACCATGCCATTGCATGCGTAATCGATGAGGCAAAAAAGGCAAGGGAAGAGGGGAGAGAAAGGGTTATCCTTATGAATTGGAGCGGCCATGGCGTCATAGACCTTGCATCATATGATGCATACATGGCAGGAAGGCTTGAAAATTTTGAGCTGCCTGATGAGGAGATAACAAGACTTATGAAGGACCTGGAGAGATTCCCAAAACCCAGATAAATAACAGTAAATCAATCTATGGCCTGGAGTCTTTGGCATTATAGGCTGTAGTTTATATATACCAGGAGGTTTTTTTGGAAATATATTGCATACAGATGGGTAGTGTAATAGAATTTTCCTATTGCATGTCCCTAAATGATGGGTTACCATGCAAAAATATAGTAGGGTGCTGGCAGAACAGATTCAACATTGAGAGGTTCCTCGGGCTAAGATTTACTGAGGATGAGATAAAAAGGGTCTTTGGGGGTCTGCCAAAAAACAAGCTCGAGCGGATAATAGAGTGCCTGAATAAGATAAAACAGCATGACGAGGAGGTTTGATGAAGCTTTCAGAAAGGGTGATGAGTGTAAGACCATCAGGGGTCCGAAAGATCTTCGACATGGCAAGAAAGATTAAAGACCCTATAAACCTTAGCATAGGAGAGCCTGATTTCGATATACCGGAACCCATAAAGGAAGAGGGCATATCATGGATAAGGGCAGGCTTTAATAAGTATACGCCCTCTGGCGGCATACCAGAGCTCAGGGAGATGCTCCTCCATCATCTTAAAAAAGATAAGGGCATATTATGCGATGATGTTATAATTACGGCAGGCGTCACAGGGGGTCTACTTCTTGCCCTGATGGTAACCCTCAATCCCCTTGATGAGGTTATTATCCCAGACCCTTATTTTGTCCTCTATGAATATCAGGTCATGCTTCTAGGTGGCAGACCAGTATTTGTAGATACATATCCTGATTTTACTATTAAGGAGGAGAAACTCAGGGCTGCTATAACCGATAAGACAAAGGTTATTCTTATCAATAGCCCCAATAATCCAACAGGCATGGTTCTCTCAAAAGAGGAATCAGAGATGATAGTAAGGGTGGCAAGGGAAAAAAATCTCCTTTTATTCTCTGATGACATATATGACAAATTTGTATACGATAGTGAGGAGAAAAGGGTTTATCTTGGTTCGCTATATGAAAATGCACTTACATTTGGGGGTTTTTCAAAGACATGGGGGATGACAGGATGGCGTCTCGGCTATGTGGCAGGACCAACAGAGATAATACAATGCATGGTGACCATGCAGCAGTATGTATTCAGTAGTGTAAACTCCTTTGCCCAGAAGGCAGCCCTTAAGGCACTTCAACATAATACCGGTGATCTCATTGATGCATACAGAAAAAAAAGGGATCTCATATATGAAGGGCTAAGGGATAAGTATAATGTTATAAAACCAAAAGGCGCGTATTTTATATTTCCTGAGGTGCCAGGGGGGGATGGGGATAGATTTGTAGAGAAGGCACTTAAAAAAAATCTCTTCATAATACCAGGCAGTGTCTTTTCTAATAAAAAAACAAATGTTAGAATATCCTTTGCAGCAAGTGAAGATAACATAATAAGGGGCATCGAGATATTAAGAAAAATGGTATAATAAATAAGGTATACTAAGGTATGTTATATGTCTTAAGCCTTAAGACAATAGCATATCATGGGGAAGGATCAGAATATGTATGATTATATATGCAAGACATTAATTAACAACGGAACAGGGCTTATCTATGTTACAAATAGGGCAATAGCCAATGCCCTTGAGAGATTGGGCGCAGATGGGGATAAATTCCATTATGAGGTATCTATCAATGAAAAGATCGCCTTTGAGCTCAGCCTCGCAGGTGCCATTGCATCAAAGAGAACAGCCTGCATATTCTCCACAGAGGGTATATACGAAGCCCTTGACCCTATAATGAGTTCTGCCTATACCGGGGTAAAAAAGGGCCTCCTTATTGTATGTATCCAGGAGACCTATCAGGATGCAACGCCCATAGGGCCTTTCTCAAAGCTACCTTTCATTACAGGGGAATTGGGTAAATCTCTACCTGAGACAATAGAGTTCTGCAACTATATCTCCGAGAGATATGAGATACCTGTAATCCTCCAGATATATACTGGGGATGACGATATCAGACAAAAATCATCAGATAAAGGTCAGGCATTAATGGATAGGACAAACCCCGTGGCCCCTATGGATGTCTCCCAGTTCATAAAGGACCCTGCCAGATGGGCTGCCACCCCAAGCTTTAGATACGAGCTTCACAGATTACTAAACCAAAAGACAGAGGCGATAAGGGAGGAGTTTGAGGCATACAGGGGAAATAATATAGATATTAAGGGAAGGGCTGGTATTATCACAACCAAAAAACCATCCCTTGACTTTTTTGAAGAGGACACAAGCATCCTGAATATATCCACTATCTATCCCCTTCCTGTAAAAAAGGTAAAAGGCTTTATAGGGCAGATGGATGAGGTCTGCCTATTAGAGGGTGAATTTCCTGTTATAGAGCTCCAGATACCCGACAGGAAAAAACTCAGAACAGAGCATTTCATAGCCCCTTCAAGGATTAAAAAACATGACGAGGATATGTTTGGGTTTGAGGTTATCCGTGATAGGCTTGGACCTGCCTCTTCTATAAATATCGCCCATGGCATAAAAAAATTAGACCCCCACAGAGACATCCTTGCCTTAACCTATGAAGACCATTTTCTCCACTCTGGTATGCCCGGCTTTGTCAATACCTTGTATAATAATTCATCCTATGCAATCCTTATAATGACAAACAAAAAGGGGCAGGAGATAAAGGGATTTATGGATGGATGTGGCTTTAGCAACTATATAGATTTAGCAAGGGTTGAGGATTTAAAGGGATACAGAGACATAAAGGGGTTAACTGTTTTTTTATGCCAGGGTATTATATAAAAAAATATGCCAAATTTTTTAAATAAAAAGGAGGGCATGTGAAAATAGAAATATTATGTGCAGGCATAGGGGGAAGAGGGGTGCTCCTTGCCTCAACAATACTCATAGAATGTGCTATAAAGTCAGGCTATCATGCCATGGCATCCGACGAATATGGGATGAGCCAGAGGGGCGGTTCAGTAGTATCCCACGTAAAGGTAGGCAATTCAAATAGTCCTGTCATAGGAAGAGAGAATGCAGATATTCTCCTCGCCTTTGAGGAAAGCGAATTTTACAGAAATCTCAGTTTTTTGAGGCCTGGAGGCATTGCAATTATAAACAGCAAGAATACAGATATCCCTGAGCCTGTCCAGGACCTCTTGAAGAGGAGAGCCGTTTCTTCATACATCTTAGATGGCGATGGCATGGCAAGAAAAATAGGGATGATACAGGCATCAAATATGGCTATCCTTGGTTTTTTCTCTGCCTTTTCTATTGGTCCCTACACATATGACTCCCTTAGCGAGACAATAAGAGAAAAGGTTGCCGAAAGGTTTTTCCAAAAAAATATTGATGTGTTTCAGACAGGCTATAAAGAGGCAGGGTCTATCATGCAACAACATAATAAGGTTAAAATGTAAAAGATGAGATAGGTTTTTAGAGACAAGAAATAGCATAAAGGGTTTTATATATACCTTGTGCCTACTGCCATAAAACAATCATGGAGGTTATATTTTGAAACTGCAGCAAGAGGTTATGATAGGCAACCATGGGATTGCACTTGGTCTTGTGGAGGCAGGGCTTGAACTGGCAGCAGCATATCCAGGCACCCCAAGCTCAGAGATACTACCCGGGATTATAGGGTTTAGCAGGAGGAGGGGGTTAAACGTCTATGGCGAGTGGTCTGTAAATGAGAGATGCAGCCTTGAGATTGCCTTTGGTGCTGCCCAGATAGGGAAAAAGGCAGCAGCCATGATGAAGCAGGTTGGACTGAATGTTGCCTGTCCCCCTTTTTTAAACATAAGGGATGAAAAGATAAAGGGAGGTCTTGTGCTCGTTGTCTGTGATGATCCAGGACCTCAATCATCGCAGACAGAACAGGATACAAGACTCCTCTCGCTTCTTCTCAATGTCCCTGTATTTGACCCAGCATCGCCTTCAGAGGCAGCAGATATTGCCTACTATGCCCTTAATTATTCCTTTGAAAAAAAGATACCTGTGATTGTCCGCTCCACGCACAGGGTAAGTCATTCAAGGGAACCTGTCCCCCTGTATCCCCTTGGCAGAAGAGAGCTCCACATAAAAGAGGGTGTTGTAAATACTGTAAAAAAAGGGATGTATGAGGGCCCTAGGGCTGGAGAAAATCCAAGGCTCGGTATAGTTGCCTCAGGCATGTGTTTCTCTGTGGTTATGGATGTCCTTAATGAAAAAGGTCTAGATAAAGACGTTCCTGTCTATAAGATATGGGCTATACAAAGAGAGCTTATCAATAATAAAGAAAAACAGGATCTATTTAATTTTGTGGAAAATACAGACAAGATACTGGTAATTGAGGAGACAGATGCAGTCCTTGAGCTTATATTAGGTAATGAAGACAAGGTCCTTGGCAGAAGAAACAGCTATGTCCCTAGCGCAGGAGAACTTACGTATAATGTAATTAGGGAGATTATAGAAAGGGCTGCAGGGGAGATGGGGATATTACAACAGAGATTCATACCTGATTATGCAATTGAGGATGCCCTCAAGGATATTGATATACCCAAAAGACCCCCTAAGCTGTGTGCAGGGTGTCCCCATAGGGCTTCTTTTTATGCCATGAGATATGCCTTTCCAGGGGCGATCTTTCCAGGGGATATCGGCTGCTATACCCTCGGCACCTCCTTAGGTGCAGTAGATACGTGTATAGATATGGGGGGTGGACTAAACCTTGCATCAGGTTTCTATGAATCTTACAGACAAGATGGTAGGATAATACCCATTATTGCCACAATAGGGGATTCTACATTCTTTCATGCAGGGCTTTCTCCATTATATGATGCCATAAGTAAAAATAAAAGGTTTATCCTTGTCATTATGGATAATGGCACCACTGCCATGACAGGGATGCAGCCAACGCCTCAGACAGGTATCACTGCCCAGGGTGAAAAAAACCGACCTTTATTAATAGAGGATATTGTCAGGGGTATGGGTGTGAGGTTTTTAAAGATTATAGACCCCTACGATGTGCCATTAATGGTAGGGACATTAAAAGAGGCATTTTTGTATATATCATCAGAAAAAGAGGTTGCCACCTACCCAGCTGTTGTCATCGCAAGAAGAGAGTGTCTGTTGTATTCAAAGGACAAGGGAAGGACAATGCCTGAGGGGGTTCCCCTTGAAAAAAACTGCACAGGATGCAGGGTATGTCTCAAGCTATTTGACTGTCCTGCCTTTGTGTTTGACAAAGAGGATAATAAGGTCAAGATAGATGATGACCTATGCACCAGGTGTGGTGTATGTCTTTTTGTATGTCCTACGTATAGGAAGGAAGGGGGCATTGTTTTTTGATTTCAGACATCTATGTTATTGAACATAAATCCTGATGGTATTATTATCTTGAGAAAAAGATGTCCTCTACGACCTCTATTGTAATAATAACGAGAAACACAAAGGATCTCCTAAAGGATCTTCTTGATTCTATAAAAAAAGACCACTCTCTTCAACCCTACATTGGGGAGATTGTAGCGGTTGACAATGCCTCTGTAGACGGCACAGAGGAGATGATAAAGACATCTTATCCCCATGTAGTCTATATAAAAAACAAAAAAAACATGGGCTTTGCTGCATCAGCCAATAGGGGCTCTACCAAAACCACCGGCGATTATATACTTTTTTTAAATTCTGACACCATTGTAATCCCTGGGGAACTGAAAAAGATGGTAGATTTCATGGACAGAGAGGATTCAGTAGGTATATGCGGACCCCAACTCGTGTATAATGATATGAGGCTTCAACGATCTTTTGCCTATGTGCCAAATATACTTTTTGAGATTATCCCCAGGTCTTTTCTTGAGGTTATGATGCCAAAAAGATTTATGAGCAAGAAAATGGTACTTAATGGTCCCACGGGGGTAGAATCATTGGTAGGCGCTGCCTTTATGGTAAGAAAAAAGACCTTTGAATCCCTTAGCGGATTTGATGAGGGATTCTTCTTTTTTCTTGAGGAGACTGACCTTTGTGTAAGGGCAAGGACATCAGGCAGTGATGTTATCTTTTTTCCCCACTCAAGAATAGTCCATCTCCAGGGCAGGACAGTATCAAAAGAATGGGTAAGGGGCCGAATCGAATATAATATATCCCTGTATAGATTCATCAAAAAACACCATTGCACCTTTTACTATTGTGCCTTTGTATCTCTTAGGTTTATCAAGGCCTCTTTGACAGTTATGTTTTTGACAGTCTTTCCCCTACTACTTTTAAACAAACATATAAAAAGAGGCTACAGGTATTATTGGAGGCTTTTTATCTGGCATCTTAAGGGATGTCAGGAAAAAGATGGGCTAAGAGATTAACTCTCCAGGACAAATATAACCTCAAGGGTTACCCTATATTCCACTATCTTGCCATCCTCTACCCTTGCCCGCTGTTCTTTAACCCTGAGACCAGTAATACCACGTAAAGTCTTGGCTGCCCTTCTAAAGCCCACGTTTATAGCATCCTCAAAACTCTTGGGTGAACCAGCAATAACCTCTGTAACCCTTGCAACCCTTCCCTCAGACCTCATGTTTTCTCCTCCTATTAACTCACTTAAGACCTCTACAAAGGCCTTAATATCTTAAGATTCAATAAAGCCTTATGGAATCTCACAGAAATCTCGCATCCAAGACCCTCTTCAAGGGCCTCATCCTTACAATTTTTAAAAACCTAACAGGAACAACAAACTCTGTCAACTAATTTTTTTAGATTGTGATAATTTCGTTGCCAATCTGTATTTTTTTATATTATTGTTTGATTGATGGCTACAAAAACAAGAATGGGTTCAAGGGGGGTAGATTATCTATCTGAGCTTATCAAAATCGGCATAGCCCTGTCCTCTGAGCATAATATAGAGAGATTACTCGAGATGATTGTTGACCAGGCACGGATGCTCACAAATGCTGATGGTGGAACACTTTATATAGTGAATGACAATAATACAGCCCTGGATTTTGCTATTATCCATAATGCCTCTCTAAATATACGCATGGGAGGAACAGGTAGCCCTATAGACTGGAAATCAGTTCCCCTTTTTGATCAAGACGGTAATCCCAACCATACAAATGTCTCTTCTTATGTGGCATTATCAGGCGAGGTGATTAACATATCCGATGTCTACAATGCCAGGGGGTTCAACTTTGATGGGACAAAAAGATTTGATGCTGGGACAGGATATCGGTCTAAGTCCATGCTGGTTGTGCCCATGCGCAACCACGAACATGACATCATCGGGGTCCTCCAGCTTTTAAATGCCCTAGATACAAAAAAAGAGAGGGTACTGAAGTTTTCACCTACGAATCAGAATATAACCCTCTCCCTTGCCTCCCAGGCAGCCATAGCCCTTACAAACAACAGACTTATGCATGACCTGGCCAACCTTCTGGAATCCTTCATAAAGTCTATTGCAGCTGCTATAGATGAGAAGTCTCCCTACACCGGGGGTCATATCAGAAGGGTTGCAGAGCTTACTATGGAGATAGCAGGGCGGATAAATAAATGTAGAAATGGATTTTATAAAAATGTATTCTTTTCTAACGATGAACTCAATGAGCTTAGAATAGCTGCCTGGCTCCATGATATAGGGAAGATCACCACTCCGGAACACGTTATTGATAAGACAACAAAGCTTGAGACTATATATGACAGGATTAATCTTTTAAAAATGCGTTTTGAGATCCTCAAAAAAGACTATGAGATAAAGCTTTTAAGGGAGAGGATTAAAGGTGAACAAAAAGGTGAACAAGAGAAAGATTTAGTAAATATATCCACGGAGGATGAGGCATTCTTCAAGACCCTCCAGGATGACCTTGAGTTCATTATAAGACTTAATAATGGAGATGAGTATGTAAGCGATGAGATGCTTGAAAGGCTGAAATCAATAAAGGGAAGGCAATGGTTTATGGACGGAAAACCTATGCCACTTCTAACAGATGATGAGGTCTACAACCTGAGCATCAGAAGGGGAACGCTTAATATTGAGGAGAGGACGATAATTACCAATCATGCTCTCCTTACACATAAGATGCTATCTCAACTGCCTTTCCCAAAAAAATTAAAACATGTCCCAGAATATGCATCGGCCCATCATGAGTGTCTTAATGGAACAGGATATCCTTTTGGATTAACAGAGGATAAGATATCACTTCAAGCAAGAATAATCGCCCTGGCGGATGTCTTTGAGGCATTAACAGCTAGGGACAGGCCATACAAAAAGGCAAAGTCACTGTCAGAGGCCTTAAAGATAATGTCCTTTATGGTTGAGAACAGACACATTGACCCCAATCTGTTTAATTTTTTTATAAAGGAGGGGATCTACCTTGACTATGCTAAAAAAGAACTCTCCCCATCTCAGATAGACATAAAGGATTTCTAGATTAACTTTAAAATTGTCAGATATGTCCTAAATATGTTAAAAAAACAGACCATCAGATTTTATATTGAAGAGAAAAAATAAAAAGGAAAAGAACAATGGACATACCAATGATTAACCTCAAGGCACAGTATAGAAAGACAAAAAAGGATATTACAAAAAATATCATGGAGGTCCTTTCAGAGCAGAGACTAATCCTCGGCAAATACTGCAGACGCCTGGAGGAAAATATATCTAACTATACAGGTGTGCCCCATGCCATATCCTGTGCCAATGGAACAGACGCCCTCATACTGTCACTTATGGCACTGGGCATCAAAGAGGGTGATGAGGTAATTACAACGCCCTATACATTCTTTGCAACAGCAAGCTCCATAACCCTTGTAGGCGCAAAACCTGTATTCGTTGATATAAAAAAGGACGACCTAAACATCGACCCTAAGCTTATTGCCAGGGCAATTACAAAAAAAACCAGGGCTGTAATTGTTGTTCATCTATTTGGAAAACTCTGTGATATAGAGGAGATTGTAACGTTATGCAGTTCCTATAAAATCCCTGTGGTAGAGGATATGGCACAGTCCCTTGGTGCTGGCAGGGGTGGTATAAAGGCAGGGGGCTTCGGCGATATAGCGGCCCTGAGTTTCTATCCAACCAAAAATTTAGGCGGCATAGGCGAGGGTGGGATGGTATTAACCAAAAGGGATGACCTTGGGATAAAGGTCAGGAAATTAAGGGTGCATGGGATGGGTGATACTACATATCACCATGAGATGATAGGTATAAACAGCAGGCTTGATGAGATAAAGGCAGCAGCCCTTATTGCCAAGCTTCCCCATCTTGAAGAATGGAATAGGCAAAGAATAGAGAATGCAAGATTCTATAACAGTCGTCTTAAAGGGCTACCCATTGTGCTACCGGGTATACCAGAGGACAGCTCCCATATATTCCACCACTATGTCCTGAGAACAAGATATAGGGACGGACTCCAGACATTTCTCAGGGAAAAGGGTATCCAGACTGGTATCTACTATCCAGTACCCCTCCACATGCAGGGTTGCTTCCAGTATCTTGGCTATAGGGAAGGGTCATTTCCTGTTTCAGAAGAGGCAGCAAAAAGAAATCTTGCAATACCTGTCTTTCCTGAACTCAAAAAGGCAGAAAAGGAATATATTGTAGAGATGATAAGGCTTTATTTTCATGAGATGACAGCATAATAGGCATGTATCAACAGCAACGATTATCAGATATTGACAATTTCAAAGGTATTATACAAAATGGATACAATGAAGGCACTAAAAATATTTTTTGTTATATTTATGATGATTTTTTTTTCAGCATCCTGTAGTAAGGAGCTGAAAAACCTTAAGGAAGAGGTAAAACTCCTAAAAGAGGAGAACAACTTTCTAAAGGCTGAGAACATAAGCCTTAAAAGGGAGATAGAGGAATTGTATAAGAGATTAAATGAAAAACTTGACAAAGAAAAAGAGGCACAAAATCCAAAGGAAGGGTTAAAGGAATCTGTCAAACAAAAAGATGCAGAGAGTAAAAAAACAAGATAAACCCCCTGATTCCTCGGTCAGGCAATTCTTCGCTAGTGAATAAAACAGCCTATGCGTAACATCAAACTTACCATATCCTATGACGGAACATATTATCATGGCTGGCAGTGTCAACCTGATTTAATCACAGTAGAAGAGACAATAGCAGGAACCCTGAAAAGGATTGTCAATCATACAGTAAAACTCTATGGGGGGGCAAGGACAGACAGTGGAGTCCATGCCATGGGCCAGGTGGCAAACTTCTTTACAGAAAGTAAGGTAGATAAAAAAAGCCTGCTAAAGGGGCTAAATAGTCTTCTTCCTAAAGATATAAGAATAAGGGATGTAGATGAGGTAGAGGGACTATTCCATTCAAGATATTCAGCAAAAAGTAAGATATATGTTTATTCCATTCTAAATCAGCCCGTTGGTTCGCCCTTCTATACCCGCTATGCATGGCACATCCCATATCCCCTTGATACGGCATCCATGAACAGGGCAATCAAGTTAATAAAGGGAGAGCATGACTTTTCAGCATTTAAGAAAAAAAACGAGATATATAAACGAAATACAAGAAATATTCTAAGGACTGGGGTAAAGAAAATGGGTAATCTTATCTATATATTTATAGAGGCTACGGGCTTCCTCAGGTATATGGTGAGAAATATCACAGGAACATTGGTGCTTATAGGCTCGGGAAGATTAGGGGTAGATTCTATGTTAGATATATTGTCATCAAAGGACAGAGATATGGCAGGTCCTACTGCACCGGCGAAGGGGCTATTTCTAAAAGAGATATGCTATGGGTAAGGGGTCTTTATTTTTGTAGAATTCAGATAAAAAAATTGTTAAAATCCCCAATGTAAAATTTGAGGGTCAAACAGGAGGTAATGATGAACATACTTTCAGCAGGTGATATATTTCAGTTTGCCATAAGGATAGAGGAATACGGGGAGATCTTCTATCATAAGGCAGCCCTAAATGCAGTTGATGAGGGTGTAAGAAAGACATTTAATAGACTTGCGGATGAGGAGATAAAGCATAAAAGGGTCTTCCAGGGGCTTTATGAAAAGACGAAGGATAACAGGCCTGCTGAGAGCTATCCTGGTGAATACATGGCAAATCTCAGGGCATTTTTAGACGGCAAGGTCATCTTTACTAAGGACTCCCAGGAAAAAGAGCTTGCCATAATTCAGGATACCATTTCTGCCATAGATTTTGCCATACAGAGAGAGCTGGACTCAATCCTCTATTACCAGGAGGCAAAGCAGTTTGTTCATGAGAATCAGCACAAACTAATAGATGAGATTATCAATGAGGAGAGAAGGCACTTCGCCATCCTCTCTGATTTAAAAAAATCATTGGCCAAAGAGAAAGGTTAAAAAGCCTTAAGATTAAATAAACACCATATCTATAGGGGCATCAGTAACCCTCTCCAGGGAGTGTTTCCTCACAATGAAGTCTACCTCTATACCAACTGCGCCCCTACCAGGGAAGATAAACTTTGGTTCAAAGGCAAAGACCATGCCCTCCTGAAGCACGACGCTATGTCTCGGTGTTATAACAGGTAGTTCATTTATCTCAAGCCCAAGTCCATGGCCTATAAAGCCCACCTTTCCCTTTCCATGACCCATAAAATAGTCTTCAAGCCCTGCCTTTTTAACAAGGCTATATGCCCTTTCGTAAATCTCCTTTCCATTTATGCCCTCTTGGGCAAAATCCATAGTTGTCTCCACGATCTCTTTGGCAATCTCATATGGTTTTTTAAAGAGCTCATCGAGGACCCCCACCACGTATGCCCTTGTCTCATCAGTTATATAGCCGTTATATCCGCCACCGTAATCAAGGAGAACCGGTATATTCCTTTTAATGATATTCATAGAGGCACCCTGGGCAATGGCATGGGTGATGCCAACGCCTGCTATGGGCACATCCCCTGAGGATGGTATAGTGCATGACTGTTCATGGGTTATATATATATTCATCATCTCCTGATTGAGACCCCTCATCCTTAAAAAACCCTGGTGCCCTTTTTTTCTGCCCTCTGCACCAAGTATGGCATCTATCTCAAGCTCTGTCATACCCTCCCTTATAACATCCTTTGCCTTTTTCAAAACATGGGAGGTGACCTCCCCTGACTTTTTTATCTGCTCGATCTCAAAAGGGCTTTTTATGAGTCTTAAATCCTTTATCTCGTTGGATATATCTACTACATTATATATGCCTAAGATTTCCTTCCATCTCTCATAGAGTGCCACAGGGACCACATCCAACTCCATCCCCAATGTGCCTCCCTTTATATTCCTCTCCCTGAGGATATCCCTTATATCCCTCTCCCTTTTGATAGGTATAAAATCAAAGGGTGTCTCATATCTAACCCTGTCTGCATTTCGTTCCACAAAAAGCATAGGGTCACCGTCTACAGGCACTATAAGGGCGCCCTTCTGAACAGTGCCGGCAAAATAGAATAGGTCAACGTTCTGGATTATTAAAGACAGGTCAACACCCTTTTTCTCCATCTTTTTTTTGAGGTTAAAGATTCTTTTTTCCAGCTCCTCTTTTGGCGTTAAATCACCAATGCTTAAGTTCCTCAACATACTCCTCTACCCTCCTGACTATATCTTCTTTGGGGACCTTGATGGATTCCCTTTTGTCTCTTGCCTTTATCTCCACAAGACCCTCCTTCAGGTTTCTCTCGCCTATAGTAACCCTTAGCGGAATACCCATTAGGTCACAGTCCTTAAATTTTACACCCGGTCTCTCCTGTCTATCATCAAAGAGCGTATCTATATTTTTGTCAACAAGATGTCTATAAATGCTATTGGCAAGTTCCATGCTTTCAATGTGAGAGCTATTTACAGGTAGGACATCCACCTCAAATGGTGCAATAGCAGCAGGGAGTATCATGCCGTTTTCATCATTACCCTGCTCTATGGCTGCTGCAACAATCCTGCTGACACCTATACCGTAACAGCCCATAACCATGTATCTCTCCTCGCCGTTTTTATCAAGATACGTGGCCTTCATGGCCTTGCTGTATTTAAACCCGAGCTTGAATATGTGTCCTACCTCTATACCCCTCGTAGAGGCAAGCCTTCCATTGCAACGGGGGCACAGGTCGCCTTCCCGTGCAACCTTCAGGTCATAATATCCCTCTACAGAAAAATCACCTATGTTGACATCTTTTATATGGACATCCTTTTCATTGCCTCCTACAACAAAATCCTCCATAAAAAGGACATCCCTGTCTGCATAAAGGGGGATATCCAAACCAATAGGTCCTGAAAAACCAAGGGGCCCACCTGTTACATCTTCAATAGTCATCTCATCGGCAAGCTCGATGTATTCCAGCGAAAGGAGGTTTCTCATCTTTGTCTCATTTATCTCCCTGTCGCCCCTTATAAGAACCCCTACCACACCTCTATCTGTATTGTAGATAATTGTCTTTAAGAGCTTCTCAGGGGGAACACCGAGAAAGGACGACACCTCCTCTATCTTTTTCTTTCCTGGGGTTTCTATTCTTTTAAAACCCCCTTTTTTTGATATGGTTGTAAATGTCTTTTGATAACCTATCTCTGCCCGTTCGAGGTTTGCAGCATACCCACAGGTATCACAGCTGATTATGACATCTTCACCTGTATCAGCCAACACCATAAACTCATGGGAAAAACTTCCTCCAATCTGTCCGGTGTCTGCCTCCACAACCCTGAATCTAAAACCACATCTACTGAATATATTTGTATAGGCATCGTACATATCTATATAACTCTTCTCAGCGCCCTGCTCATCTATATCAAAGCTGTAGGCATCCTTCATAATAAACTCCCTGGCCCGCATAACCCCAAATCTTGGTCTTATCTCATCCCTGAACTTGGTCTGTATCTGATAGAGATTCACGGGCAACTCCCTATATGACCTGACCTCCCTTCGCACAAGGTCTGTTACCACCTCTTCATGGGTTGGCCCAAGACACAACTCCCTATTGTTTCTGTCATGAAACCTCAAAAGCTCTTTGCCATATCTATCCCATCGTGCGCTCTCTTCCCACAATTCCTTTGGCTGGACAAAGGGCATAAGGATCTCCTGGGCACCTTTTTTGTTCATCTCCTCCCTTATTATGCTCTCCACCTTTCTAAGTGACCTCAAACCAAGGGGCAGCCATGTATAGATACCTGATGCAAGCCTTCTAATAAAGCCTGCCCGCAGCATAAGCCTGTGGCTTACAACCTCTGCCTCCTTGGGGTCTTCCTTTACTGTTGGTATAAACATCCTTGAAAAAAGCATCTATCCTCCTACCTCTATATCAAGATTGGATAATAATCCAGGTCAACCCCTGCACGTTGAGAGAAACTCAACTATCTCATGGGTTATATCTACAGCATCATAGAAATTTTCAACAGATATCCTCTCATCCTTTCCATGCATCCTCATTACCTCATCTTTGGAAAATACAGCAGGGAAGAATCCATAAGAGGGGATACCAAGGCCCCTGAAGTAACGAAGGTCTGAGGCGCCTGTTAAAAGAGATGGCAAAACAGGTATACCCTCAAAATGGTTTGTTATGATCTTTTTTATCCCCTTAAAAAATTCTGTATTATAGGGTGACGGAACAGGATCAGGTATCCCGCTGCCGATCCTCACAATCTCAATATCCTTTCCACAGAGCCTTTCTATCTTTTTCATAAATATATCCCGGTCCTCCTGTGGCAGGAGCCTTGCATCAAAATATGCCTCTGACTCAGAGGGGATAACATTTATTTTTTCACCGCTTTTTAACATCGTCAAGGTTACTGTATTCTTTATTAGGGCATTATAGAGGGGATTTTCCTCTATAGATTTTTTTAATCTCCTGTCCTTAATGGCATCCTTCAGAGATAAAAACCCCTCTCCCCTAGGACCCTTTCCTTTTAATATCCCGCTAAGATATGTATTGACAACACCTATAATCCTGATAGGCCATTCGTAGGATAGTATGGAATGACATGCCCTTACTATCTTTTCATTGGCAGTGTCTTTTACTGGCATTGAGCCATGACCGCCTCTTCCGTATGCCTTTATCATAAATTGGCTTAGTTTTTTCTCTGCCACAGCAATCTGGGCATGGATAAAGCCATCCTCCTCAAGGATATAGCCCCCTTCGCTCAAGACAAATGAGGCATCTTTCAGGTCTTTCACCTCGTTAAGCATAAACTCCACACCATGTTGACCCCCTACCTCCTCATCGCAGGTCACAAGGAAAACTATATCCCTCTCTGGTGTGATACCCTTTTTGTGGAGACCTATAAACGCAAGGAGATGGCATATAATCTGGGACTTCATATCTACAGTACCCCTGCCATAAACACATCCATCCTTTACCTCACCGGAAAATGGGTCAATCTCCCACTCATCAGGATTTGCAGGGACTACATCCAGATGACCCAATATAACTATGGGCCTACCCTTTTCCCTTCCCTTTATCCTTGATATGAGGTTTGCCCTTTTTTTAAAAGGCAGATAGATCTGTGTCTCGATCCCCTCCTTCTGTAATATATCCTCAAGGAATACGGCCGCATCCTCTTCATTACCGGGGGGATTTGTTGTATTAATCTTTATAAAATCCCTTAATAACCTTAATGCATAATCTTTTTCTGTCATTTTATTCTATCCTCTCACTTACTGTTTATATTAGCATTTTTAAAAAAAGTAAAGGCTGGGGTTGTAAAGATTTTTAAACAAGGTATAAGGATAAAAAGGGGGATTAACCCCCTTTTATGTCGATGGACTATTTCTTGGTCTTTTTCTCCTTTTTTGGTGTCTTTTTTGTGTCCTTCTTTGTATCAGTCTTTTTGCAACCCATAATAACACCTCCTGTTTTTTTTAAATCCATATTATTTTAACATACAACTTTTGTCAATGATAATTATTTTAAAAACATAACCAATATCAACCTGCCACAACCTCTTTTATCTCTGGTATCTCCTGCTTTAACTGTTTTTCGACGCCCATCTTTAGCGTCATCATGCTCATAGGACAGCTTCCACATGCACCTCTCAGCCTCACCTTTACAACACCATCTACGACATCAACAAGCTCTATGTCTCCGCCATCCCTCTGTAAAAAGGGTCTTATCTTACTTATAGCAGCCTCTACTTTTTCTCTCATCTGAACCTCCAATATTTATTGATATCCCTTAATGGGGTATAAAGCATTATAACCATATTTCTGGCGTATGTAAATAACCCCTAAAAAAAGTTTTTTAGTCCATTAAAGACAAAACAGGCAGGCATCTATCGGGCGCACAAAAGACAATCAGCAATGAGACAGGCAAGAAATGAATAAGGGAAGGGGTTTATAATCTTACTCAATCTCGACCTTAATCTCTTTCGGCATTGCCTTCTGTGATTTTGGAATACTTATCTTTAGGACCCCGTCCTTATATGTTGCCTTTGCCTTATCCCCTACAACCTCTACGGGGAGTTGTATAACCCTCTGAAATGCACCATAAAACCTTTCAGTCCTGTAATAATCTGTTTCGTTTATCTCTTCTTCTCTCTTGCGCTCACCCTTGACTGTGAGTGTGTCTTCCACTATAGAGATTGTTACATCCTTTGGGTCTACCCCAGGCAGGTCAACTGATACTACTACATCCTTTTTTGTCTCATGGATATCTGCTGCAGGCAGCCAGGCCCCCTCCCTTACACCAGTGAATCCTGTCTTGTCAAAAAAGTCTTCAAAAAGCTTGTCCATCTCCTCTCTCAAGGTTGGAAACCTTAACTCCCATAGATTTTTCCATGGTGTAAGTGCCATACTGCACCTCCCTACAAAGTATTTTTTAGCATGTTTAATCCCCTTCCCCTATCTTTTTCTTCTTCCAGAAACTTACTATACCCAGGGGTCTAAAGAAAAGCTGTATTAGTTCCCAGCCCTGGTTTCCAAAGTCAGTTAAAAGCATTGAAAGGTTATCGATCTGCTCCATGCCTACATCATGGACCTCACACTCACCGTCAGGTCTGCAGGCATAGACAATATTCTTCTCAGGGTCTATAACTACACCTTTTTTCTCCAGGTCATCCATGGAAAATATCTTCACTGTATATTCATATCTATCCATCTTCTCGTCCCCGATTGTTTTTTTTCAAACTTTACTATAATATTAATGCATCATATTTTATTTTTAAAGTCTCTATGGAAGATTTTCCCTCATACATAAAAACAAATTCCCAGGGAAGGCTTGGCGAGATTATCGATGTACTTGAGGAGATGCTTAACCCATGTATCCTCTGCCCAAGAAGATGCAGGGCTAATAGATATGCAGAGGAATTAGGATACTGCAGGGCTCCATATGATATCTATGTGTCCTCATCCTTTGCCCACTTTGGTGAAGAGGCACCCCTTGTGGGGATTCACGGTTCAGGAACTATTTTCTTCACACATTGTAACCTGAGATGTGTGTTCTGCCAGAATTACGATATAAGCCTCTTTGGTTATGGCAGCAGGTATTCATACAATGCCCTTGCTAATATCATGTTAGAACTGCAGAAAAGGCATTGTCATAATATTAACCTTGTAACGCCAACCCATTATGTCCCCCAGATATTAAAGGCATTAAACATAGCCATAGACAATGGGCTTAATATCCCAATCGTATACAACTGCGGTGGTTATGAATCCCTTGATGTAATAAAGCTATTGGATGGCATAATCGATATATATATGCCTGATATAAAGTTCATGGACAAGGGGCTTGCAAAGAAATACTGCAAGGCAGAGGATTATCCTGATGTGGTGCGCTCTGTATTAAAGGAGATGCACAGGCAGGTTGGAGATCTTACAACAGACAGCAGCAATATCGCCACGAGGGGGCTCCTCATAAGACACCTTGTAATGCCGTCATCCATTGAAAACACAAAAAATGTTCTCAGATTTATAAAAGAGGAGATATCAGATAATGCATTTGTAAATATAATGTCCCAATATCACCCCTGTCTCGGGACAGATGAATCCCCTGAGCTCTCAAAAAGAATAACACAAAAAGAGTATATGGATGCCTTAGAATATGCCCAATCAATAGGGCTTAAAAGGGCATCTAATCACTGAGTCTTTTCCTGAGCATATCATTTGTCTTGAGAACCTCGCTGGCATCCCTTCCTGTAATCTCCCAGCTATAGCCGCCCTTTGAATCCTTTTTAAGTTTTATCCTTATATCACCTTTTAAGTTTTTCTTTATCTCCTCAAGTTCATTTTTATATCTTGTGTCATGATTTTTTGCCTCCTCGCCAGTTTTTTTCCCAGGGGCCTGAACCTCCTGAACCCTTGAGCACTGGATGTTTAAAAAAAGAACGAGAAGACATAAAGATAATATTGAAAAAAATCTCATTACCTCATAATATAACCTATCTGTTATAGTTTTCAACTAAATTGTGTTTTGATAGTAATAGTTGCAAAGGATATGGTATGGGTATAGCAAAATTTTCGATAAATCCAGCAAAGGAAAGAGCCCTCCATGAAAAAATGGAGCGTCTTAAGATTAAAGAAGAGGACATTATTGAGAAATTTATCCGCTCAGGGGGTCCTGGGGGCCAGAATGTGAATAAAACATCTACCTGTGTTTACCTGAAGCACATCCCTACAGGGATAGAGGTAAAGTGTCAGAGTGAACGCTCACAGGCACTAAATCGTTTTCTTGCCCGCAGAAGACTCACGGAGAAGATAGAGGAACAGGTACTTGGCAGGGAGAGTGCGTTGCAACGCAGGATAGAGAAGATAAAAAGACAAAAACGCCGACGCTCAAGAAGGGCAAGAGAGAAGGTCCTCGAACTAAAGCACATCCAGTCAGAAAAGAAAAAATCAAGGTCCTTAAGGATAGAGCTGTCTGAATACTAATCTATTGCCAGTCTCTCCCTTAACAGGGTAAACCTATTCAAGGGTTTGTTGTTTCTGATGGCTATGGATAGTGCCTTTTTTGTGCCAACTATAAACACAAGCCTCTTTCCCCTTGTTATACCGGTATATAGCAGGTTTCTCTGGAGTAGCATATAATGCTGGGTAAGGACAGGCATGATTATAACAGGATATTCGCTGCCCTGTGACTTATGGACAGAGATTGCATACGCAAGTATTATCTCGTCGAGTTCTGAAAATTCATATGTCACTAACCTTCCATCAAAATCCACATGAACCTCCTGAACCTCCTGGTCTATTGAAACAATCCTGCCTATATCACCGTTATAGACATCCTTGTCATAATTGTTTCTCACCTGCATGACCTTATCTCCTACCCTAAATGCCCTTCCGCCCCTTAATAGTTCCTTGCCATGAGGATTCAATGCCTGTTGTAACTCCCTATTAAGGTTTGCAACGCCTGCAACACCTCTATGCATTGGTGTAAGCACCTGTATATCCCGAAGGGGTTCAAGGCCAAATCGTTTTGGCACAGCCTCCCTGCAGAGATATATTATATGCCTTACCACCTCCTCAGGGTCTTCGATCTCCACGAAAAAAAAATCCTCTCTATTTTTAAAACCCTTTTTCAGAAACGGCATCTCTCCGTTATTAATCCTGTGGGCATTAACAATTATCATGCTCTCCCTTGACTGTCTGAATATCTCATTCAGCCTGACGGTAGGTATATATCCTGAATCTATCATATCCCTTAGAACATTGCCCGCCCCTACAGATGGCAGCTGATCTGCATCACCCACAAATATCAATGTTGTCCTTATCTTTACTGCCTTCAGGAGATGGTGCATCATGACCGTATCTATCATGGATGCCTCATCTATTACTACAAGGTCTGTATCGAGGGGGTTATCCTCGTCTTTTTTAAATCTCCCGCTACTAGGACTATATTCAAGGAGACGGTGAATGGTCTTTGCCTCATGTCCTGTAGCCTCTGTCATCCTTTTGGCTGCCCTGCCTGTTGGGGCTGCGAGGAGCACCCTTTGACCCATCCTATTGTAGATATTTATTATTGCCTTTATGATAGTGGTCTTCCCTGTGCCAGGGCCACCGGTAATAATCATAACCTTTGAATGGATGGCATCCCTTATTGCCTCAAGCTGCCTTGGAGAAAACTCTATCCTGAGAAACCGCTGCACCCAGGATATTGCCTCATCAATATTAACAAGCCTCATCTGTTTTGGTGTAGACAGGATCCTCTTTAATCTTTTGGCAATCCCGGATTCAGACACATGGTATTTGGCAAGATACACAGCCCTGGAATTTACATCACAAGACCTATCCTTTTCTATAAATCTTTCCTCAATTACAACCTTACCCTCTTTTGAGATGGCATCAAGGGCATAGGGGATCCTCCCCTCCTCCACATCGAGTATCTCGCTGCATCTTTCAATAAGGGAACCATAGGGATAATAGACATGGCCATCATCAGATAGCTCATGAAGGATATGCATTATCCCTGCCTCAGACCTCATCTGCGAATCCCTTGGTATACCTATCTTTTCTGCTATGGTATCAGCAGTTTTAAAGCCAATACCAAAGATATCCATGGCAAGCCTGTATGGATTTTCCCTGACTATCTTTATCGAATCCCTACCGTAGTGTCTGTAAATCTTTACTGCATAAGCAGGGCTTATACCATTACCCTGAAGAAATATCATAACATCCCTGATCTCCTTCTGCTCATCCCATGCCCTCTTTATAATCTCTATCCTCTTTTCTCCTATGCCATCAACCTCCTTAAGCCTCTCTGTCTCCTCCTCTATAATCCTGAGCGTATCCTCGCCAAACCTCGATACAAGCCTCTTTGCCATAACAGGGCCTATCCCCTTTATCATACCTGAACCAAGATATCTCTCTATACCCTTTGCTGTGGCTGGAAGGACAGTCTCATAAGAGGTGACCCTGAATTGTTCACCGTATTTAGGGTGTATATCCCAATAACCATTGAGTCTCAAGATCTCTCCTGGTGATAGGGAAAACATGGTTCCCACTATGGTGACCAGGTCTCTTCTGCCCTGGATCTTTATCTTGGCTATGGTATAGCCATTTTCATCATTGGTGAAGGTTATCCGTTCGAGTTGCCCTTTTATCTCAAATTGTGGCCTTGCCTTATGCATCAAACAAATATAATATGAAAAATACGCTGAAAATGAAAGACAATAAATACTTGTTATTTTTTTTACCTTAATATAAATTAAATATTATGATTATAGAAGAGGAGGGACTAAAGTGCTGAGTCCTACCCCAAGCCATTGTTATCCTGCCTTGGCAGGATGTATTTTAATACCTATAACAAGGTGTTGTAACGCTATTATAATTATAATAAAACAATAATTCAAAGATTCAAAGGTGGATTATGAGGCTCGGTATCCTTGTTATTGATGATGAGGAGGGCATAAGGAGGTCCCTCACAAGGATATTAAGAGAAGACGGGTACATTGTCTATGCTGCACCTAACGGTGAGGATGCATTGACAATAGTTCAAAATAACCTCTCAAACCTCGATATAATCATATGTGACCTCATTATGCCAGGCATCGATGGCATAAAGACCATGGAGGAGATCGGCAGGCTACATTATGAGGCAACAAAAATAATCCTTACAGGATACGGCACCCTCGAGTCATCAATAAAGGCAATTGAGGCAGGCATAGATGGTTTTATAACAAAACCCTTTGAGAACAAAGAGCTTAAATGGAAGATAAAAGAGTACTATGTGAAAAGGAAGATGAGGCAGTTTATTGCCCCTGATATATTTAAAGAGCTCTTAAGTGAACCAAACCAGCTTGAGCCCAAACTATCCCTGATTACCATACTCTTCTCTGATATAAGAGGTTTTACAAGGATATCATCCCAGATCCCCCCTGATGAGCTTGCCACACTTCTTAACAGGTATTATTTTCAACCTATGAGTGAGATAGTAAAGAAATACAATGGCATGATTGACAAATACATAGGCGATAGCGTGATGGCCCTCTTTGGTGTCCCGATCCACCATGAAAAACATGAAGAAGATGCTGTCAACTGCGCAATGGAGATGATAGAGCTCACAAAAAGGCTAAATAAGGGCTTTGATATTGGTATAGGGATCAGTACAGGTTATGTGGTAACGGGGATCTTTGGTTCTGTAAACAAAAAAGAATACACAGCCTTTGGTATGCCTGTAAACATTGCCGCAAGGCTTCAGAAGATTGCATCACCAGGCGAGGTTATCATATCAGAGGATACAAAAAAGGGGCTAAACAGCAATATCTTATTTGAAAAGGGGGGGATGCTGGAGGTCGCCGGATCCCCCATACCTGTTACGTATTATACATGGAAAAGGTATGATAAGGTTTAATGATATAGTAGAGGAGATAATAAAGTATAATCCCGAGGCTGATGTGGAGATGCTCGAAAAGGCATACATATTCTCTGCCAAGGCACATAGGGGACAGATTCGCCTTTCAGGGGAACCCTACCTCATACACCCCCTTGAGGTGGCACATACCCTCACCAGGATGAATCTTGATGTCCCCAGTATTGTATCAGGGCTCCTCCATGATACCATAGAGGACTCATATGTAAACAAGGAGGAGATAGAGAGATATTTTGGTAAAGAGGTTGCAGATATTGTTGATGGTGTAACAAAGATAAGTAAGATCCTTATAAAGGCATCAGAGGACTCAAAGGCAGAGAATATAAGAAAGATGATCCTTGCCATGAGCAAGGACATAAGGGTTATATTGATAAAGCTGGCAGATAGATATCATAATATGCAGACCCTTAATTTCCTGTCAGAGGAAAAACAGATTGAGATTGCAAGGGAAACCCTCGACATATACGCACCCCTTGCCCACAGGCTCGGTATTGAATGGATAAAGGGAGAGCTTGAGGACACAGCCTTTAAATATCTAAGACCCCTTGAATACAATATAATAAGCCAGAAGCTTGCAAAAAAAAGAAAGGAGAGGGAGCAATACATAAACGAGGTAAAAGACCTTATAAAAAATAAGCTCGAGGAATCAGGCATAAAGGCAGATGTCTCAGGTAGGGCGAAAAGACTCTATAGCATATATAAAAAGATGGTCAATGAGGGGGTAGATGTCAATGAGATCTATGACCTTACTGCCTTTAGGGTGATTGTTGATAATGTGAAGGAATGTTATGAGGCCTTGGGCTATATACACTCTTTTTTTAAACCAATACCTGGAAAATTTAATGACTATATAGCATTGCCAAAGGCAAATATGTATCAATCCTTACATACAAAGGTAGTTGGTCCCTATGGTGAAAAAATAGAGATACAGATAAGAACCCAGGATATGCACAAGCTGGCAGAGGACGGCATTGCAGCGCACTGGAAGTATAAAGAAGGAAAGCTCTTTGATGCTAAAGAAGACAAGATATTCCAGTGGCTGAGAAGGATAATAGAATGGCAGCAGGAGCTCAAAGACAGTAGGGAATTCCTTGAGATATTTAAGATAGACCTTTTTCCGGATGATATATATGTCTTTACACCAAAAGGGGATGTAAAGGAGCTACCAAAGGGGGCAACGCCTGTGGATTTTGCCTATGCCATCCATACCCAACTAGGGCATACGTGCGTAGGTGCCAAGGTAAATGGCAAACTTGTCCCATTAAAATATATACTAAAAAGCGGTGATGTGGTAGATATTCAAACCAACCCATCCCATAAACCAAGTAAAGACTGGCTTGGGTTTGTAAAGACATCAAGGGCAAAGGCAAAAATAAGGCAGTGGATTAAGACAGAGCAGCGGGAAAAAAGCATTGAGCTCGGTAGGGTGCTGTTGGAAAAGGAGTTGGCAAAACACGATCTAAGCTTCTCGAAGATGTTGAAATCAGGAGAGCTCGATGGTCTTGCAAAGGACTTCAGCTATGATACATTGGATGACCTATTTGCAGATATTGGCTACGGCATTCACACACCTCTGCAGATAATAGGCAAATATGTCCCTGAAGAATCAAAGCCAGGAAAAATCAAGCAGATAATAAAGACCATTACAAAAACAAGGGAAAGCTCTATAAAGATAAAGGGTGTGGATGGACTTGTTGTAAAATTTGCAAGATGCTGCAATCCCATACCTGGAGATAAGATTTTTGGATTTATAACCAGGGGAAGGGGGCTGACTATTCATATGGAGGACTGTCCAAATATCCATACCTATGATGCACAGAGGAGGGTGGATGTGACATGGGAGCTAAACAAAGACATTACATATCCTGTAAGGCTAAAGATAGCAGGTGAAGACAGGAAGGGTCTTTTGTCTGATATAAGCACTATCATGTCATCGAATAAGGCAAATATAATAAGCGCACAAGCAATGACATATCCTGATAAATCTGCAACAGGTATCTATGAGATAGAGATAAAACACATGTCGCAGTTGCAGAAGATAATCAAATCTATACAAAAGGTTAAGGGCGTAAGATCCGTGGAGAGGATGAGGGGGTCAGGCTGATTTTTAGACTTATGCTTATGAATAGATGTAGACTGTGGTATTAAAAAATAAATGGCCTATACAGCCTTCTGAACAAAACCCTTTTTAATGCATTTTGTGCATATTCTAACCTTTTTTACAGCCCCATCTTTTATTATCCTGATATGCTGAAGATTGGGAAGCCATTCCCTTTTTGTTTTATTGTGGGCATG
>JAGPMK010000038.1 GCA_018052995.1 Syntrophorhabdales bacterium | reverse complement strand
CAAGCTCCTGAACAACAGCCTTAAGTTCATTAAATTCCTTTTTTGTAACAATATCCTTAAGTCTTTCCATCTCTTCAAGAAGCATAACAAATACTTCTTTTAGTTCGGGATGAACCTGCTCAACCTTTCTTATTATCTCTATTACCGCTGACATAGTAACATTATAGCAGATTAATTAATGCAAAAAAATAAAAAACAGGACCCTTGAAAAAGATTTTCAAAATTGGAAAGAGAGATTCAATATCTGTAAGAAAAGGATATTAGTATATTAAAAATATACTGTAAAATAGGCTGTTTTCAGTAGACGACACGGCTGGCACAATATTTGCTCTATTTAATGAAATAATGCCTGAATAAAAAAATTCAGGCTTAAAAGGGGGATATTATGAAGAGATTAGTGTTTTGCTTTTTTTGTCTTTTGTCTGTCCTTTTTTTAATCCCAGGTTCAGTCTTTGCTGCTGAGAAACCTATAGTGGTTGGTGCACCACTTGCCACTGCATTCCTCTATGGCTGGGATGCAGAGAGGGGCATCAGGCTTGCTGCTGAGGAGATAAATGCAAAAGGCGGTGTGAATGTGGCGGGGAAAAAAAGGGAATTTAAGGTTGAGGTCATTGATACAAGGGATCTGGAGCCAGGGGTTCCCGTGAGCGAGGCGCTTTTGGCAGTGGAAAAACTTATCCTTGAAAAGAAGGCAGATTTTATTGTAGGTGGTCCTGTACGTTCTGAGGCTGCCCTTGCTGCTATGGACCTTTTGAGCAAACACAAAAGGATAAGCATCCTGACAACAGGTGTGCTAACGCCTGCCTATCATAAAAAAGTAAGTGATAACTATGATAAATATAAATACTGTTTCAGGAATTCAAGTCATGTGGGTGTAATGATGAATGAGTTTGTAACTATGCTTGAGGATCTAAGAAAGACGCATGGCTTTGACAAGGCATATATCATGGTTCAGGATGTGGCGCATGCAAGGGCAGGTGGTGAGTATATGAAGAAGGCTCTTATGGAAAAGAAGTGGCAGGTCATTGACATGAAGATATATCCAACAGGGACAACAGATTACTCAGTGGGTCTTACAGATTCAAGCAAGAAAGGTGCACAGATACTTTTTCTGTGGATGGATATGCCTGAAAGCGCCATACTTCTTAAACAGTGGAGCGATATGAAATTAAAAAGTCTTCCTGTAGGTTTTGTTAATGCCGCTGAGCAGCCTGGTTTCTGGAAGGCAACTGGTGGTAAATGTGAATATCTTATTGTAAACCTTGTAAATGGCGGTAATGCCCCTGCAAAGATAACGCCGTGGACAATGAAGTTTGTGGATGCCTATAAGAAGAGATGGGGTATAGAGCCAGAGGGTTATGGCGCATCATCAAGCTATATGGCTGTTTATCAGCTAAAAGAGGCAATTGAAAAAGCAGGGAGCACTGACTCTGATAAGGTTATTAAGGCTCTGGAAGACCTTGATATCACGGGTGTTTATGGGCGTATGCGTTTTGATAAGAAGAGTCATCAGATCATCCCATCCTTCGATCCAAAGGAGGGAGCTGTAACATGTATTATTCAGTGGCAGGCAGGTAAAAGGGTTCAGGTCTTTCCGCCGAAGGTGGCTGATGGCAAGGTTCTGCTTCCTCCTTGGATTAAATAGGTAAGGGGGCGCCATGGAGATTATTATCTATGGTGTTATAAACAGCATCACCCTCGCCCTTATATCATTGGGCTTTACCCTTGTATACAGTATCAGCAGGCTACCGAATTTTGCCCACGGCGCCCTGTATATTACTACAGGATACATAACATGGCTGCTTGTGAACAAGCTTGAAGGTTTTCCATTCCCCTTTGTCATTTTTATCTCTATAGCAATAACATGCATTATAGGTGCATCGATCTATCGGTTTATCCTGATCAGGATAAGGGGTATGGAGATATCGGAGATTATAGCGACATATGCCATTGGGCTTGCAATCCTTGAGGGGTTAAGGTGGGGGGGATTAAGGGGTATGACATTCACACTTCCTACATTTTCATCCGGGACAGTAAATATATTCGGGACAAACATTGACCACCAAAGGCTTATTGTTGTTGGTATAGGAATATGCACATTCATCCTTCTTTATCTATTTACGCATTTCAACAAGATAGGCCTTGCATTAAGAGGTATTGCCCAGGATGAAAGGGCTGCCATGATGCTTGGCATTGACTCTGATACAACAGCTATAATATCCCTTGCCATAGGTTCAGGGCTTGCTGGGCTCGCTGCGGTTGTCATCTTGCCCCTTGGAAATATCATTGTGGAGGCAGGATATAATGTCCTCATCTTTGCCATAGCTGTCTGTGTAATAGGAGGCTTGGGAAGCTGGGCAGGGACCATACTCGCCTCATTTATAATAGGGTTTGCCCAGATACTAACAGAGGTATTTCTTTCATCCCACTATCAGATGGTTGTTGCCCTTCTTGCCATTATTGTTACACTTCTCATTAAGCCTTCCGGGATATTCGGGAAACAGAAAGAACTTGAAGAGAGGGTATAGAAATGGAGATGATGCGTAAAGAGCGGATTGACAGAGGCATAAAGGTAAGAACTGAGGGCATCTATGCTATCTCTTCATATAGGGAAATTCTATATCTCATGGGACCAAGGTTGTTACTTATTGTCGGTGTCCTTGTCCTGCCATTATTCCTTGAACTTGTCCCATACTGGAAGAGGGTTATAAACATTATGTTTGTCTACTCCCTTCTTGCCCTCGCCTTTGATTTTCTTGCCAACTATGTGGGTCTTGTATGTTTAGGGGGTGCATTCTTTGTGGGGGTAGGGGGTTATCTCTCTGCTGTATTTAATGTCTATCTCCATCTACCCGTATATCTATCTATACCCCTTGCCACCATATTCGGGGCTGTCTTTTGCACCATAACGGTATTGCCGTGTCTGCCCTTAAGGGGTGTATATTTTGCTATTGTAACCCTTATGTATCCCCTCCTTGCCACCCGTGTCATCGAGGCACTCAACATCCTTGGCGGCACAAATGGTATAACGGGTGTGGATAGCTTTCCCCACGAGTATGCGGAGCAATATGTAATTATAATTGTTATGCTCCTTTTTTTGTTTGGTATGAGGAGGTTTGTTAATCAGGATATAGGGCTTGTTATAAGGGGGGTTAAGGATAATGACCAGGCTGTCAGGGCATCAGGGATAAGCGTAACATATATGAAGAGTCTTGCGGTATTTATTGCATCATTTATGTGCTGTTTCGGTGGTGCCTATATTGCCCATCTCTATATGTGGGCAGGGCTATCACTATTTGCCCTTGACTTCTCCATTATCCCTATCGCCTCTGTTGTTATAGGTGGTGGAGGGACCCTTGTAGGAGCTGCGATAGGGAGTTTTATACTTGTCCCATTGTCAGAGTTTTTGAGGTTCTTCGGGACCTTCAGAATTGTTATCTACTGCGCTGCCCTCACTGCCTTCATTGTATTGAAGAGTGAGGGGCTTATGGTTTATCTCCAGAGAAAGTATCATCAATTTGAAAGATGGGTAAGGGTATGAATGATGACATTATTATATCAGTTAAGGAGATAAGCAAGTCTTTCGGGGGATTAAAGGCGCTTATGGATGTGAGTTTTGATGTCCATGCCGGCGAGATATATGGGATTATAGGTCCTAATGGCTCAGGCAAGACGACCCTTATAAACTGCATAACAGGTTTTATAAAGCCTAACGCGGGTCATGTATCATTCAAGGGTCACAATATAACAAATATGCCGCCCCATAAGATTGCCCATATGGGTATTACAAGGACATTCCAGATAATGAGACCTTATTACTCACTGCCTGCCTATAAGAACCTTATTGTGCCTTTGTGGTCCCCAAGGGCAAGAAAGGCAGGGGGATGGCGGGGCGGCGGAAAACACGGAGACAGGGATACAGTAGCGGTGGATATCCTCGAGGAGATCGGGTTTGAGAGGGATTCTCGTGTCCCATATAAGCTTGCATCCAGCCTCCCCACTGGGTATCAGAAGAGACTTGAGCTTGCTCGCTGCATAGCATTGAGACCTGAGGTTATATTTTGCGATGAGGTGTTTTCAGGACTCAGTATGAGTGAGATTGCAAGCATGCTCCCCCTCATAGAAAAGCTAAAGATGGATGGCATTACGCTTATCATGGTGGAACATCGGCTAAGAGAGTTGTTCAGGGTGGCTGACAGGGTCATGGCGCTGAATTTCGGTGAAAAGATTGCCGAAGGCAATTACAGCGAGGTCATAGAGGACAAGAGGGTCAAAGAGGCCTATTTAGGGAGCGAAGAGGTATAATACCATGTTTGAAGCCCGTGAGATGATGGTCTTTTATGAAAATATGCTTGCGCTCAATAATGTAAGCCTCCAGTGTGAGGCGGGTAGGATAATAGGTGTTTTCGGGTCTAATAGTGCAGGCAAGAGCACCCTTATGTATACCCTCTCAGGGATTATCCTTGATATAAAGAAAAAGGAGGAGATGAGGGGAGGGGAGCGCATAAGTATCTTTGGCAGTATCTTTCTTGATGGTAAGAATATGACGGATCTAAAACCACATAAAAGGGCTAAAAAAGGCATTATCCTCTGCCCTGAGAGGCGGAGGATCTTCCCAGAAAGCACGGTTCTTGAAAATCTTAAGATAGGCGCCTACCTCTCAACAAGGAGACAGGCAAATGAGAACATTGACTATGTATTGAATCTATTCCCGAGGTTAAAGGATCACCTGGACAGACAGGGGGGCTTTCTAAGTGGTGGTGAACAGCAGATGCTCGCCATTGGCAGGGCGCTTATGGCTAACCCTAAGATACTCCTTCTTGATGAGCCACTTCTTGGATTGAGTCCTGCATATCAGAAGATTGTAATAGAGGGCACAAAGGAGATAAGGGACACAAAGGGTATAAGCATTATAATAACTGAGCAGTATGCCCGACCCGTTCTACCTATTATCGATTATGGATATATCATGGAAAATGGCTCTAGTGTTCTTTCCGGGACAAAAGAGGAACTGATGGACAATCCTGATGTAAAGTCAGCATATTTTGGTGTATGAGAGGGACAAAATATGAGAGAATTTGAAAACGAATACACTTTTACCCGTTTTGAGGAGATGGCAGAGCGCTATTCAGATCATACTGCCCTTATATATCTCGGGGAACGTTTTACCTATGGAAGGCTCTCTACACTTGTTGATAAATTTGCATCTGGGCTTATTAATATTGTGGGGATAAAGAAACAGGACAAGGTCCTCCTTTACATCCCAAACTGTCCTCAGTGGATAATAGCCAATTTTGCCATCAACAAGATAGGGGCTGTTATTGTCCCTGTATCGCCAATATATACTGCCTATGAGATCGCATATATGGTAAAGGATGCGGATGTAAAGGCTATAATATGTCTTGACACGAATTTTGGTTATGTAAAGGAGGTAATGAAGGAGACAGGTCTTGACAAGGTGATTGTTACAAACCTCGTCGATCTGCTGCCCCCCTGGAAAAAGATTATAGGTTATATGTTTGATAAAATACCAAGGGGTGTTGTCGAGAAGGCCAAGGAGGTTATGCCCTTCAATCATGTCCTTTATAAGAGTTTTATAAAGCCTCCTAAGGTAGAGATAGACCCCTATAATGACCTGGCATATATCATGTATACAGGTGGCACAACCGGGTTCCCAAAGGGTGTTCCGGGAAACCATGCAGGAGAGGTGTCCTATATAAAGGATATTATGGAAGATGTTATAGGTGACCATGTGAATGAGGGAAAGGATAGCGTCCTTATGGTAAATCCGCTTTTTCACATAATGGCAAAGGGTTTTGCAATAGCCTTTGGTTTTAATTTCGGAAATACAGTGGTATTAATGCCCACCCCTGAGGTGGATGCAGTCCTAGCGGCCATAGAGAGGTATAACATAAAGTGGATGCTTGGCGTCCCTGCTCTATACAGGATGATCCTGGAGAATGACAGGTTAGACCAGTATAACCTCAGCTCATTGAGATACTGCTACTGTGGTGGAGATGCCCTTCCAATTGAGGTCTTCAAAAGCTGGCAAGAGCGTTACCATATACCCCTTTATCAGGTCTATGGCTCCACAGAGATCGGACATGTTACATATAGTCTCCTTGACCGTGAACCAGGGCCTAAGACCATCGGAACGCCACTAAAGACAAGAAAGTGCATTGTGGCAGATCAGGAAACCCTTCAACCACTCCCCCAGGGTGAAGTTGGTGAACTCCTCATCACTTCACCCTACACCGTAAAACAATACTGGAAAAAATCAGAGGAGACAGCCCGTTCTTTTGTAAATCTGAACGGTTCAATCTATTATCGTATGGGTGATTTTGTATCTATGACAGAGGATGGCCAGCTACAATTCATGGAGAGGACCGCTGATGTTATAAAATATAAGGCATATAGGGTATCTGCATCAGAGGTGGAGGCAGCATTGCAGGATCACCCAACAGTAATAGGTGCATGCGTTGTGGGTATACCTGACCCTAGGGTAGGGGAACGTATTAAGGCTATTGTTGTTTTAAAAGAGGATGCCAAGGGCGTTGGCAGCACAGAGCTTATAAGGTGGTGCAGGGATAGGCTCGCGCCATATAAGGTCCCCCAGTATATAGAGTTCAGGGATATGCTGCCCAAATCAAAGGTGGGAAAGCTTCTCAGACGTGAGATAAGAGATGAGGAGAAGAGAAAATTAGAAAAAGAAAAGAAGAAATGATAGTAGAATCATTGTGAACCTGAAGTCCTCATCTGGATTTCAATACCCATCAACACATTTAAACACCTTTTTTAAAGGTCTTTTGCTTCCAAGACAGCTCAAGGATCAAGGATAAGACAAATTAATTTTACAAAGGCATATAAAGTATTTTATTATTAAATTACAAAAGGCTAATCATAAAAATATTGCAGGATTCGTATAGATTATAGACAGAGACTAATAATGGATGATGTAGATAGGTCTATACTTAATATTATACAGGAGGCATTTCCAGTAGAGAGGAGACCCTTTCGGGTTATAGGGGAGATGTTGGGGCTTGATGAGGAAACAGTATTAGAGAGGATAAGGGTTCTCAAAAAAAAGGGGATTATAAGACGCATAGGACCTATCCTTGAGAGAAAGAGGCTTGGCTATGAGAGCGTCCTATGTGGGCTCTACGCAGACGATGGTAGGATTGAAGAGATTGCACAGGAGATTAGCAGGCATACAGGGGTTACACACAACTATGAGAGGGATGGCGAGCTCAACCTATGGTTTACTATAACCGCTAGGGCAAAGGGGGAGATAGATTCATTTCTATTGGATATTGAGAAGAGGTTTTCTGTTAAGGTATACAGATTTTCTGAAAAAAGGGTATTCAAGATAAAGACATATTTTCCAGTTTAGCATGGACGAGGTAGGGACCATGATAGGGACCATAAGTAGTGGGCAATTAAACAACAGGTCAAGAGAACCAAATTTAAAAAATGAGGAGAGGATATTTCTTGTGGACGGTCACTCCTACCTCTATAGGGCATTTTATGCCACCCCGCACCTTTCAAATTCAAAAGGGCTGCCCACCAATGCCATATATGCATTTCTTGGTATGTTGAGGAGGCTTATTAAGGCACAAAACCCTGACATACTCGTCATAGCCTTTGATTCAAAGGCACCCTCTTTCAGGGAGGGGATATTCAGGGAATATAAGGCACAGAGACCACCCATGCCTGATAACCTTTCTATTCAAATACCTTATGTGAAAGAAATCATCACGGCTATGGGCTTTCCTGTCCTTGAGTTGGATGGCTATGAGGCAGATGATATTATAGGGACTATTGTAAAGCAGTTAGAGAAAAGGGATGGTCTTATCCATATTATCACAAGCGATAAGGACATGATGCAGCTTGTATCTGATAAGGTTTATATATTCGATACAATGAAAAATATCATCATAGGTGCAAAGGAGGTGGAGGAGAGATTCGGGGTCCCCCCATCTCTTATAACAGATTTCCTGGCGCTCTCTGGAGACCCATCGGATAATATCCCTGGTGTGGCTGGCATAGGAGAGAAGACAGCAAGACAGCTTATCCAGGGGTTTGGATACATTGAAGATATCTACAAAAATATTGATAGGATAAAGAAACAATCCATAAGATCACGGCTGTTGGAGGGAAGGGATAATGCCTTTATGAGCAAGGCCCTGGCAACAATAAAAACAGACTGTCCCATTGAGGCAGATATAGAGCAGATCCAAAAAGGTTTAGAGGACACGGATCGGTTAAGAGAGATCTATAGGGAGCTAGAATTTACATCCCTTTATAATGAGTTGAAGAAAGGTTCAGTATATCCAGCGGAAGAGATTATTGTATCTATTTCAGATCTAAAAGGAAATACTATAGGTATAATCCCTGAGTACACAGGTAGGTTTCCTGTGGATGTGGATTTGGAGAGGTTTACTGCCTCTGACGGCAATGGTGTTTTTACATCAAACCTAAAGAAAGAGCTTTATAGTATCATTGAATCTGCTGAAACAGTGGTTGTCCATAATCTCAAGCCATTTATGGGTTATCTTATTCTTTCTCAACGTCACAATTCTTATGGACCATATCCTGTTTCAAAGTTTTTTGATACAATGCTTGCCGCCTATCTTATAAACCCCATGAGAAAAGACTATAGCCTTTCCGCAATATCAGAGGAGTATCTATCTCAGGGCAGTGAAGGTGCATCCTGCCTTCCTGATTTAAAAGATGTAATGAAAGAAAGGATGGAGCATCTCGGACTTCTGGATCTTTTTTATAATATAGAGATGCCCCTTGTTGAGGTTCTGGCAGAGATGGAGCTCTGCGGGGTCAGGGTTGACAGAGGGATCCTCAATGAGCTTTCAAGGGATTTTGATAGAAGGCTCAATGGCATTGTTAAAGATATATACCTGTTGGCAGGCGTTGAGCCGTTTAATATTAATTCTCCACAGCAGTTATCAAGGGTATTGTTTGATGTCCTTAAGCTGCCTACCCAGAAAAAGACTAAAACAGGGTATTCCACAGATACAGAGGTCCTTGAAACCCTCTCTGCAGTCCATCCACTGCCTGGCAAGATCCTTGAATACAGGACACTGAGCAAACTGAAAAGTACCTATGTAGATGTATTTCCAGCCCTTATTAATCCACTAACAGGGAGAATCCATGCATCATTTAATCAGATGGTAGTGGCAACTGGCAGGTTAAGTAGTAGCGAGCCTAATCTCCAGAACATACCGGTAAGGGGAGAGGAGGGTAGGAAGATAAGAGAGGCATTTGTCCCTGAAGATGGGTTTTTGCTTATCTCTTCGGATTATTCCCAGATAGAGCTTAGAGTTCTCGCTCACATATCAGAAGACCCCATCCTTATAGAAACCTTTCTCAATGATGAGGATATCCATACAAAGGTAGCCGTGGAGGTTTTTGGCGTGGCTACTGATGCCGTGACACCGGACATGAGAAGGACAGCAAAGGTAATCAATTTTGGCATTATATACGGTATGAGCGGCTATGGCCTTTCAAGGGAGCTGGGGATATCACAGCGGGAGGCACAGGATTATATAGACGCCTATCTCTTAAGGTATAGGGGTGTAAAAGAATATATGGATAGGTCTATAGAGGAGGCAAGAAAAAACGGTTTTGTGAGGACACTTTTTGGAAGGATAAGATATATCCCTGAGCTCAAGAATCCTGATAAAAGCATAAGGCAGCTTGGCGAGAGGGCTGCTATGAATACACCCATTCAGGGCACAGCAGCAGATATAATAAAGGTCGCCATGATAAACATATACAGACGGATCAGGGAAAATAATTTCTCTGCGAAAATAATTATGCAGATCCATGATGAGCTTGTCCTTGAGGTTAAAGAGGATGAGGTGGATTCAGTAGAGGCTATGGTAAGGAAAGAGATGGAGGGCGCTATAAAACTCCTTGTCCCCCTTAAGGTCTCTATGGGGAGGGGCAAGAATTGGGCGCTTGCCCACGGTTAGGTATGTTCATAAGCACTGCCTGAAGCTCTGCACATACAATAAAGACAAAGACAGAAAAATATATCCAGAAGAGAAATGCAACAAATATACCATAGGTCCCAAGGAGGGCAGCAAACCTCATTACATGGAGGATGTAGTATTTAAAAAGAAGTTTCCCTATGTGCCACAATATTGTCCCTATTAATGTGGAGATTAAAAGAATACTCTTTTTTTTCCTTGGTGATAGAAAAAAATACAGTAGGGATAACATGAAGAATGTAATTGATATGTCGATGAGGGAGAAGAGATATATAAAGGGCATCTTTGCAAGGAAATTGGGCAGTATATTTGTTAACTTCGACCGGATAATAATAGAGAATATAAAACTGAAAAACATGATGGCCTGGGCTATAGAGAAAATAAATGTGAGCAGTAAATCCTTTCCCTTTCCCTTTATAAAACCCTCGGGGGGTCTACCAAATATAATGAGGAACGCCGGCCTCATGACAGAGAATAACTTCATGGTAAACAAAAAGAGGGATATAACACCTAAGGGTCCTGAGAGTCTTTTAGATATGGAGATGATATTCAGTTCCTTTAAAACCCTTTTTATTATTATTGAGTTGTATGGATCAGGGACTATATTTTTTATAAATTTTTCAAGCTGAATAGAGGGTTGGCTTATATCTATAGCAAGGCCGAGGATGTATATAGAGAGTAGTGAAAAGGGGATAAAGGTGAGAAGGATATAGAAGGATATGGAAGAGACAATGATATTACCATTATCCCTCTGATATTTTTTAAAAAGCCTCTTTGTAATATCTATAAGGCCAATTTTTTTAGCCCTACCATCCATTAAAGAAGCATTAAGGCATAAATTTTCTGAATATATCCCTTGCTATAACAATTCTCTGTATCTGATTTGTCCCTTCGTAGATCTGGGTTGCCTTGGCATCCCTCATCATCCTCTCAACAGGATATTCCTTTGTATAGCCATAGCCACCAAGTATCTGAACCGCATCTGTCGTAACCTTCATTGCCACATCAGCCGAGTATACCTTTGCCATGGCAGACATCTTATCAACACCGATGGCGCTCATCTTATCCCTTTCATATACCTTCATGTCAAGGAGATGCGCTGCATCATATACGAGTGCCCTTGCTGCCTCCACACCCGTTGCCATATCCGCCACCATAAACTGGATACCCTGAAAGTCAGCAAGCTTCTGACCAAACTGGACCCTCTTCCATGCGTATTCTACAGCAAAATCAAGGGCGCCCTGGGCAATCCCTACTGCCTGTGCCCCCACAGCAGGTCTTGAGAGATTCAGGGTTGACATAGCAATATCCCAACCCTGCCCCTCCCTGCCAAGAAGGTTATCTCTTGTGAGCCGAACATTATCGAATATAAGCTCTGTAATGTCAGACCCCCTCATCCCCATCTTATCCTCACTTCTTCCTATTATTACACCTGGGTAGTCCCTCTCCACATAGAAGGCTGATATGCCATTTGTCCTGAGCTTGGGATTTGTTGTGGCAAAGACAGTATAGAATTGTGCATTTGCACCGTTTGTTATCATGGATTTTTTGCCGTTCAGATAATAGTATTCGCCGTCTTTTATAGCGGTGGTCCTCATATGGGATGCGTCAGAACCTGCATCAGGTTCAGTCAAGGCAAATGCAACAAGGTAGAGCTTATCAGGCTCAGCTATCTTATTGTATATATATTCTTTTTGCTCCTCGTTGGCAGTAACCATTATGGGCATAAGCCCTACATTATGGGCAAGGGGAATCAGCGAGGATGCCCCAGACACCTTTGCAAGCTCTTCAATGACAAGGCAGAGCGAGGTTATATCACCGTCAAGTCCACCGAATCGCTCTGGCAGCATTAAGTAAAGAAACCCATGTTTATTATATATATCTACAAGGTCCCAGGGAAACGCCCCTGTTGCATCTATTTCTTTTGCCCTTGGCGCAACCCTTTCCCTTGCTATTTTTTCAGCTATCATTCGAATCATGTTGTGTTTTTCAGATAGATTTAACATCCCGACGCCTCCTTTTTGTTGACAAATTCCATAACTTCTAACATAATTTTTCCATAAATTAAATAAAAAAGGAGATATGATATGTCCAGGGTATATCTTACAGATCTGAGAACAAATCCGAAGAGGAGCCTTCTTGATAAGATAGAAGACCTTCTAAATAGGATCAAGACAAAGGAGAGGATAAAAAAGTCAGACCTTGTTGCATTAAAACTCCATTTTGGCGAGAAGGGTAATACTGCATATCTTAGGCCTATCTTTATAAGGAGGATAGGGGATTATGTAAAAAAACTTGGCGCAAGACCTTTTATAACAGATACAAATACACTCTATTCTGGCTCCAGGAGTGATTCGATAGATCATCTAAATACAGCCATCTACAATGGTTTTGACTATGCCTCAACTGGCTGCCCCATAGTTATTGCCGATGGCATAAGGGGCTCTAATGGGGTAAGGGTCTCCATAGATGGTGAGGTATTAAAGGAGGTGAGTATTGCAGGTGATATTATGAATGCCGATAGCCTTGTGGCTATAACCCATTTCAAGGCGCATGAGCTTTCAGGTTTCGGAGGGGCACTTAAAAATCTCGGTATGGGCTGTGCGTCAAGGGAGGGAAAGCTTGTTCAGCACAGTAATGTGGCACCTAAGATCAATCATGATAGCTGCAAGGGATGCGGTTTGTGCGCAGGATATTGTTCTGCTAAAGCCATAGGTGTCAACGAAAAAAAGGCATCCATTGACCCAGAGAAATGTATTGGATGTGGCGAATGCATAATAATCTGTCCATTTAAGGCAATAGAGATACAATGGAATGAATCCCCTGATATATTCCAGAAAAAGATGGTTGAATATGCCGCTGGTGTATTGAAGGGCAAGGAAAAGAGGGCTGTATTCATAAACTTCCTTATGCAGATAAGCCCTGCCTGTGACTGCTATCCTAATAATGACGCCCCTATTGTCCGAGACATAGGGATCCTTGCATCCATAGACCCTGTATCCATTGATGCTGCATCCTGTGACCTTGTAAACAATGAGGAGTCCATGCCAAACACCGCTATAAAAAATATCCTGAAAAAGGGTGAGGATAAATGGAGGGCACTGTATCCATCCATCGAATGGAAGACGCAGCTTGAACATGCAGAGAGGATCGGGCTTGGTGAGAGGAGATACACACTGATAAAGGTGTAGGGGACGGCACTATGACGTTTGTGCGTTCCTTAACCAGCATCTCATTCTGTTTTGCTTATTGCAGTCTTATGAATTATATAGGCGCATAGATATGATACCCCTAAAGACAATATAGTCCCTATCCATAAACCATATGGTATATATACAAACCTTGCTGTAATGCCGAATATAACAACGCTTATCGCACCGAGCATGGATGATTTCATAACAGCAGCAGAAAAGGATGGTCCACGGGAAAAGTATGTTATAAGCAGTGTCCCTAAAAACATGGCAGGAAACATGGCAAATACACCCCCCAAAAGAGGCCCACCTATCTTTGCCAACAATACTGTCAAGGCAATTATAAAGCCGCTGATAAGCCCCCTTACCATCAGCATGGAGGACGTAATGGATACCCCCCTCCCCTGTTCTGATTTTATCCTCAATTTTTTTTCTACTATATAGTATGAGATGAAAAAAAACAATGTATAGAAAACAATGGAGGTTACAAAGTCATTAATTTTAAGAAAGACGAGCGTTAAAGAAAGTAAAAACCATACAGAAAGTGCACTAATGAGGGCAAGCCAGAAGCTGTATTGAATAAGGGTTATGTATACTACTAAAAAGAGGCAGTTTATGCCACCGATGAAAGGGATTACCGAGGTTGCCTCAACCGCTACCGCTGTAGATTGTGTCCAGGCAATAAAAAAAAGACCAAGCAAAACAGTTGATGGCATGCCAGTTACAAGTCCGCCTATCTTTGTACCATATCTCTCTGCAAGGACAGTGCTCCCTGTTACCCACAAACTCCCTACAATAAAAGAGATAATAAGCCTTACAAGAAAGACCTTATCCATACTAATTCAGATTATAGACCACAGCTATCGACCTTCAACCTTGTCCTTTTCATCCCATACTGGTAAAGATAGCATTTGATCTTGCCATTGTAGATCTTTCTATTTCTGTCTGCCTTCCTGCCAAAAAGGCGCTGGAATTCTGGGTGGGGAGAGAGAATAAACATAGACCAGTTATTAAGCCTTGAATATAATGTGCCAAGTCTCTTATATATCTCTTCCACCTCTTTTATCTCGCCTATACGTTCACCGTATGGCGGGTTACATATAATAAAGCCGCCACTTTTTTTTGAACTAAAGGCATTAAAATCCATCTTTTGAAAGGCTATATAGCCTTCTATGCCTGCCCTTACAGCATTCTGTCTTGCTGTCTGTATAGCTCTGCCATCTATATCAGATGCCAGTATCCTGAAACCATGATTATTAATCTTTAAAAGGGCATCCTCCCTCACATCTTTCCATATTTTTTTATCAATCTGCCACCACTGTTCTGATACAAATTGTCTTCTCATCCCTGGTGCAATATTTTTGCCTATAAGGGCTGCCTCAATAGGTATTGTCCCTGAACCGCAGAAGGGGTCAGATAATATCTCGGGTGGTGACCATCTGCTCAAAAGGACAATACCTGCGGCAAGGGTCTCTTTAAGTGGTGCCTCAACCCTTTCCTGTCTGTAACCCCTTTTGTGGAGACCCTTGCCTGTGGTGTCTATAGTTATGGTTGCAATATCTTTATTTAAAGCTACCTCAATCCTGTATAGAGGGCCTGTCTCAGGGAATAAAGACCTATTATATTTTCGCCTCATTGCCTCTATGATTGCCTTTTTTACTACTGATTGACAGTCCTTTATACTGAAAAGCCTTGAACGGACAGATTTTCCTGTTACATAAATTGTGCTATCAGACGGCAGTATGTCGCCCCATTCTATTGATAGTACGCCCTGGAAAAGCTCCTCAAAGTCAGTTGCCCTGAAGTCTTTTATCTTTATAAGTATCCTGTCCGCTGTCCTAAGCCAGATATTACAACAAACAATAGCCTCTTCATTGCCAGAGAATGTGACCCTGCCATTTTCAACAAAAAGGCCACTAAAGCCCATATCTTTTAACTCTTGGGCAGTCACAGACTCCATGCCAAAGGATGTAACCGCAACAATAGAATACAGAGCCATCAAGATTATTCTACCATTAGAGGAATAAAACCGCTATGGCAAAGTTATTATGAGGTCCAATTTTTTCTTTACAAAAGTTGTTTTTAAATTTAATATATAGGCTCAACAGCTTTTCTTTACAAATTATTAATGCTAATTTCTACACGAGGTAGTGATTGCCCAAAGAAGTTATTAGATATATATTTAAAAAAATTTTTCAAATGTCCACAATAGTGTATTCAAAGATGGAAAACCCCTCAATCTCTTGAAGGTATAAAGAGGGGCAAGGTAATGTTTAGATTTAAAAATCGATAGAAGGATAAATGACATTATCATTATCTAAATGCTCTAGTTGTCCCTTTAAAGGTGAGGCCAATGGATAAGGCTAGAGCGAAAATACTAGAGTCTCGATCAAAAGAGGGTTAAACAAAAAATTAAAAAAATGAAATTTTGATTATAAAAAAATTGCAAAAAAAATTTTTTTATGATAGAAACACTATGTGAAATAATTCTTTTGTAAATAAATTAGGGGTTCAAAAATGATAGACTTTAATTACACCCTTTTGATTCAGTTTGCAAACCTTCTTATTTTATTAATTCTTCTCAACATCTTTCTGTTTAAGCCAGTTTTAAAGGTAATCAATAAGAGAGACGGTGCTATAGGTGGTACCCTTGATAGGGTTAAGACACTTAAAGAAGATGTGAAAAACCTTGAAAGACAATATAGTGAGAGGAGCATGGAGCAGAAAAAACCCATACTTCAGTTAAAGGACTCAACAATTGCCGAGGCACACACAGCCTCCATGCACATCATAGAGAAGACAAGGGGAGAACTTGCAGAAGAGTTAGCAAGGATGAAGGCAGATATTGAAAAAGATCGGAAACAGGTTTTTGACGCCCTCAAGATGGAGGTTGAAAGGCTTTCGTCAGAGGCAGCCGAGAGAATAATGAAAAGGAGCTTATAATGTCAGGCGGTTCAGAATCCTGGTTAAGCTGGGTATTCAAATTTATAAATTTTATAGTCCTTGTGGGGATACTTGTAAAATTTGCAGGAAAGCCCATGAAGGAATATTTTATCAACAGGCATAAAACAGTAAAACAGAAAGTAGAGGATGCCAAAAAGGCATTACAAGAGGCAGAGGCACTTAAGGCTGAATATGAGCAGAGGCTCTCCAGGCTCGGTGAAGAGATTGAGGCTTTTAAAAAATCAATCCTTGAAGAGGCTGAGAAAGAGAGGCAGAAAATACTTAATGAGGCAAATCAATTTGCTGCAAGGATAAAAGAGCAGGCAAGGCTTACCTACGAGCAGGAGAAAAGGGAGATCATGGCAAGAATAAAAGAAGAGATTGCAAGGCTGACCATGGAAAAGACAGAGAATCTTCTTAAAGAGAAATTCAGCAAGGCAGACCATGTAAGAATGGTGGATGAATTTATAGAAAAATTGAGGAGTATGAATTGATAAGCCGTTCTATAGCCAAAAGATATGCAAGAGGTTTATTTGCTGTCGGTGAAAAAGACGGCAGATATAATCAGTATCTTGAAGAACTAAACTTGATATTGGATTTTTTTGCCAAAGAGCAGAGACTGAGCAGACCCCTTATGCTTCCCATATTAGAGATGAACAAAAGAAAGGATATCTTAGGTGAGGTGTTAAAGACATTCAAGGTGTCAGTGCCATTGGCTAATATGTTCATGATGCTCCTTGAGAGAAACAGGATGAGATATCTTACAGCAATAAGGGATGTATACAGTGAACTTGTCGATGAGAAAGAGGGTAGGGTCAGGGGGACGGTGTGGACTGCATATCCCCTTGATAGTGAAACAAAAAAACGTATAGAGGGTGCCCTTAAGGAAAAACTGAAAAAAGATGTAATACTGGATGCCATAGAGGATAATGCCCTCATCGGAGGGGTAAAGGTATCTCTTAAAGGCACAATAATAGATGGTAGCGTAAAAAGACAGCTTGAAACACTTAAGGAAAATATTATGAAGGAGTAAAATATATGGAGATCAAGGCAGACGAGATAAGCAGGATTATCGAACAGAAGATTTCAGGGTTTGAGAGAGAGATAGATCTTAAGGAGACGGGGGTTATAATCTCAATCGGCGACGGTATTGCAAGGATATATGGCCTTGAAAATGCAATGGCAGGTGAGTTGCTCGAGTTTCCATATGGTATTGCAGGTATGGTTTTGAACCTGGAAGAGGATAATATAGGTGCTGTTGTATTCGGTGAGGACTATAAGATCAAAGAGGGCGATATTGCAAAGAGAACAAACAGGATTGCACAGGTGCCCGTAGGGGAGGCACTCATTGGAAGGGTTGTAGATGCCCTGGGTAATCCCATAGACGGCAAGGGACCTATAGAGGCAAAGGAGTTTAGAAATATTGAGCAGATTGCCCCTGGTGTTGTTGTCCGTCAGCCTGTTAAGGAGCCTCTACAGACAGGTATCAAGGCTATCGATGCCATGATACCCATTGGTCGTGGACAGAGGGAGTTGATAATTGGAGATAGGGGGACAGGCAAGACCGCTATAGCCCTTGATACAATAATAAACCAGAAGGGGAGCAATGTATTTTGCATATATGTGGCAGTGGGTCAGAAAAGGTCGTCTGTTGCGAGGACTGTGGATCTTTTAACCCAGTATGGAGCCATGGAATATACAACTGTCGTTGCAGCAACTGCAAGCGATGCTGCCCCGCTTCAGTATATAGCCCCTTTTGCTGGCTGCTCAATGGGTGAATATTTTAGGGATACTGAAAGACATGCGCTTATTATTTATGATGACCTGTCAAAACATGCAGTAGCGTATAGACAGCTTTCACTTCTTTTAAGAAGGCCACCAGGACGTGAGGCATATCCTGGCGATATATTTTATCTACACTCAAGACTCCTGGAACGAGCCTCAAAATGGGATGATGCCCATGGAGGTGGTTCGCTTACAGCCCTGCCAATTATTGAGACACAGGCAGGTGACGTATCAGCATACATACCAACCAATGTTATATCCATCACAGACGGTCAGATATACCTTGAGCCTGAACTCTTCTATGCTGGTATAAGGCCTGCAATCAACGTTGGTATATCAGTTTCAAGGGTCGGTGGTAATGCCCAGATTAAGGCAATGAAACAGGTGGCAGGTAGACTGAGACTTGAGCTTGCCCAGTATAGAGAGCTTGCTGCATTCGCAAAATTTGGGAGCGATCTTGATAAGGTAACACAGGCACTCCTTGCAAGGGGTTCAAGGCTTACAGAGATACTGAAACAGGGGCAGTATGTGCCTATGCCAGTAGAGAAACAGATAGCCCTGCTTTTTGCCAGCGCTAATGGCTATATAGATGCATACCCTGAGAGTGCCCTTAAGAAATATGAAAACGATATGCTTAATTACATGGAGGAGAAACATAAGGATCTTCTTAACGCGATAAGAGACAGGAAGGAGATAGATTCTTCAATAAGTGATAAGCTGCATGATGCTCTTAAGAAATTCAAAGAAATCTTTACATACTAAGATATTAAGGATGTCAAATGGCAACCCTGAGAGATATAAAAAGAAAAATAAATAGTATAAACAGCACACAGACCATCACCAGAACCATGAAGATGGTATCGGCATCCAAGCTGAGAAAGGCACAGGATGCATATGAAAGGATAAGGAATTACGCCCTGAGGATGGAAAATCTGGTTGGAAGGGTCATAGGTAAGTTACCCAGGGATGCCCATCCCCTGCTTACAGAACGTGAGGAGATAAAAAACGTCCTTATTGTGGCAATAGCATCAGACAGGGGGCTATGTGGGGGATTTAATGTAAACATAGGGCTTGCCGTTGAAAACTTTATTGCCCAGAACAAGGACAAATATGAAAAAATAGGTGTATATGTTTTTGGCAGAAAGACAAGGGATTATCTAATAAGGAGAAAGGTAGGCATAATAAAGGAACGCCTTGATATAAAATTGGTAGATATAGATTTTGCAGAAGAGGTGGCGTCTGAGCTTATCAGGTTTTATATAGACGGTGAGTTTGATAAGATATATATCCTCTATACACATTTTGAATCTGCTGTAAAATATGTGGTAAAGTTTGAGGAGTTCATACCGATTAAGGCATCTACTGAGGAGGAGTATGAGGGGGATTATCTCTACGAACCCGATAGGAACAGGATTGTGGATGCCATAATTCCTAAATTTATAAGCACCAAGATCTATTATGCATTAGTAGATTCACAGACTTCAGAACATGCTGCGAGAATGAGCGCCATGGAAAATGCAACGAAGAATTGCACAGAGATGGTAAGCCATCTGACCCTTGTATACAATAAGAGAAGACAGGAGGGTATTACCAGTGAAATGCTCGATATCGTTGGTGGCGCAGAAGCATTGAGAGGAACATAAAGGAGGAAAACAGATGAGTGTGGAAGTAAAAGGTAAGATAGTGCAGGTCATAGGAACGGTTGTAGATATAAAATTTCCGTCCGATAACCTTCCACCAATTTATGGGGCGATATTTATTACAAACCCCTCTATAGATAACAGACCAGAAAACCTTGTTCTTGAGGTGGCCCAGCATATAGGCGATAGCACAGTACGTTGTATTGCCATGAATACAACAGATGGTCTTGTAAGGGGTCAGGATGCAGTCTATAAGGGGACCCAGATTACCATACCTGTTGGCAATGAGATCCTTAGTAGGGTGCTTAATGTTATAGGTGAGCCTGTTGACCAGGGGCCACCCCTTAATACTAAGATGAGATACCCTATTCACAGGCCTGCGCCAACATTGACCATGCAGAATACAAAGATTGAGCTTCTTGAGACAGGGGTTAAGGTTATAGACCTCCTTGAACCATATCCAAAGGGCGGAAAAGTCGGGTTATTTGGCGGTGCCGGTGTTGGTAAGACGGTTGTTATAATGGAGATGATCCATAACATTGCCATGCATCACGGTGGTATCTCAGTATTCGGTGGTGTTGGTGAGAGGACAAGGGAGGGCAATGACCTCTGGCTTGAGATGAAGCAGTCAGGGGTTATTGATAAATGCGCCCTTATATACGGGCAGATGACAGAGGTTCCGGGTGCCCGTGCAAGGATAGGGCTCACTGCATTGACTGCGGCAGAATATTTTAGGGATGAAGAGGGTCAGGACGTCCTCCTCTTTATAGACAATATATTTAGGTTTACCCAGGCTAACTCAGAGGTATCAGCACTCCTTGGAAGGATGCCATCGGCAGTTGGTTATCAGCCAACCCTTGCAACTGACCTCGGTGAGCTGGAAGAGCGTATAACCTCGACGCTTAAAGGCTCTATCACATCTGTCCAGGCAGTCTATGTCCCAGCCGATGACCTCACCGACCCTGCGCCTGCTACAACGTTTGCGCACCTCGATGCCACAACAGTTCTTTCAAGACAGATAGCAGAGCTTGGTATCTACCCGGCAGTTGACCCCCTTGACTCTACGAGTAGGATCCTCGACCCAAAGATTGTGGGTGAGGAACACTATACTGTTGCCCGTGAGGTCCAGAGGATTCTCCAGAAATACAAAGAATTACAAGATATTATAGCCATTCTCGGTATGGACGAGCTTTCAGAAGAGGATAAACTCACAGTATCAAGGGCAAGAAAGATCCAGAGATTCCTCTCCCAGCCTTTCTTTGTGGCTGAGGTATTCACTGGGACACCAGGTAAATATGTAACATTAAATGATACCATCAGGGGTTTTAAAGAGATTGTAGACGGTAAGCACGATGACCTTCCTGAACAGGCATTCTTTATGGTAGGCACCATTGAGGAGGCAGTAGAGAATGCCAAGAAACTTATCGGAGAATAAAAGTGAGCCAGCTTGAACTAGAAATAATAACACCAGAGCGGGTTCTGGTAAGTGAAAAGGTTGACATGCTCGAGGCAAAGGGTGAGCTTGGAGAGTTTGGTGTGCTTCCTGGCCATATTCAGTTTTTAACCACTGTTGATATAGGTGAGATAAGATATTTTAAAGACGGAAAAACATATTACATAGCCACAAGCGGAGGCTTTGCCGAGGTTGTTAATGATAAGATCCTTATGCTTCTTGAGACCGCTGAGCTTGCCCATGAGATAGATGTGGAACGTGCAAATGTGGCAAAAGAAAGGGCAGAGGCAGCACTTAAAGAGATAAGCATGGATTCAACAGAATACAGGATGTATGAGCTTGCGCTTCTCAGGGCAATGCAAAGGATATCAGTAGCTTCTAAAAAATTCTGAGATGCAATTCTCTGTTGAGGATACCTTATTTAACCTATTTCCAGGGCTTAAGATAGGTGTTTTTGTCTGTGGAGTAAACAATATCAGGTACGGCGAAGACAGGCTTGGCAATGTCATAGATAATATTAAGTCTTCTTTTACCCTTGAAAAACCCCAGGAACATCCCCATATCAGGGTATGGCGTGAGGCATTTAAAAAACTAGGCATACCTGCATCAAGATATTACAGCTCTATCGAAGCCCTTCTTAGAAGAATATTAAAGCTTGGTGATTTTCCGAGGATCAACCCTGTTGTTGATCTCTACAATTCCATCTCAATAAAATATCTTGTCCCAATGGGTGGACATGACATTGAGCACATCGAGGGCAATATATATCTGGGACTTGCCAAGGGTGATGAGCCTTTCTTTTCTATGGATACAGAAGAGCTGGAGACAGTGGATAAGGGAGAGGTGATTTACAGGGATGAAAAAGAGGTGCTTACAAGGAGATGGGTATGGAGACAGTGCAACAAGGACAAGGTAACAGAGGATACAAAGATTGTTTTCATTCCTGTGGACCTAATGGAGGGTATTTTTGAGGGTTTATGGGATGAGATCGCCTCTGAGCTTGAAAGGTGCCTGACAGAGGATAGGATAGGCAGCATATTACACAGAGACCTACTCACAAAGGATAGGAACTCGACAGAGTTTAACCCTTTTCTATAGGCTGATTTCTTGATATAATGAAGTTATTTCTAAAAAAGGAGGTAAAAATATGTCACAGAGATTGATGGAATATTTTAATAAGCAACCACGCCTTGGATGTCTGAGTACATCTAATAAAGAGGGCAGGGTGAATGTTGCGTATTTCGGCTCTCCAAGAATGATTGATGAGAAAACAATCACCATGGGTCTTGGAAAAAACAGGACTTTTGCATATCTTCAGGAAAATCCCTATGGTGTGTTTATGATTATGGAGCCAGGCAAGAC
>JAGPMK010000037.1 GCA_018052995.1 Syntrophorhabdales bacterium | reverse complement strand
TTAGCTTTCTTTTAATCATCTTATTTTTCTGCTTTGGAAAATCTGCCCTTATATATATTGTCTTCTGGAATATTTTTTCTACTGTCCCCTGCATCTCCTTTTTTGCAAAAGGAAACCTAACTTTTTCACCTACATTCATTACCCTCTCCTGATTTTATAATATATTATGTCTCTGTTGTCTTTGTGGTAGAGCTTGTGCCTGTGTCGGTGCTGGTTACAGCCTCTGAGACAGCCTGTTTACCATTGCCATTTCCGTTTGTCGGTTTTGCAGGTTTGTTTACAGAGTCAATAGGCCTCTTGTAGTCTGTGGCATACCAACCACCACCCTTCAGATGGAATGCACAATTGGAAATAAGTTTATTAAGCCTGCCCTTACAGAATTTGCATTCTGTTAATGGATCATCTGTGATTTTTTGAAATATTTCAAAATATTTACCACAAGATTCACATCGATACTCGTAAATAGGCATGGCGAAACCTCCAAAAAATTTTTACAATAACAATATAATGCCCGAGCATACAAATAGTCAAGAACTTACAAGCAATTCTCAGTGAACATTATTTATCCCATTTCCTCCCTTGAAGGTCATCTTTCTTTGGATATAATACAAAAACAGTGTATCAATCTGATAGGGTATAAAGGGCTTTTTTCATATTCAATAAGATTCTTCTTATCAACGAAGAAATTGGTAATCCAGTTGTTATGATTTGTTTTATTCTGTTAATCTCAGAAAGCCTTTCCTTTGCAAATGCCAGTGTATTGAAGAAAGGTCTTTTTATATTTTCAGCTTTAACTGTAACAGGCAAAAGAAACATTTATATTGGCGATTGCTGACTATCTATTGAAAAATACAGTTGTCTATAGTAACCTAAAAACAATGAAAGAGATTATTTTTGCCATTGGCTCTAAAGAAAATGCCAATGAAGATATAAACATCCTTGCCCAACAATTTTATGATCCACCTCATAATATTATTGTATCAGGCAGTCAGATAAAGGATGTTGTTATAGATATAGCATCAAGCCTATTTTTGGAAGAGAGACTCGTCCTTACACTCTTAGACCCGGAAAAAGAGGTTATTGAGGAGATAAAGGCACAGCTAAATGACCTGAGAGGCCGGGTGCCTGTGATTATATATATAACCACAGGGACAAAACCCGACTATGCTGGAATTGAAATTGATGGGGATATTATGATAATGGAGAGGGATCCGGAAAAGAGATTAAAAGAAAGGGCATCCGCAATCCTTAAAAAATATGGCAAACTGATGACAGACAAGGCATTTGAATTTTTTAGGGAGAGGTTAAGGGATGAGGCCGTGCTAGAGACAGAGTTGATGAAGCTTATAAACTATGCAGGAGATAAAAAAAAGATAGACTCGAAGGATACAATGGAGATAACGGCACAGACACATCAGGATGACCTCATAGGATTTTTTGAGGCATTCTCCAGTAAGGATAAAAAAAGGATGTTATATATACTCGATAATCTCATAAACACTATGAATCTTCCCTCAGAGTCTGCAATCATCATTATCCATAGTTTTATTGTTAGGCAGACAAGGCTTCTGCTCCACGCAAAGGAGATAGAAAACAAGATAGGCATGCATACCAAATACCCTGATTTTACAAATATTTTTAATAGGTGGAAGGAGGCTCTTGATATCAAAACCTCAGAAAGGAAACATTATCTGCCCTTTCAGAAAAATTATTACGCCTATAAGCTCTCCAGCATAAGCAGAAAATTTGATACAAAAGACCTCTTGTTGTTCCTTGATAGGCTCGTCAAAATTGATTTGGGCATAAAGACTGCCCCCGAACATGAACGTCGAGCCATACTTGAGGCAGGTCTGCTTGCATTTTAAATGATACATATAATACTTTTTATCCTTACCTTTGGATCCACATGGTTTGTGGGTGGTTTCCTATATAGCCTCTCTATTATGAGTATCCTATTTGCCCATGAGATGGGACATTATATTATGAGCAGAAAATACAATATCCCCGCCACCCTGCCATATTTTATACCATTTCCCCTTCCTCCATTCGGGACATTTGGTGCACTAATAAAGATGAAGGGCACGATGATAGATAAAAGAGCCCTTTTTGATATAGGGGCAGGGGGGCCTCTTGCTGGTTTTATGGTCTCCCTGCCATTTATCTATGTGGGCATAAAACTCTCCCATGTCGAGGCAGTCCATGCCCAACAAGGCTTTATGCAACTTGGTGATCCCCTTTTGTTTAAATTCTTTCAGATGCTATTGGTGGGCGATATACCCACTGGCTATGACCTGGTATTGCACCCCTTTGCATATGCAGGTTGGGTTGGCTTGTTTGTTACAGCGCTTAACCTTCTGCCAGTAGGACAGCTTGATGGTGGACACATTGTCTATGCGGTCTTTGGAGAAGACAGCAGAAAGATCTATATAACTGTTTTAATAGGTCTTGGGACATACGCAGTATTTTTCAGCCAAGGCTGGCTTGCCCTTATTATCCTTCTTTTTATCTTTGGCATCAATCATCCAAGCCCTCTTGACACGGAAACGCCGTTAGATAGAAAAAGAAGGTTTTTATCCCTTGTTGTTTTGATTATATTTATACTTTCCTTTATACCAAAACCATTCCCTGCCCTAACAGTCACCATGAGATCGTTGGAAGATGTATCACGATTAATCTCTCCATAGTAGGTTCCGATCCTTTTTTCTATCCATGCATAGGGTTTTTAGCTACAAGTAGGCCTTTTTTTGCCCATGCACTTAATCAAGTTTCATGTCAAAAAAATATTTATGTGAGAAAGTCGCACGTTCTTTGGCTGCTTGAATCTGAAGACAAGAAAATTTTATTGGAAAAAATCGAGACAAGGTGATTCGGATTCCTTTATCTTGTTTCTAAGACAGCTTCGCCAGAGATTTGCGGGCAAGACCCTGGCTTATTATATTGGATAACTTCAGTATTCACACCAGTAGGAAAGTAAAGAGATACCTAAAAAGGTTTCCTCAGATTCATCTTTTCTTTCTTCCCACCTATTCACCAGAATACAACCCGTTGGAGAGAATATGGGGCTGGATGAAGACCAAAATCTATGGTTTTTAATCAGACGCTTTCGGAAACTATGTTGGCATTTTAATATGGCCAGGCTTGTCAAGCCTATTTATCTGAAGCTGGAAGCCTACAACAATTTATTATAGAAATAGATGCGGTTATGCTTAATAGTTAACAGCCTGTTGCCAAAGCACCCTCTAGTGTATTTTAACAGTCTGGATCCGTTTTTTTCGATTTCAAATGGCGATTGACATAGGGTTTTAAAAAGGGTTAAACCTTTAAAAGATTATGGATATAAAACCTGACTATCTTTTATCGAACACCCTATCAGACCAAAAAGGGTGCCCGATTATCAAAGTTGGGATTATGGATAACCAGCAAAAGGTGTCGATTAATCTAAAAGGTCTATTCCTGCTCGATGGTATAACCAATATTACAGGTATATTTACAGCAAAGGTAGCACATGATAATATCTATCTCTTTGATGAACAGCGTAATATAGTACATAGCGCATCAGATATAAGATTTATAAATCAGGGAGGATACACATTTACCCTTTCCAATGTAACAATAGGTATAGACTTCCACTGGGAGAAAAAGGAGATACAGTCATTCAGGGGAGACCTTATATTAAAAAAACGCCTGGATAATACCATTGCTGTCATAAATGAAATCGCCCTTGAAGAATATTTAGAAAGTGTAATTTCCTCTGAGATGAATAGCTCCGCACCTGTTGAGTTTTTAAAGACACATGCAATTATTTCAAGGAGCTGGCTCATATCTGCCTTAGGACAAAAAAAAGGGGTGGAAGAGGTGGTAGGCAATAGCCTTCAAAAACAGGAAGGCGAAAATAATACGGTAATTAGATGGTATGAACAAGAGGGTCATGACATCTACCATGTATGTGCAGATGATCACTGTCAGAGATACCAGGGCATAACAAAAATATCAACAGAGAATCCCCTTAAGGCAGTAAAGGAAACCTATGGGGTTGTCATCACATATGGCGGGGAGGTATGCGATGCAAGATACTCAAAGGCATGCGGGGGTATTACAGAGGAATACAGATCTGCCTGGAAGGATATGGACATCCCTTATCTAAAGAGCATCTCAGATGCAGAAAGGCCTTTTCAGCCCCTTGTAAAAGAAGAAGATGTTAGGCCGTGGGTTCTCTCGAAACCCAAGGCATACTGCAACATAGATGATATGGATACACTCAAGATAATCCTGCCAGATTCTGATCTTGAGACGCATGGATTTTTTAGATGGAGGGTTACGTATACACGTCCAGAGCTTGAGGATATAATAAAAAGAAGATCAGGCTATGATCTGGGCACATTAAAGGCGATTAAGCCCCTTAAACGGGGACCCTCGGGCAGAATTTACCTTCTTAATATAACAGGCTCAGAAAAGACCCTTACAATAGGAAAAGAGCTTGAGATAAGGCGTTGGCTCTCGAATACCCATCTTTTAAGCAGTGCATTCATCGTTGAAACAGAAGGCAATTCGTATGGCGAAATAGAAAGATTTACATTTTATGGTGCAGGCTGGGGGCACGGTGTAGGACTCTGCCAGATAGGCGCAGGTGTAATGGCTATAAAGGGCTATAATGCAGAGGCGATTCTAAGGCATTACTTCCCAGGCACCCAGCTTGAAAAAATCTACTGAGCATTAAATGAAAAAAAGGCGATTTAAAACAGCGTTTATCCTTGGTGCAGGGATGGGGGTAAGATTAAAACCATTGACGGAGACATGCCCAAAACCATTACTTGAGGTGGGGGGCAGACCCATAATAACCTATGCAATGGCACATCTGGCACAGGCAGGCATAGACCGTTTTATAATAAACACGCATCACATACCGGATGCCTATAAAAAAGCCTTTCCTGATAGTAGATGGAAGGGCATACCCATCATATTTCGGTATGAACCAGTGCTTCTCGAGACAGCAGGCGGCCTTAAAAATATTGAGGACCTCCTATCCGATGACGAGGCAATCATCTGCTACAATGGTGACATAATAAGTAGCCTGCCTCTGAAGAAACTCATAGATGCCCATGGGTTACAAGGACCAGAGGCAACCCTTGCCTTGAGGTCAGTGGGCCATAATCTGAATGTGGAGATTGATGAAGAGGGCAATATCATTGATATGAGATACAGCCTCGGTAAAAAGGGGATAAAAACCTGTCTTTTTACAGGCATATACACCATCGAGACATCTATACTCCGTTGTATTGAGCCGGGAAAGGCTGAATCCATTGTCCCTGTCTTTTTAAGGAAGATAACTGATAAACCTGGTTCTATAAGGGGTGTCCTTATAGATGAAGGTATATGGTATGATATAGGGACCCAGGCAGCCTATGAGGAGATAAAGGCAGGGCTTAAGGGGATTTCATGATAAAAGAAAAGGGGCTTATAGAGTTTGCAAAAGAAGGTCTCGGGCTTTTTGAACCCGTATCCCTTGAAATAACTCCACTTTCTGTAAGGGGTTCAGACAGAACATTCTACAGGATAAAGGGGCAGGATAAAGGGGCAATATTAATCCACTATGACCCCATCCGGATAGAAAATCTATACTATGCAGGTATAGGTAGATTCCTTAAGGATATCTCCATATCTGTGCCAGGGATATTTAGCCATGACCCTACAAATTATCTGATACTTATGGAGGACCTAGGCGATACTGACCTGTGGTCATTAAGATTTAAACCATGGGATTCAAGAAAAGCCCTCTATGAAAAGACCCTCGAAAACATAATCCGTCTCCACAGTTATCCCCTCTCTGTTTTTTCCTGTAAAGGTATAAGGATAATGGATGGTTTTGATGAATCTCTCTATACGTGGGAACATAGATATTTTATAGAAAACTTTGCCATAGGGTTTTGTAATCTACCTCATGAAATATTGCTTAACCCAAGACTTAAAAAAGAGTTTGATATGCTCATAAAAAGGCTTATAGATTCAAGACAGACCCTAATCCACCGCGACCTCCAGTCCCAGAATGTAATGATAAAAGATGCTATGCCTTATCTTATTGACTTCCAGGGTATGAGGATAGGCAACCCCCTATATGATCTGGCGTCACTACTAAATGACCCATATGCCACCCTATCAATCGACGAGAAAGAATATCTTCTTGATTTATACCGCAAAAATTTTTATACAGAAATAGATGCCCTATCGTTTAGAGAACTATTTTGGTGTTCATCCTGCCAGAGGCTCATGCAGGCACTGGGTGCATATGGTTTTTTGGGTTTAAAAAAAGGGCTTAAGTCATTTCTTATGTATATACCTGCCGGGCTTAAGAATCTTATGGATTCAGTTTCAAATATACCGTTTATGCCATATTTGACTGAAATTGTTAAGATGTGCCAGGGGCGCGGAGAGGTCACTGAGGGATAAAAAAATAAGGAGGGATTATGTTAGGAAAGATGATTTCAAGGCGTTCTTTTTTGACTATATCAGCCATGGCAGCCATGGTTCTTGCTGTGGACAAAAAAAGGCTCTCAGCCCTCGCTGATAATATAGGCCCTAAAAAGGATTATCCTGTTGTTGTAATTGGTGCTGGGCTAGGGGGATTGTGCACTGCTGCATATCTTGTTAAGGAGGGTTTCCCTGTCACGCTAGTAGAACAGCATTTAATCCCAGGGGGTTATGCTACAACCTTTAGCCGTGGTTCAGGGGATAAATATACCTTTGATGTGTCACTTCACGGCACATCCCTTCATAATACAGCAGGGGCACAAATCCTTGATGATATTGGTATTCTAAAAAAATTAAACCTTGTTCTTGCCCCTGAATGCTATCGCCTCAAAACAGACAGGCTTGACATCTCTGTTCCTCAACAAGACCCTGAGGCATATATACAGCTTTTAAGCATGAAATTCCCTAAAGAGGCAAAAGGGGTCAGGGCTTTCGTGAACGAGATGATAAACATTGCAGAAGACAGTATAAGGCTTATGAAAAATAAAGGAAAGTTTATCAAGATGTTGTTTCCTATGCAGTATAAACATATGTGGGCTGTGAGAAACAAAACACTTTATGAGTTTTTAGGTGAGTATGTGAATGATTCTGATCTAAAGGATGCCCTTGCGGGTCTGTGGAGCTATTATGGACTTCCCCCTTCAAGACTCTCTGCCTTTTATTATGCAGTAGCAACAGGCGAGTATCTAAGATATGGCTCCTATTATATCAAGGATCGCTCCCAAGATTTAAGTAATGCATTAGCAGATGCTGTAAGCAAAGATGGTGGTAGGATATTATACGGCACTGAGGCAAAAAAAATCCTCATAGAAGACAAGCAGGTCAAGGGGGTTGAGGTATCAAGAGGCAAGATAATCCCTGCCAGGATTGTGGTAAGTAATGCCAATGCCCCTGATACACTTTTAGAGATGCTGCCTCCTGGGAGCCTCCCTAAAGATTACATAACCATAATCAAAGGATACAAGCCAAGTCTTTCCTCTTTTATTGTTTGGCTTGGGCTTAACAGGGAATTAGGAGAGGCGATAAAGACATATACCACCCATGTATCTCATGGAAATAACATTGAGGAAGACTATAGGGCATGCCTTACTGGTGATATAGAGAAAAGTCCTTTTAGCGTAACCATCTATGATAATTTATTCAAGGGATACTCAAAACCAGGTTGCAGCACTGTAAGTGTAATGACCCTCTGTGGTTATGATTTTTGGGGTAGATTTGAATCAGATTACAAAAATGGAAGAAAAGATGACTATTATAAAGAAAAAGATAGATGGACACAAATTCTTATAAAAGAAGCGGAAAAGCATGTTATCCCGGGTCTCTCTTTAATAATTGAGGTAGTTGAGTCTGCAACGCCCTTGACAAATTGGTATTTTACAAAAAACTATCGTGGGGCTATCTATGGTTTTGATGAAACCTTAGATAATAGCTTTATGAACAGGATTGAAAATCGGACGCCTGTAAAGGGTCTATATCTTGCCAGCGCATGGGGCAATCCTGGTGGTGGTTATTCTGGTGTCCTCCACAGCGCCTTTAAGACCTTTGTCCACATTCTGGAAGATTTTGCATAAAAGGGGTGAAAGCCTGTGTTCAAACAGTTGGTCCCATAATCAGTATTTATTATTGATGGCAGGACAAAGCTGAGACTACCGAGTATTAGGTCTATATAAAGTCTTCCACTACAATCCAGTATATTACGGACCCCCTACGCATCCTTTTATTTAAAGATTGAGTAGCTGGGCGATATTTTTGTAAAATATCCTCTCTCTATCAGCGTCTGATATTAGGGCGGCATTGATTGAACCTATTGTTTCATCGGTAAAATTATAACCACCATTCTCATCAAATGGAACATCCGTGCCAAAAAGTACATGATTGATACCAAAAAACATATAGGCATTTTGAATGAGCAGCGGTTCAAACCCCTGGGTTGCGGTATCAACATAGAAATTTTTAAAATGATCAATATACGGCTCGGTTATATTCGTTTTACTTTTAAGGGCCTCGATATTTTTAAAGAGACTAAAACCTGCATTAAGACGCTTTGAAAATAATCCAATGAGTGCCCCGTGGTGATGTATTATAAACTTTATGCCTTTATATTTGTCAAATGCACCAGAAAGGGTTAATCTTATCATGGCAGTGCTTGAATCCATGAGCCACCCTATTGATTGCCAAATGCCATACTTTGACATATCTTCATTTATGTAATCGCTATACGTTACCGGTCTGGATGGATGAAGCCATATAGGGATATTATCATGAACAGCCTTTTGAAAAAGATTATCATATATGGGTTCATCAACGGGCCTTACTGTTGGGCCTACCACTAAATATATACCTTTGAATTTTAATTTATATATCGCCCTTTCATATTCGGATAGCATGATATCCATATTGGTTGTTGGGATAGCAGCAACGGGAACGAATCTATCCGGATATCTATTAACCAGATTTGCTAATTCATCATTCAATATGGAGGTAGCCTCCTTTGCCTTATTAGGGTCGTTATAGACCTCTTTAACGGATTCAATCCAGGGGAAAGGCACAATAACGTGTTTATCCACATGGTATTTCTCCATCAGGGCTAATCGGCTGTCTACATCAAGCATAGTTTTTAAATATCTGAAAAGGGTTGCAAAGGGAAATGCATTGTTACAATTTTTCTCTAAATATCTTAAATACCTTTCGAATGAAAAATGGGTATAGCAATCAATCTTCATTTTTCCTCCCTTGTCTATGAATTTATGTTACCTCAAGACTGGTCCCCACAGAGGCATAGAATGAACCCTCACCGAATTCCTTTTTCATTATAAGGCCTGCCTCTATGCCTGTGCAGTGGGAAAGCCCAATCCTATCAATTTTGAAATCCTTAAGTGCTTCAACTGATCGTTTAAACTGGTTTTTACCCACAAGCCCTAAGTGTGTCCCACCTATTACAACATAAAATCTATCAACATCCAATGTGTTTGCAACGAAATGCAGGGTATTTATAATGCCTGCATGGGCACAGCCAAGAAGAACAACCATGCCTTTTGTTGTGGAAAATACAAGCGCCTGGTCATCCCATAATGGGTCCTTTACAAAACCGTCTGCTGCTTTTAATGATAATCGGGGATCCCCTTCTTCATAGTCGTTGAGTCTTGGTATCTCGCCGGTGAGAAACATGCCCTTTCTGATCTCTATAAATTCCTTTGAAAATTTAAAAACAGCGCCTTTTGACTCAAGATAGGTCTGTCTGTGGGGTATACCAATGAATCGTTTTTCCTGTTTAAATGGTTCCTGTGATACTGCATACTTTTCATTGAAAACAGAGGGATGGCAATACACCTCTATTTCACCTGTTTTTGAGAGGACCTGGATAAGCCCGCCTGTATGGTCGGAGTGACCATGACTCAACATTATCTTTTTTATTTTCTTAAGGTGCTTGTTGAAGATGTCTGCATTATACAAGATGCCTATGCCAGACCCTGTATCAAAGAGGTAATCACCAAGATCTGTCTCTATATATACAGCGAAACCATGCTCGCCTACACCTCCAAGATTCGTCACCACATTTTCACATAAAACAGTGAGCCTCAGATATCTAATATAGTCCATATCCACCTCCCTGTTCCTTAATCTTAAGGTTTATATATTTGCAGAAAATTTTCAACCAAAAAATAATAATAGAATCAGTCAATATAGGTAAAGCCATGAATGGCAGGGTGCAGATGTGCCCTGCCAGGTATATTAAAGGGGTGTTTAAGGGTAAGCTATTGTATCTTCCCAGTGGTGGGGATTGGTCACCAAGGGTGGTAACCGATGGTAATAATATATATTCAGGTCATTTCAGGTTTTCAGGTTTAGAGACATAAGGAGCATGTTCCGCTCTTTAGCCTCCATCTTAAAACTACAGCGATTTAGGACCTTTATTATGGGAAGATTTTCATCTATTGTCTCAGCATTGATACGGTTTATGCCAAGATGTCTGGCAAGGTTCACGCATGTCACAGAGAGGTTATAACCTAACCTCCTTTTCTGCCATGAATCTGTAACAATTACAGCATATTCAGCCTCATCACAATCCCTGCATTTGATAAGCCTTGCAATAGCCACAATCCTCTTTTTATCATTTTCTGCTATCTCTGCCACTATTGCCACCTCCTCATCAGGGTCTATAGCACAAAATCTCTCTGCAACTTCAGGGGTGGCCTTAAATGGGGAGAGAAATCTATACCAGAGGGCACGGGGGGAGCAGGCATTAACAAACCCTGTCCACAATGTCGTATCCTGATGGCTTAACATCCTTAGGGTCACCTGTTGATCGTCAATAGAGAATGAATTCTGGGCAAGGAATTGATTTGTATCCTTAACCATATGTCTACGCGCATACTGATACATCGCTGCAAGGACCTCTACTGCCATTTCTGGCGTAGAATATACAGGGATACCTGCCTTTTCGAGACGAATCACCTGGTCCATCATAAACTCCTTGCAGGCAACACAACACAAGACAGGTTTTCCTTTGTAATCTATGGCCTTAAGGGTATCTATATAGGAATCAAGCATCTCGCCCTGAAGGATTACGATAATGGCATGGACGTTTTTGCTTAAAATCCCTATCTCGGTGATCCTCTTCACCTGTTCTGGATTCATACTAAAGGAGCAGTCTACTGGGTTTTGAACATTGAGATATTTGTCAAGTGATGGGGCAAGCCTTTTTTTGAGATGACCCTCAAGCTCTGCCAGTTTTAGGTTATTTGAATAGAGCATATCTGTTGTGGCGACACCAAGCGAACCCGTATAGGTGATAACCAGTACCCCTCTACCCTTTGGTAGAGGCTGCCTTGAAAATCCCCGGATTAAGGAAAAAAGGTGTTCATTATCACGGGCCCTTATAATACCGGTTTGTTTGAAAACAGCGTTATTGATCTCTTCCTTTCCTGCCATGGATGCAGTGTGTGATGATACCACCCTTTTACCCGCCTCTGTCCTACCTGTTTTGAGGACAATGATCGGTTTTTTCTCAGATACCCTACCTGCCACCTCAAGGAAACGTCTGGCACTACTCATATCCTCCTGGTAAAGGGCAATCACATCGATATTTGGGTCGGTCTCCATAAATTCAAGGATATCTGCTTCATCTACATCTATCTTATTCCCTATAGTGGCGATGATTCCAAAATCCATAACATGTCGGAGGCCATACAGCATTCCTGCAGCATAGACCCCAGCCTGGGCAATAAGCCCTACATTCCCCTTGTCTAATTGATCCACTATCCCTATCGATTGGACCATGCTATGATGGGTATTGATTATCCCTGAACAATTAGGCCCAAGGAGACGGCAGCCGTTTTTTCTTATTAACTCCCTTATCTCAGACTGTAGTTTAAGACCTGCCTCACCTGTTTCAGCAAAACCTGCAGACTCTACAATGATATATCTGACGCCCTTTTCACAGCATTCCCTAATGGCAGCAGGGACTGCCTCTGCTGGAACAATGATTATCGCCGTATCCACAGGCTCCTTTATATCAAGGATGGAGCTGTATGATCTTATGCCAAGTATAGACTCTTTGCGGGGATTGACAGGATAGAGTTTGGAAGGGAAGTTGTGGGCAATAAGGTTCCGCATCACATTGAAGCCCAGCTTCCCCTCCGAGTCTGTAGCACCAAGGACAGCTATGCCTTGTGGATAGAATAGCCTGTAGAGACTATCCTTTGATAAAGGGGTGATGGTTACAGGTTTTTCAGGCAGATGATACGGTTGGCCAATAAACACCCTGGCATCTATTACCATATAGCCAGAGGGATAAAGAACCACAGGGTTCATATCAAGCTCCCTGATTTGAGGATACATTGTTATCAGGTTTGAAACCTTGAGCAATAATTCTCTTAGAGATTGAATATCTGCAGACCTACCCCTGTATCCCTTAAGCAATGGATAGCCCCTTATCTCTTTAATCATCTCATCTGCCATCTCCTCTGTTATAGGCAGGACCCTGAAGCTTACATCTTTTAGGACCTCCACAAAGACGCCACCAAGGCCAAACATGATTACGGGCCCAAATGTTTCATCATGGGTAACCCCTATGATGGCATCTATCCCAGGGCTCACCATCTTTTGTACAGAGACACCTGTGATATCCCTTCCTTTGAATTGCGAGACAATCTCGTTGTATGCCTTTTTGACATCAAAATCATTTCGTAGGTCAAGCTTGACACCACCTAAATCTGACTTATGGACCACATCAGGTGAGGCGATCTTTAATACAACGGGATAACCGAGATACCTGGCTATTTCAACCGCATCCCTTTCATCTTTGGCTATCATACCACCAGAGGTCTGGATGCCAAAGCCCTCTAATATCTCCTTGCTTTCATGTTCCATGAGATAAGACCGCTGTTCTATGTCTGCCTTAAGCAGGATATCCTTTATATCTATCTGGTCTTGATGGCCCTTTATAATGGAAAGAGGTTCTTGATAATCATTACCCTTGAAGGATTCTCTTAACTCTATGACGGTATTTGTATTATCCATCCTTTTTCACCACTTTTTGTTTCATTTCGCCCTATGTCTTTACCTTTATGTTTTTCAGGGGCGATTTCTGAATATTATTTAATCATGGGTGGATAAAGGATGAAATCAGCGGGAATCCATTTTTTTTGCCAGTAAAAGATGTGCCCATCTGCAGGTATATGACCTATAAAGGCAAGGTGTTAGGATGACATTGGTAGCGCTTAGCGCTTACCTGTGAGATATTTTGAAATGTATTGATACGTAAATAACGGCAAGAGAGACAAAAAACATGGAAAAATGCTGATAATAGGTAACTATTGGGAGATATTATGAGATTAGGCTATTTCTTACAGCATATAAGGTCAGTTCTGCGTTCTTCTTCATATTCATCTTTTCCAGGATGCGCATACGGTAGGTGCTTATGGTTTTTGGGCTCAAACAGAGCTCCTTTGCGATATCTGTTACGGTCTTACCCGAGGCAAGCATCAACATAACCTGATACTCCCGATTGGACAATGTTTCGTGTATAGGTTTCTCGGAATTTGCATCCAATTCAAAGGCGAGTTTTTCTGCAAGGGAAGAGGTTACATATTTCCCCCCCTGTGAGACCTTTCTGATTGCTGTTATCAATTCCTGGGGTGCACTTGCCTTTGTAAGATAACCTGCTGCCCCTGCACGCAACGTTCTGACTGCGTATTGTTCTTCTGGGTGCATGCTAAGGATAAGCACAGGCAGCCTTGGTTGTAAGGATTTGATGTCTTCGAGAATCTCTAATCCTGATCTGCCAGGCATGGAGATATCAAGAAGGATTAGGTCATAGTGCCTTTTTGTGAGGTAATTGATTACCTCCTGACCGCTTCCAGCCTCATCCTCTACAACTATATCCTCCTGACCAGTCAATATCTGTTTAATCCCCGCCCTGACTACAGCATGGTCATCGGCTATTAAGATCTTTATCATCCCTTCCTTTTTCCTGTAAGTGGTATCCTGACCTTGATGTCAGTCCCTTTCCCTGGTTTACCTGTTATAGAGATTGTGCCACCCCAGAAGTTAACCCGTTCACGGATGCCTATAATACCGAATGATTTTGGGTTATCTATCTGCTCCTTGGTAATCCCCTTTCCATTGTCTGAGACATCAAGGTAAAGCCCATCACCCTTCTTTGTAAGATTAACCCTGATAGATGTTGCCTCTGCATGACGTGCTATGTTAGTTAAGACCTCCTGAAAGATTCTAAAGAGGGCTGTAGCGAGCTCTCTCTCTATAAAGCCCTCCTTGAGGTTAAGCCTGGCTTTATAATGTATCCCTGTCCTCTCCCGAAATTCCTGTAATTGCCATTCCATAGCTGCTGTAAGACCTAGGTCATCGAGCAGGGTGGGCCGTAGCTCTGTTGAGATACGGTGCATACTCTCTACGGTCGTATCTATGAGCTCCCTCATATGCTGGATTTTTGAGGTTAGGGTTAAATCCCCGGGTGGCAAACGACTACCCAACCATGCGAGGTCTAACTGTAGGGCAGTAAGGGATTGACCGAGTTCATCATGGATCTTCATGGCAATTCGGGTGCTCTCTTTCTCTCTGACGGACTGGAGGTGCATGGAGAGGTTACGAAGCTGTTCCTGTGAGTTTGCCAGCTCTCTTTCTGCCTTCCTCTGTTCTGTTACGTCTTCGTAGGTAATCACTATCCTTCGGTCTCCCGTCAATATGTCTCCAATCCTCGATGCCCTCATTTTACATAAGAGGTCATCCCCGTTTTTGTGACGACAGTAGAATTCTGATACAAAGGTCCGCTGATTTGTAAGGGTGGTATAGAAGTAACGACCTATCTCTTCAGCCTCCCTTTCGTTCCTGTAAAACAGGGTCACGCTCCTTCCAATCAGTTCGTCAGGTCTCCATCCAAATACATCCTCTACAGCTGCGTTTGCAAACTTGATAATACGGTTATGTAGACCTACAATAGCCTGGGGGGCTGCGTCAAGGATAGATGCCTTAAGGGAGTCTAATTCCTGGAGTGTCTCTTTTACCTCCTTCTGTTCGGTTATATCCATGGAGTTACCGAGGATTGCCTTTTTTGTCTTAAAGTTTATTAGCGTGGCGGTCTCCATAATCCATCTGGTCTGCCCTGTCTTTGTTATCAAACGATATTCATATGGTGATATGGTCTGTCCTTTTGATACCTGTGTGATATTCCTTTTTACAATGGCCCTGTCATCTGGATGAACTATTTTTAGTGGGTCAATCGTGCGTATCTCCTCCTCTGTATACCCTGTATATTCCAGCATCCGTCTATTTACAAGTTCAAATCCTCTATTTTGTAGAATGTAAACGCCTATCTGCAGACCATCTATCAGGGCAGTGTAAAGTGCCTCTTCTGAAGGTTCAATGGTGTGTGAATCTCTGTCTATGGTGTTTTTTTTAATCTTCAGGGCTTTTTGGTCATCCATGATTCAATAACCTTTTTTTAAAGATATTACCATATTACCTTAAATAATTAAAAGATGCATAAGAGAAAGGGCTGAAGATGCATCCAGCCCCTTCCTGTAAAGAAAAAAACATGCTTTTGATACTGCTCTTCATGAAGAAGAGGGCCTTATCTATTCATGTTTAGCTTAGTTTCTTCCTTTCTTCCGTTAGCTCATTAACAACACCTGGCTCAGCAAGCGTTGAAATGTCACCAAGATCAGTAAATTTACCTGCAGCAATCTGCCTTAGGATACGACGCATGATCTTACCTGATCTTGTCTTTGGTAATCCATCGGCCCACAGAATCTGATCAGGTGTGGCTATAGGTCCAATCTCTTTTCTAACAGTGGCTATCAGGTCTTTTTTTAGCTGCTCGCTCTTTTGGACATCCTTTTTTAGCGTCACATATGCAAAGATGCCCTGTCCCTTGATATCATGAGGAAAGCCTACAACTGCCGCCTCTGCTACTGCTGGATGGTGTGTAAGGGCGCTTTCTACCTCTGCCGTGCCTATTCTGTGACCAGATACATTGATTACGTCATCTATCCTGCCTGTAATCTTGTAGTCACCATCTGCGTCTCGCTCTGCACCATCACCACTAAAATAGTATCCAGGATATGGGGCAAAATAATTCTCTTTAAAAAGGTTCGGGTCATTCCATATCCCCCTGAACATGCCTGGCCAGGCATTTTTGATACAAAGCGCCCCACTTCCAGGGCCTACTATCTCTTTGCCTGTATCCACATCGACGATTGCTGGCACCACGCCAAAGAATGGAACCATTGCCTTGGCGGGTTTTATGTCTATCGCACCTGGCAATGGGAGAATCATATGACCGCCTGTCTCTGTCTGCCACCATGTGTCAACGATTGTGCAGCGGCTACCACCGACCTTATTATAAAACCACCACCAAGCCTCAGGGTTGAGTGGTTCCCCAACAGACCCAAGCACACGAAGGGATGAAAGGTCATGCATCTTTACATGCTCGTCACCCTCCTTGGCCACTGAGCGTATAACCGTTGGGGCGGTATAGAAATTGTTGACATTATACTTTTCAATAACAGCCCAGAATCTATCAGGGCCAGGATAGGTGGGGACACCCTCAAAAAGGATGCTTGTTGCACCATTGCATAATGGTCCATATACTACATAGCTGTGACCTGTCACCCAGCCAATATCAGCAGTACACCAATAGTTATCCTCATCACGCACATCAAATGCCAGCTGGTGGGTCATGGAGGCAAAAAGGAGATAACCTGCCTGTGTGTGCACAGCGCCTTTTGGCTTACCTGTTGAGCCAGATGTATAGAGGATAAATAATGGGTCCTCTGCATCCATCTCCTCTGGCTTGCAATATGGTTCTGCCTTTGCCATCAATTCCTCATACCAGATATCCCTGCCCTCAACCATAGGCACCTGCGTCCCTGTCCGTTTGATGATTATCTGCTTTTCGATAGATGGGCACATCTCAAGTGCCTTGTCAGCACTCTCCTTTTGAGGGATTGCCTTGGCACCCCTGTAGCTTCCATCGCATGTAATAAGGAGTCTTGCCTTGCAGTCATTAATCCTGTCTCTTAATGCCTCTGATGAAAAACCCCCAAACACTATAGAGTGGATTGCACCTATCCTTGCACATGCCAGCATGGTGATGGCGAGCTCAGGGATCATGGGTAGATAGATAGAGACCCTGTCCCCTTTCTTTATACCCAATTTTTTTAGGACATTTGCGAATTTATTTACCTCGCGATACAGGTCAAAATAGGTATAGATCCTCCAGTCATTGGGGTCATTACCTTCAAATATGATGGCTGCCTTATTTTTTTTGTTCTCAAGGTGCCTGTCAAGACAGTTATAAGAGACATTCAACTTTCCACCTTCAAACCATTTTACATGAAGGTCATCGCCAAATGACCAGTCTGAAACCCTGTTTTTATCAAAGGGCTTAAACCATGTCAGTCTTTTCTCTGCCTCTTTTGTCCAAAAGATCTCAGGGTTTTCGACAGATTCCCTATAAAGCCTTTCGTACTCAGCCCTACTTTTAATGTAGGATTTTTCCCTTACCCGATCAGGAACTGGGAATACCTTGTCATAAAAATCACTTTCGTTTGCCATTGTACCCTCCTCGTTTAATTGTTTTTTAGATAGCTAATTTCTGTCAGCCATGATAATTTAGTTGCCATCTCCATCATTTCTGGTAATTTTTATATCAGAACAGGGCAGTGGTAGGGTATCGGTATAAGGATGAAATTAATGTAGGTCATTCACCTACAAAATATCTCACAGGAAGCACCCTTTTGATTACCATGCTATGTATGCAGGTATATTATATTTGCTATGGGTATCCTTGGCTTTGGATTTTATTTTTTCACAGACTTTCTTGAAAGAAAGGTATGCAAATGGAGATTTTTTTAAAAACTCTAATAAAAGCAATAATTATTATCGACTTGCATAATAATTTCATGTTATATGTTAAAAAAATTTACAATGTCACAAAAAATAACCTTATAAATTGCCTTAACATATATGGCATCTGATGAAATCAAAAGATATCTATCCATACCTCCCGGGGCAATAATCCCTGGAAGCCTACCCAAATTTAAAATATATATTAAATCCTCTGGTGGTAGATATATCTTATGGGCATTAGAGGGAAATGTGGTCACAGAGGAACAGCTCAACAAACTTGCAGAGAATGGACAAGAGGAGATTTTCATAGAGCTTGAGGAAGAGGTCCGATATGAGGAATACCTTGAAAATCATCTTACAGAGCTTGTAAACAACAAGGCAATTACCAATGATCATAAGGTTAACATCATCAGCAGGGTATCTACGAATATAGTAAAGAACTCTTTTGAGACGACAGTAGACACTGGTTTTATAGACCCAAATCTCATTGAAAGGATTCAGAATCTTGTAAATAATGCCCTGATATACATAGATCAGTATAATTCATTACAGCCTTTATCTAAGTTACTAGGACATGACTATCAGACCTATGAGCATGCCACAAAGGTATTCTGGCTTACCATTACCTTTTTGTGTAAAAATCCTGATGTGATGGAGGTGATAAAAAAAGAGGCAGATGATGAGATGCATGAAAATCTAATACAGCAATGTGGTATAGCTGCTATTCTCCATGACATTGGAAAGGCATACATTCCAAAAGAGATACTGAATAAAAAAGGTGCGCTGGACGACCTTGAATGGGAAAGGATAAGGGCGCATCCCCTAAATGGTGTTGCCATGCTTATAGATTCAAGAATACCGACCTTTGTAAAAAAGGCAGTATTGCATCATCATGAAAATTACGATGGCACTGGCTACCCCTTTAACCTTGAAAAGGGTAATATAAGCCCCTTAGCCCGACTGATGCGCATAATAGATGTTTTTGATGCCATGACATCCAATAGACCCTATAAAAAGGCGCTTTCTCCAAAAGAGGTTGTAAAGATTATGATAAGCCCCCCAGAGGTTAAGAAACAAAGGAATAATGGGATGAGAAACTGCTTCGACGAAGATCTCTTGAGAAGGTTTATAATACTACTGGGAAAGATAAAGATTACAAGAAAATAAAAGATATAAACTCATTAGAAAAATAGATCCCGTGGATAGGGCAATTTAAAAATCTAGCAAAAATTTATTGACAAATATTTAGGTTTAATGTAATTACTTAGGTATGCCTAATTATAAAAAATAGAGGTGAGGTATGACGGTAACAGAAACCCTTTCAGCAAGCCTGGAGGATTATCTGGAGACGATCTATCAGGTTATTGCCGAAAAGCACGCCGTAAGACCCAGGGACATAGCAAGACGGCTCAACATAAGCTATCCTTCTGTGACAGGGGCATTGAAATTACTGACAGAGAAGAGGCTTATACATTATACACCCTACGACCTCATAACCCTGACAGATGCTGGGGAGGCTGCCGCTAAGGATGTGGCGAGAAGGCATGAAATCCTGAGAGATTTTTTTACAGAGGTTCTTGCAGTGCCCTATGAAGAGGCAGATGTCGCTGCCTGTCAGATGGAGCATTCGATACCCAGAGAACTTGTGGAACGTTTTGTAAATTTCATCGAGTTTGTCCAGACCTGCCCGAGGGGAGGAGGTAAATGGATAAAAGGTTTTGCCTATCATTGCGATAATGAAGGCTCTAGGGAAAATTGCAGGGAATGTATCTTAACATGCCTTGATGCCTTAAAGGAAAATTCAAAACAAGAGGATATAAATGCCAATGCCTCATTAAGATTAAAGGATTTAAAGCCTGGTAATAAATGCAAGGTGTTAAAAATAGACGGTAAGGGTGAAACAAAAAAGCGCATCCTTGATATGGGGATTACACCTGGATCGGTCATAGAATTAGAGCGCATCGCCCCTCTTGGTGATCCAATAGATATAAAAGTAAGGGGTTATCATCTTTCTTTAAGGAAGGAAGAATCCGAAATGATAGAGATTGAGATTAGGTAGGGACGAGATGGGAGGTGTATAATATGCCCCTTGCCTTTGTTAGAAAGGGCAACCGTGTCCAGATAGTCAGGGTGGATGCAGGTCAGGGATTAAGGGCAAGACTGACTGCCATGGGGCTTATCCCCGAAACAGTGATAGATGCGCTCATGAACTCATCAAAAGGGCCGCTTGTTATTTCTTTGAAAGGCAGCCGTATAATCCTTGGACATGGAATTGCCTAGAAGATAATGGTAGCGTAAATTTTTTTACTATATTTGTTAGGTATGCCTAACTATATTTAATATACCTAATTAATCAACATCTGGAGGATGACTTTATGAAATCTATTACAGTAGCCCTTGCGGGCAACCCCAATTCAGGAAAGACAACCATCTTCAACAGGCTCACGGGGGCACGACAGCATGTGGGTAACTATCCTGGTGTAACTGTTGAGATGAAAGATGGATTATTAAGGTATAGGGAACATGAGATAAATGTAGTGGATCTGCCAGGGACATATAGTCTGACAGCCTATTCCCCCGATGAGCTTGTGGCAAGGAATTTTATTATAGATGAAAAACCTAATTTGGTTGTAGATATAATTGACTCATCTAACCTTGAAAGAAATCTCTACCTTACTGTGCAACTCATGGAAATGGGTGTTCCCCTGATTCTTGTCTTTAATATGAGCGATGAGGTAAGGGCGCGGGGATATAAATATGATATTGAAAAATTTTCACATTTTTTCAATGCCCCTGTAGCGGAGACAATAGGACATAGAGGCGAAGGAATAGATGAGCTTGTGGAGAAGATCATAGCTGTAGCAGAGTCAGGCAATTTCCCTTTTAGCAGTAACAATTCTGTTAATTATGGTGAAGAGCTTGAGAGAGAAATTGCCAGAATAAGGTCGATGCTCAATGAGCATGTTCCGCTATCAGGTATATATAACCCCCGCTGGCTTGCTATAAAGCTACTCGAAAATGACAGAGATGCAATAAGTAAAGTCAATTCCGATGAAATCAATAAACAGGTTGAGAAAAGTGTCTCCAGCATTGAAAGACTCACTGGAGAGCCACCTGAAACACTCATCGCAGAAAAAAGATATGACCTTATATCTGGTATATGCAAGAAGGCAGTCCGTTCAACAATTGAAGCCCGTCATACAACCTCAGACAGAATAGATATGGTTGTTACAAACCGTATTTTTGGTATACCCATATTTCTTGGACTGATGTATCTTGTTTTTTCTCTTGTCTTTATATTGGGAGAGATTCCAATGAACCTAATAGAGGGCTTTATTAAATGGCTTGGGGATTTTATCAAAGGCATTTGGCATGGGGAGGGCATGATCAGGTCAGTTCTGGTAGATGGAATAATAAATGGTGTTGGCAGTGTCCTTGTCTTTCTTCCCAATATACTATTTCTTTTCTTTAGTATAGCTATTCTTGAAGATTCAGGATATATGGCACGGGCAGCATTTATAGTGGACCATCTCAGGTATTCCAACACAATAAACAAAAAAATCAAAGCAAGGAGGTTGTAATGAGGCTCGCAGAAAGAAGGAAAACGGTTTTTTTCAAGATCTGGCTGGTGTTACTTATTATATCTACTATGATATTTCCCTCAGTTACCCATGCTGCCCGTCCCTTTGTCACCGATGATGCAGGAACCACGGGAAGGGCTGGATTTCAAATAGAGGCAGGCATTGAATCATCTTCCACTAAGAACCATGAAGAAGGTGTAGCAGTAAGAGAAACTGAAACCGAGTTATCAACCGTATTAACTTACGGTATCACCGATAGCCTTGACATCATGGCAGGGCTTCCATACACATGGAAGAAGAGAAAAGAAGGTGGGCAGACAGTCTTTAATAAAGATAGACTATCTGATATGACCCTTGAGGCTAAATGGAGATTCTACGAAAAGGATGGTCTTGGTATTGCCATAAAGCCAGGGGTAGGCATCCCCTCAGGAGATTACAGACAGGGCTTTGGCACAGGGAGGACAACCTATGGTGCAATGGTCATTATCTCAAAGGAGGTTGCGCCTGTTGGATTACATTTAAATGCAGGTTATACAAGAAACGAGAACAGAACAGATGAAAGAAAGGACCTCCTTTCAGCGTCCTTTGCCATAACAGTTGAGACAATAAAGGACCTTACCATAGGAGGAGATATAGGTTTAACAAGTAATAATGACCCAAGAATAAAAACCGCACCTGCCTTTTTTCTTTTCGGTGCACACTATAAAATCGGAAAATACACAACAGTAGATAGTGGTGTAAAGATGGGGCTCAATAGATATGAGGCAGACCATGCATTTATAGGAGGTTTGACTATAAAATTTTAATCCAGCAACATACCTTCCTCTTCGCCACATGGGTATAGTCCACAGTTGTTTGGGGATTGCGGTTACCCAAGGGTTCTTGAATCGTCCTTATATCATATTTTTTTTCAAGAAGGTGGGTGGGAAAGCATGCCTTATGAAGATGAAGGGATAAAGTAGTGTAAAAAGTAAAAAAAAGGCAAGACAGATATGAGGGTCCACATCTATTTTTCGAACTGTATATTCCTCTTGACTTTCAAATAAAAAATGATTATGAATTAGGATATAAAATTTAAAAAAATCTAATATCGATTTGACACTATAACGCCAGAATTTTGGAGGTGAGGCATTATGAGAAATGTTAGTAAAGTAGTAGTTAATGATTTTGAAAAAAAGCCTGATGGCTCCTGGGTTGTTGTTAAGAATTCGGATGTATTTACTGACGCTGGCGAGATGATAAGGCTTGCGCCTGGCATGACCTTCGTAAAGGGCCGTAAGCTCTGGGGAGGGATCGATCTTGCACATGTACTAGACGAGGTTAGTAAAAATTAAATTTTTTAAAGGTCTTTGCAATTCAGCAAAGGCCTTTTTTCTTGCCTAAACGAGGGTCTATTTGCGCAATATAAGACCCTTACAATACATTACAATCTGAGCCCCCGAAAAGCTATAACAAGAATTAATGTAAGCCGCTGATAGCAAAAAGACAACATGATTTTGTCATCGTTACAAATAGGCTATAT